>NZ_JBSFQI010000021.1:62021-70211 GCF_053588635.1 Gordonia sp. NPDC003425 | reverse complement strand
AATCCCATGGTCGGCCCCAACCCCGGCCAATACACCACCCGCATCATCGACGACGGCCCCGACACCGGCCGCGTGGCCTGGCAACTCAACACCCAACCCGGCATGCCCGCCAACCCCGAACACATCAACCGCCACCCCGACATCGGCACCGTCTTCGCCGACACCCTCGATGCCGTCCGCGCCGACATCCACGGCCCACCCCACCCAACACCACACGATCCACCCACAACGCCCGACGAGCCCCTACCCGACGAGCCCCCACCCGCACACGAATCCGAGATCGAATCTGAGATCGAATCTGAGATCGAATCCACCCTGGAATCGATGCTTTACCACCAACTGATCGCACACATCTCCACCCACAGCCACGTCACCTACACCCACACCCCCGACGGAACCGACATCGTCCGACTCCACCACACCGGATAGCTCGAAGGTTGCGCGAGAACCTCGGACTGGCAGCGTCGGCGCGCTAGGGTGCTCGTGAGAGTTCCGCGGTCCCGATTCCGCGGCGTCGACGACGGGAGAACCCGGGTGGAGTTGCTGCGTCACAACCTGGCCTGGGGCGCGTCCTTCAGCATCATGGGCGTGGCCCTGCTGGTGGTGGGTTTCGCCGCACTCGACCTGGTGACCCCCGGTCGTCTCCGGCAGGCCGTTTGGGTGGATCACAACCGCAACGCGGTGTTGCTCACCGTGTCGATGGTGGTGGGCCTCGGCCTGGTGTTGGTGGGCTCCGCATTCGACACCAGCATGCTGGTGTTGTGGCGCGCATTGGTCTACACGCTGGCCTACGCGGTGCTGGCCATCGCGGTGATGATGTGGTCGTTCGTTCTCATCGACTGGCTCACCCCGGGCAAGCTGGGCACGCTGCTGCTCGACGACGAAACCCACACCGCAGGCTGGATCTCCGCGTCCGTCTTCGTCGGCATCGGCGCCGTGATCGCCGCCGTCCTCATCTCCTGAGGCCTCCATTCCAGCGTGGAAGCTGCTTATTGACGGTCAGACAATAGGCCCATAGGGTGACACCCGACCGACCGACCGTCGACGAGGGGCAACCATGACCGCAGAACTGATCGAAGAGTCCATCGACATCGACGCCACGCCCGCACAGGTGTGGGCCGTGCTGTCCGACCTCGCGCGAATGGGCGAGTGGAGTCCGCAGTGCAAGAAGATGTTCGTACTCGGCGGCCCCGTAAAGCTCGGTACCCGGACCGTCAACATCAACCGGCGGGGCGCACTCGTGTGGCCGACCACGTCAAAGGTGGTGCGCTTTGCACCCAATCAGGAAATCGGATTCCGCGTCGCCGAGAACCACACGGTGTGGAGCTACGCGATCACCCCGAACGAATCCGGCGGCGTGCAGGTCACCGAACGCCGTGAGGTGGCCGGATCGACGACGAAGGTGTCGTCGACGCTGGTGGATCTCGTATTCGGTGGTGCCGACTCGTTCGAGGCCGAGCTGAAGGTGGGGATGGCCGAGACGCTGGGGAAGGTCAAGAAGGCCGCGGAGTCGGCGACGGCCGGGGCTGTGTGATTTCGACAGGCTCAATCAGCGGAGGGGCTCAATCAGCGCGGAGGGGCTCAATCGGCGGGGAGGGGCTCAATCAGCGGGGGGCGCTCAATCGGCGGGGAGGGGCTCAATCAGCGGGGGGCGTGATTTCGACAGGCTCAATCAGCGCGGAGGGGCTCAATCAGCGGGGAGGGGCTCAATCAGCGAGCGCGGGGCGCGCGGTCAGCGGGTGTCGAGCTTTTCGAGCAGCGGGGGTAGCTCGGCGATCGAGTCGATGACGTAGTCGGGAATCGGGCCGAACTCGTCACGTTGCAGGGCGCGTAGGGCCTCGTCGCGGAACTTGCCGGTGCGCACCAGCACCCCGATCAACGCCGACGCCTGAGCGCCGAGCACATCGCTGTACATGTCGTCGCCCACCATCACCACCTGCGTGGGCTCGAGATTCATCACGTCGACCGCCGCCCGGAAACCCAGCGGCGACGGTTTGCCGATCGCGCGGATCTTGCGTCCGGCCGCCTTCTCCAGACCCTCGAGGTACACCCCGGTGTCGATCGAGAGGCCCGCGCTGGTGGACCAGATCAACGACCGGTGCATCGCCACCACCGGCACCCCGGCGAGCATTCTCTCCAGCACCGTCGACAAGGCGGCGTGGGTGAACACCGGACCCGCACCGCCGAGCACGATGACCTGGGCCTCCGCCGGGTCGTCGGTGAGATCGATACCCGTCATGTCCTCGGCGATCGGACCCTCGTTGAGCACCCACGTCTTGCGGTGCGGATAGTTGCGACTGAGGAACTCCGCGGTGAGCTTGGCCGCGGTGAGGATCTCGTCGGCCCCGACGTCGAATCCGCAGTTGCCGAGCGCCTCGGCGATCTGCGCCCGCGAGCGAGACGTGGTGTTGGTGAGGAACATCCGCGGATAGCCGCGGTCGGCGAGCGTCTTGATCGCGTCGACAGCGCCGGGCAGCGCCTGCCACGAGGTGACCATCACCCCGTCGATGTCCAACAGCACGCCCAGCGTCATAGTGCGAATCTAGTGCCGCCCGGGGACATCCGCAGTACGGGCGGCGGTCATCACCGGTACACGTCGCAGCCACCGATCCGACGATGGCATGCTGGGCGGATGCGATCGGTCAGCGACCATCAACGAGCGGTGTCGGCATTGTTCGGTTCACCCGAGCCGGTGATGTGCGGCGTCGCCGACGCCGTGGGCCGGGTCACCGCCACCGACATCCACGCGCCGATTCCCCTGCCCCCCTTCGACAACTCCGCCATGGACGGCTACGCGGTGCGCGCCGCCGACGTCACCGCCGCCACCGAGCAGAGTCCGACGCGACTACCCGTCGACGCCGACATCCCCGCCGGACGCACCGACGAACTCGCCCTGCCACCCGGCACCGCGGCGCGGATCATGACCGGCGCACCACTTCCCGCCGGGGCCGATGCCGTGGTGCCGGTGGAACTCACCGACACCGGGTTCGATCTCGCCGCCGACGGCACGGTCGGGATGCTCGCGGCGGTGCCGTCGGGCAAACACGTCCGCACCGCGGGCTCCGACATCGAGCGCGACGCACCGGCGTTGCCGGCCGGCACCGTGATCGAGCCCGCCCAGGTGGGACTCCTGTGCGCGCTCGGCATCACCGAGGTGGCCGTGTTCCGGCCGCTGCGGGTGGTGGTGCTGTCCACCGGTTCGGAGCTGGTGGAGCCGGGAAAACCGTTGCGGCACGGGCAGATCTATGAATCCAACGGTGCCATGCTGACCGCAGCGGCCGACGTGGCGGGGGCCGCGGCCCGCCACGTCCACTTCGTGCCCGACAACACCGCCGACTTCCTCGCCCGCCTCGACGAGGTGTCCGGCGACGCCGACCTCATCATCACCTCCGGCGGGGTGAGTGCCGGCGCCTACGAGGTGGTCAAGGAGGCGCTGCACGCCGGCGGCACGGTGGAATTCGTCAAGGTGGCGATGCAACCGGGGATGCCGCAGGGCGGCGGACATCATCGGGCACCCGACGGTCGGGCGGTGCCGATCATCACGCTGCCCGGCAATCCGGTGAGTTCGCTGGTCTCGTTCGAGGTGTTCATCCGGCCGCCGCTGCGCGCGGCAATGGGTCTGCCGCCCCACCGGCCCACGCAGTCGGCGCGGTTGTCGCACGACATCCGCTCGCCCGGCGGCAAACGCCAGTTCCTGCGGGGCGTGCTCGCCGCGCCCGCCGGTGACGGGCCGTGGACCGTCGAACCGATCGGGCCGCCCGCATCCCATCACCTGCGGTATCTCGCGGCGTCGAATGTGTTGATCGACGTGCCCGCCGACGTCACCGCGCTGCCCGCGGGCAGCGACGTCGACACCATCGTGCTGTAGCGCCCTGCTGTGGTGCGGGCGAGCAGGCGTCCGGGCCGGTGTTGCCTGCCTGCGGGATTCACCTGATCGCCCCCGGCAGCGTCGGCACTCTAAGCTGAACTGCAGTGCCGGAGAAATCCGGCCGATCCGACATGGGAGGTTCACACGTGGCCAGGCGCCCGCGACCGGACGCACCAGCGGGCGCTGCAGCGGCAGCGTCGGGAGCATTCGATCCCGCGCACGTCGTCGCCCTGATCCGTGAGACGGTACCCCCGATCCATCCCGCCGGACTGCCGTTCGTCGCCGGTGCGTCGGCCGTCGCGCTGGCCGGCCGACGTCATCGCTGGATCGCCGTGCCCGCCGCCGCGGCGGCCGGTGCGTGTGCCGCGTTCTTCCGGCATCCGCCACGGGTTCCGCCGACCGCCCCGCACGTCGTGGTGGCCCCCGCCGACGGCACCGTGAGCCTGGTGGACCAGGCGGTACCGCCGCCGGAATCGGGACTCGGCGACGCGGCGCGGCCCCGGGTGTCGGTGTTCCTGTCGATCTTCGACGTACACGTGCAGCGTGTGCCCGTCGACGGCAGCGTGATCTCGGTGACCCACACGCCCGGACAGTTCCTCTCCGCCGACCTTCCCGAAGCCAGCGACGCCAACGAACGCACCACGATGGTGTTGCGGCCCAACCACTTCGGCGCAGGCAGTCCCGACACCGACGGCCCCGACACCGACATCGCGGTGGTGCAGATCGCGGGTCTCATCGCACGCCGGATCGTGTGCCACGCGGGGGTCGGCGACACGCTGCACGTCGGCGACACCTACGGGCTCATCCGGTTCGGTTCACGCGTCGACGTCTATCTGCCGCGCGGTACCGCGCCGCGGGTCCTCGTCGGGCAGCGCACCGTCGGCGCCGAAACCCCGCTCGCCGTGCTCGGCGAGGGATGAGAGCGACGCGATGAGTCCGCACCGGGCCGAACGCACCCCCTCAGTGCGCCGCACACCGCCCGTTCACCGCACGCCGGCCGGGCACGGCACCCGCCGGTACCCGGGCGATGTCGATGCGCACGAAATCGGGGCGCTGCGCAGGCAGGCGGCGGCCAGCCGGATGTTCGTGCCGTCGGCACTCACCATCCTGGCGATCTGCGCGGGACTCACCGCGGTGCGCGCAGCGGCCAACCACAATGTCGATCTCGCGATGGCGCTGGTGGTGGCCGCGGCACTGCTCGACGGGATCGACGGCCGGGTGGCGCGGATGATGGGAGCCACCAGCCGGATCGGCGCCGAGATCGATTCACTGGCCGACGCCATCAACTTCGGCGTGGTGCCCGCGCTGATCATCTACCTGCATCTGATGCAGGGCGCCGACGTCGGCTGGCTGCTGACCCTGGTGTACTGCTGCGCGATCGTGTTGCGGCTCGCGCGCTTCAACACCCTGCTCGACGACGTCGACGCGCCGCGCTACACCCGCGACTTCTTCGTCGGAGTACCGGCGCCGGCGGCCGCGATCGTCGCGCTGCTGCCGATCGGACTGCAACAGCAGTTCGGCGACGGATGGTGGACCTCGCCGCCGGCGGTCGGGACATGGCTGGTGCTGGTGGCGTTCCTCGCGGTGAGCCGGATACCCACCGCGTCGTTCAAGGCCACCGCGGTGCCACCGCGGGCGATGGCAGGACTGCTGATCGTGGTGGCGATCGCCGCTGCGCTGCTGCTCACCTACCCGTACGTGCTGATGATCATCGCGGTGGCGGCCTACGCCGCGCACATCCCGTTCGCCTGGCGCAGCCGCCGGTGGGTGCAGGCCCGCCCCGAATTCTGGGACGACTCCCCCGGTGAGCGCCGCGCGGAACGTCGCGCACGCGCCCGACGGCAGCCACGACGACAAGGCCCGCACCCCCGCAAGTCGGAGGCGCGCCTCGGGTTGCACAAGCCCACGCCGCGCCCGCCCGAACCCGGGTCGGTACCCGCTGAGCCGGCCACGTCGACGAGCCCGGACGAGCCGACGTGACCTCCGGCGCCAACCAGCTCACCCTCACCGCGCGGATCAATCCGTCGGCGGCGGACTCCCGCCGCGGCATCGTGCGTGTGCATCCCGAGGTGCTCACCGCGCTCGGCCTGCGGGAATGGGACGGCATCACCATCACCGGCGCCCGGGTGACCGCGGCGGTGGTGGCCGCGACCGCGGCTGACGCACCCACCGGCACGGCACTGCTCGACGACATCACATTCTCCAACGCGGGCGTGCGGGAGAACGCGTCGGTGGTGATCGCGCCGGTGGTGGTGCAGGGGGCGACGCGGGTGCGGGTGAGCGGATCGCGTCTGGCCGCCCGCGGCGTCGACGAGGCGACACTGCGCCGCGCACTGCTGGGCAAGGTGCTCTCCATCGGCGACACCGTGTCGCTGTTGCCGCGCGACCTGGGTCCCGAACTCACCGCGGGGTCGGCGACGCGGACGCTGACCCTCGCCGTCGGCATCACCTGGACCAACGAGCTGCTGACCGTGACCGCCACCGACCCGGGCGGGCCGGTGAGCGTGCAACCGTCGACGGCGGTGCTGTGGGCCGACGGTGCCGCGCCGACGGGCGGGGTTGCGGCGGCCCGGTCGATGGTGGCCGCGCCCGTGTCGGGGGCTGCGTCGGGAAGCGGGGCGTCGGGAAGCGGGGCTGCGTCGGGAAGCGGGGCTGCGTCGGGAAGCGGGGCGGCGGCAGCGGGCGGGATGCGGTCGGTGTCGGTGCCCGGCGCGGGGTCGGCGGCGCCGCGGGTGCGACCGGTGTCGGAGCTGGTGGGCGTCGACAACCAGATCGCGAAACTCACCGAATGGCTGTCGATCACGCTCGATGAGCCCGAGGTGCTGCGCAAACTCGGGGCCGTGCCGCGGCTCGGTGTGCTGATCACCGGGCCGGCGGGCGCGGGAAAGGCAACGCTGGCGCGTTCGGTGTGCGCGCATCGCACCCTGATCACGATCGACGGCCCCACCGCGGGTGCGCTGGAGGCCACCGCCCGGCTGCGCGTCGTGACCGATGCGATCGCCGCGCTACGCGCTGACGGTGCGGGGGTGTTGCTGATCACCGACGCCGACGCGCTGCTGCCCGCCGACCCGGAGCCCGTGTCGACGCTGATCCTCGATGCGCTGCGGGCGGCGATCGCGGCCGACGGGGATGCCGCTGCGCGTATCGCGCTGATCGCCACCACCGCCGAACCGGTGCGGCTCGACACCCGGCTGCGGGCGCCGGACCTATGCGATCGTGAACTCGTGGTCGGGTTGCCCGATGCGGCGCTGCGGGCGCGACTGCTCAGCGCGATCCTCGCGGGCGTGCCCACCGACGGCGACCTCGACCTGGAAACGATCGGGGCACGGACCCCCGGATTCGTCGCCGGCGACCTGGCGGCCCTGGCCCGCGAGGCCGCGCTGCGGGCCGCGGCCCGCGCAACCGCCGACGCCACCGAACCCGCCCTCACCCACGAGGATCTGCTCGGTGCGCTGGAAGTGATCCGGCCGGTGTCGCGACTCGACTCCCCCGAGGTGGCGGTGGGGTCGATCACCCTCGACGACGTCGGGGACATGACCGAGACCAAGCAGGCGCTCACCGAGACGGTGCTGTGGCCGCTGCAGCATCCCGACACGTTCACCAGGCTGGGGGTGGACCCGCCGCGCGGTGTGTTGCTGTTCGGTCCGCCGGGGTGCGGCAAGACGTTCGTGGTACGTGCGCTGGCTGCGTCGGGCCGACTGTCGGTGCACACGGTCAAGGGTGCCGAACTGATGGACAAGTGGGTCGGATCGTCGGAAAAGGCCGTGCGGGACCTGTTCGAACGGGCGCGTGAATCCGCGCCGTCGCTGATCTTCCTCGACGAGGTGGACGCGCTGGCCCCACGCCGGGGACAGTCCACCGACTCGGGGGTGGGCGACCGCGTCGTCGCGTCGCTGCTCACCGAACTCGACGGCGTCGAACCGCTCCAGGACGTGGTGGTGCTCGGCGCCACCAACCGGCCCGACCTCGTCGACCCGGCGTTGCTGCGGCCAGGCCGGCTGGAACGGCTGGTGTTCGTGCCGCCACCGGACGCCACGGCGCGCGCCGACATCCTGCGCACCGCCGGCCGCAAGGTGCCACTGGCCGACGGCATCGACCTCGACGCGCTGGCCGCCGACCTCGACGGATACTCCGCCGCGGACTGTTCGGCACTGCTCCGCGAGGCGGCGCTGGCCGCGATGCGACGCGACATCGACGCCGCAACGGTCAGCGCCGACGACATCGCCGACGCGCGCACCCGGGTACGACCATCCCTCGACCCGGACCAGGTGGAGAGCCTACGCGCCTACGCGCAGCGCCGCCTCGACTGACCTCGCCCCGTC
>NZ_JBSFQI010000021.1:0-61922 GCF_053588635.1 Gordonia sp. NPDC003425 | reverse complement strand
CGAGCGTGCCCACTTGCGCGTCGAGCGTGCCCACTTGCGCGTCGAGCGTGCCCACTTGCGCGTCGAGCGTGCCCACTTGCGCGTCGAGCGTGCCCACTTGCGCGTCGAGCGTGCCCTCTTGGGCGTCGAGCGTGCCCACTTGGGCCCGGTCAACCGGATTCTGGGCACGCTCGACGGGATTCTGGGCACGCTCGACGGGATTCTGGGCACGCTCGACTCAGCTGGTTTGGGCGGGGGCCTGCTGGGTCTGGGTGGGGGCCTGCGGGGTCTGGCCGTTCGGGGTCTGCGGGGTCTGGCCGTTCGGGGTCTGGCCGTTCTGACCCATGCCCGGCATCTGTGGCATCTGACCGTTCGAGCCGCCGGGCAGCTGCCCGTTCATGCCCGGCCCGCTGTTCATACCCGGACCGCCGTTCATACCCGGACCGCCGTTCATGCCGGGACCACGCTGCCAGGAGTTCTGCGATCCGGACGAGTTCTCGTGCCCGACGACATAGCCGGCACCGAACCCGAGCAGACCGAATCCGACGGCCAACCCGATGCCGCCGGCGATGATGGCGTTCTTGATTTTGGCCGACACCGGACCGAACCCGGCGGGCCCGGGCTGATAGGGCTGTGCGGGCTGATACGGCTGCTGCTGGTTCGGATACGGCTCGGTGCTCTGCTGCGGCTCCGCGACGGTGACACCACCGGTGTCGGGATGTTCGGGCGTCGGGGAGGTGGGTGCGGACATCGTGGAGTGCTCACTTTCGGCAATGTGACTGGTGAGATCCACAGTGCCGACGACGGCTTGTGCGGTACTGCCCGACTCCTTCGGGTTACCTGTGAGCGGTCAGGCCGCACCCAATCGGGTCAACCGGCGGTGACCTGGTAGAACACGGCGGATGCTCCCGCCGCCGCGGCCGGCGACACCCCGACCTGCACCCAGTAGGTGGTGGCGTCCTTGTCGGCGGAGAGCACCACCACCGACTGCCCGCCGTCATTGGTGCGCTGCGACTCGGAGTACCCGGCGTCGGTCAGGGTGCGCACCGCCTTGTCCAGAACGTTGGTGTCGGTGGCGGGCGCCTGGATGGTCAGCGTCCACCCCGACTTGCGATCCCCCTGCGCGCTCAGCGCGGTCCCATCGATCAGCGGCACCTGCTCGCGCGGGAAGTCGGCGGGCAGCGGCACACCCTTGATCTGGTCGGGCTCATCCGACGAGCAACCACCGACGAGGAGCGCGCACGCGAGCGCAGCGACGACGATGCCGACGAACCGCAACATGGTTGCAACGGTAAAGTAGCGGCTGGGCCCAGGAGCCCACGACACCCCGCCGGAGACCGAAGACCCGGACGCAGAAGCCCGGACACACAGGCCGGGACCACGAAGACGGAGTGCCCTTGCTGATTGTGTTGGCCGGCTTGGTCGTCTGTGCGCTCATCGCACCTGCGATCATCCGCGCGATCGGTACGCGGGGCTTCTACGTGCTGGCGCTCGCGCCTCTCGGCGGGCTGATCTGGGTCATCGCGAACTGGCCCGACGCGCATCAACCGGCCGACGTCGAAACTCTGAGCTGGGCGCCGACCCTGCACATGGACATCGTCCTGCGCATGGACACCCTCTCGGCCATCATGTCGGTGCTGATCCTGGGTGTGGGTGCGCTGGTGCTCTGCTATTGCGCCCACTACTTCGACGACGCGCGCCCGCGGGTCGCCGTGTTCGGCGGCGAGATGATCGCCTTCGCCGCCGCCATGTTCGGGCTCGTCACCAGCGACAACATGCTGGTGCTCTACGTGTTCTGGGAACTGACGACGGTCTTGTCGTTCATGCTCGTCGGGTTCTATCGCATCCGCGCGACAGCACGACGGTCGGCGACGCAGGCACTACTCGTCACCACCCTGGGCGGCCTGGCGATGCTGGTCGGCATCGTCATGCTCGGCGAGCGCAGCGGCAGCTACCTGCTCTCCGATCTGGTGGCCAACCCGCCCGACGCCGGCATCTACCTCGACGTCGCGGTGATCCTGGTGCTCGTCGGCGCGCTCAGCAAATCGGCCATCGTCCCGTTCCACTTCTGGCTGCCGGGCGCCATGGCCGCGCCCACCCCGGTCAGCGCGTACCTGCACGCCGCCGCGATGGTCAAGGCGGGCATCTATCTGATCGCCCGGCTGGCGCCGCCGTTCGCGGTGCTGACCAGCTGGCAGGTGATGGTGGTGGGTCTCGGTGCGTTCACGATGATGCTGGGCGGCTGGCGATCGTTGCGCGAACTCGACCTCAAACTGATCCTCGCCTTCGGCACCGTCTCCCAACTCGGCTTTCTCGCGGTGCTGTTCGGCATGGGCGACGCGAACGTCGCGATGGCCGCGCTCGCGATGCTGCTCGCGCACGCCATGTTCAAGGCGTCGCTGTTCATGGTGGTCGGCATCATCGACCACTCCACCGGCACCCGCGACGTCCGCAAACTCGCCCGCCTCGGCCATCGGCTGCCGTGGCTGGCCGTCATCGCCGCGCTCGCCGGCGCCAGCATGGCGGGTCTGCCGTTCACCATGGGTTTCGTCGGCAAGGAGACCGCGTTCGCGTCGGTCTGGGACACCGGGTCGCTGCAGCCGTGGCAGGCGCACGCCGTCGACATCGTGCTGCTACTCGGCTCGGTGCTCACCTTCGCCTACACCTGCCGGTTCCTGTGGGGTGCCTTCGGCCGAAAGGTCCGCCACCTGCCCAGCCGCGCGGTGGCCCAGATGCATCCGCCCGGCGCGATGTTCTACCTGTCGCCGGCCGTCCTCGCGGTCCTCGGCGTGGTGACCGGGTTCGCCAGCCCACTGATCGGCGACGCCGTGGAGCCCTACGCAGAAACGTTGCCCACCTATGGACACAGCATCGAGCACCTGGCCATGTGGCACGGTTTCGGGCTTCCGGTGGTGTTCTCGATCATCGTGATCGTCGGCGGCGCGGCGCTGTTCGTGCTGATCAGGCAGATGCGCGACCTGCTCTTCCGCTACCGGCCGCTGCTGAATGCCGACCGCATCTACGACGCCACCCTGCGCGGCGCCGACACCCTGTCACTGATGGTCACCCGCAACACCCAGCGCGGGTCGCTGCCGATCACGCAGGGTGTGATCCTGTCGACGACGATCGTGTTCCCGATCATCGTGCTGTTCCTCGGCGCCCGCGACCGGCTGACCCCGCGGGGATTCGATTCCGCGACACAACTGGTGGTCGGCGGCATCATGGTGGCCGCCGCGATCGCCGCCCCGATCCTGCGCAACCGGCTCGCGGCCACCCTCGTCGTCGGGGTCACCGGCTACGGCTGCGGCGTGCTGTTCGCGTTGTACGGCGCCCCCGACCTCGCGCTCACCCAGTTCCTGGTGGAGACGCTGACGCTCGTCATCTTCGTTCTGGTGCTCCGCAAGCTGCCCGCCGAACCCGAACCGCGTCACGCCACCGGCTTCAAACCGTTACGTGCGCTCATCGGCATCGCGTTCGGCACGATGCTCGTCGTGGTCGGCCTGTTCGCCGCCGCGGCGCGCACGGGACAGCCGCTGGCCGTCGACATCCCGGAGGCCGCCTACAAGTGGGGCCACGGGGCGAACGCGGTGAACGTGCTGCTCGTCGACATCCGCGCCTGGGACACCCTCGGCGAGGTCAGCGTGCTGATCGTCGCGGCCACCGGCGTCGCGTCGATGGTGTTCCGCAACCGCCGCTTCGGCGCCGCGCCGCGGGTGGCCGACGCCGCGCGACTCGTCGCGATCGCCAACGGTTCCGACGACGACGATCCGATCCCGCCCGACCGCACCACGTGGCTGCTCGGCAGCGAATTCCGCGACCCCCGACACCGCTCGATGGTGTTGGAGGTGACCACCCGACTGGTGTTCCCGACCATGGTGGTGCTGTCGGTGTACTTCTTCTACGCGGGTCACAACTCGCCCGGCGGCGGCTTCGCCGGCGGTCTCACCATGGGACTCGCGTTGGTGCTGCGGTACCTCGCCGGCGGACGCTACGAACTCGGCGAGGCGCTGCCGGTGGAACCGGGCACCTTCCTCGGCGCGGGTCTGCTGATCTCGGCGGGCACCGCGGCCACGTCGCTGTTCCTGGGTGCGCCCGCGCTGTCCTCGGCGGTGTTCACCATCACCGTCCCGGTGCTGGGCCACATCAAACTGGTCACCGCGCTGTTCTTCGATCTGGGCATCTACCTGATCGTGGTGGGCCTGGTGCTCGACATCCTGCGCAGCCTCGGTGCGCGGCTGGACGTCGAGAACCCCGTGGCGGCCGGGTCGGTGCTGACCACGAGCGCAAAGGCGGGCTCGTGAACGTGAACCTGGGGCTGCTCATCGTGGCGGGCGTGCTCGCGGCGTGCGGCGCCTACCTCCTGATGGAACGCAGCCTGATCCGCATGCTGCTGGGGCTGCTGCTGTGCGGCAACGCGATCAACCTGATGATCCTGGTGATCTCCGGGGCCATGGGCGATCCACCGATCCTGGGCCGCGAATCGGAGAACCGGCCGCACGACGCCGACCCGCTGGCACAGGCGATGGTGCTCACCGCCATCGTCATCACCATGGGCGTGGCGGCGTTCATCCTCGCCCTGGTGTACCGCTTGTTCGTCCTCAACCGTGACGACGACGACCTCGAGGACGACACCGAGGACCGCAAGCTGCGCCACGGCGACCTGCGCACCGCACCCGACCGCGACCGCAGCGACGACCCGCTGACCGGCGCCGACACCGGCGCGGGCGACCTCTTCGACGACGAAGGGAACCCGCTGACCCCCGAACAGTACGCCGAAGTGCACCGGATGAAGATCGAGACCGACCTGATGCCGTCGGACAACGAGGTGATCGACGAGATCGGCCTCGAAGAGACCGACGAGTCCGGCGGTGACCGATGATCCCGCAACCCTCGTGGATCCCCGTCCTGATCGTCCTGCCCACCCTGGTGCCGCTGCTCGGCGCCGCCGTCACCCTGCTCGGTGGGCGACGTCCCCTGCTGCAGCGGATCGTGACCGTGTCGGCGATCTCGACCGCGCTCGCCGCGTCGGCGATGATGCTCTACCTGACCAACACCTACGGCACCTTTTCGGTGCGCATCGGCGGATGGGGATCCAAGGGCTTCCCGAACGGTCCGCTCGGTATCACCCTGGTCGTCGATCAGCTCGCGTCGCTGATGCTGGTGGTGTCCAGCACGGTGTTGCTGTGCGTGGTGCTGTACGCGATCGGGCAGGGTATCCGGGACGGCACGTCCGAGCAGCCGGTGTCGATCTTCCTGCCGAGCTATCTGATCCTGTGCGCCGGCGTGTGCAACTCGTTCCTCGCCGGCGACCTCTTCAACCTCTTCGTGTCCTTCGAGATCCTGCTGTCGGCGAGCTTCGTGCTGCTCACCGTCGGCGCGAGCCGCGAACGGGTCCGCGCGGGCGCCTCCTATGTGATGGTGTCGATGGTGTCGTCGCTGGTCTTCTTGTCCGGCATCGCGTTCGCCTACGCCACCACCGGCACCCTCAACCTCGCGGAGATGTCGCTGCGCCTCGACCACGTACCCGAGGGCACCCGCAACGCGTTGTTCGCGGTGCTGCTGGTGGCGTTCGGCATCAAGGCGGCGGTGTTCCCGCTCTCGTCGTGGCTGCCGGACTCCTATCCCACGGCGCCGGCACCGGTCACCGCGGTGTTCGCCGGATTGCTCACCAAGGTGGGCGTCTACGCGATCCTCCGATCGCACTCGCTGCTGTTCCCCGGCGGTTCGATGGACAACGTGCTGATGGTGGCCGGGTTGGTGACGATGATCGTCGGCATCCTGGGTGCGATCGCACAGTCCGACATCAAACGTCTGCTCTCGTTCACGCTGGTATCTCACATCGGGTACATGATCTTCGGCATCGCGTTGTCGTCGGTGATCGGCACATCGGCGGCCATCTTCTACGTCGCCCACCACATCCTGGTGCAGACCACGTTGTTCCTGGTGGTCGGTCTGATCGAACGGCAAGCCGGATCGGCGTCGCTACGTCGTCTCGGTGGTCTGATCGCCAGCCCGCTGCTGGCCGGGCTGTTCCTGATTCCAGCACTCAACCTCGGCGGTATCCCGCCGTTCTCGGGGTTCATCGGCAAGGTGGCGCTGATCCAGGCGGGCGCCACCGACGGGTCGGTGCTGGCCTGGATTCTGGTGGCCGGGTCGGTGATCACCAGCCTGCTCACGCTGTACGTGATGGCGCGGGTGTGGACCAAGGCGTTCTGGCGGCCCCGGGCCGACGCACCCGAGGGCTCACTTGCCGACAGCACTCCGTCGGCGCTGATCGACGAGCGCTCCGACGTCGCCTTCGACGACCGCGAGGACGTGGGCCGGATGCCGGTGACAATGGTGGTGCCGACCGTGATCATGGTGGCCGCGGGCCTGGCACTCACCTTCTGGGCGGGCCCGATCCTCGGATTCACCGACCGCGCCGCCGCCGACATCACCGACCGCGGCGTGTACATCGAGTCCGTGTTGGGAGGTGGTGACCGATGAGCGACGACTCACCTCGCCCCACCCGGCCGACCCCGGTCCGCGCACCCGGCAAGGGCCCGGTGCGCTCATTCATCGTCAACGCCTGGCGGGTGTCGCTACTGTTCCTGTTCTGGAACACCGTCAAGGCGCTGGTCTGGTTGCGGGAGCACCTGCGTATCCCGTCGTGGCTCGGCAGCGACTCGCGTGAGGTCGCGGTGCGATTGTGGACCATCGCGTGGCTCGCCTTCGTGTGGGTGCTGCTGTGGGGCACGCTCTCGTGGGCCAACGTCATCGCCGGCGTGGTGCTCGGCATCGCCATCCAGCTGCTGCTGCCGCTGCCGCGGGTACCGGTGGAGGGCCGGATTCACCCCTTGTCGGTGATCCGGCTCGTCACCCGCCTGGTCATCGACTTCTTCGTGTCCAGCGCGCAGGTGGCGGTGGCCGCGCTGCGACCCGGCTACCGGCCGATGGGCGCGGTGATCCGGGTGCGGGTGGCCATCAAATCCGACATGGTGCTCACCCTGGCCGTGGACTATCTCAACCTCGTACCCGGGACGATGGTGCTCGAGATCGACCATCTGCGTCGCATGCTCTACGTGCACGTCTTCGACGTCCGCTCGGAGAAGAAGGTCCGCTCCTTCTACCAACAGATCGAGTTCGTCGAGCGCATGTTCATCAAGGCGTTCGAGCGTGACAGCGAGTGGCATCCGAGCCCGTATCACGGCATCGACGACAACTATCACCACGTTCGCGTCACCGAACGCATCGCGCTCACCGCGGAGGAGAACTCATGACGGTGGTGTGGTTCGTCGTCACCGGGTGCCTGCTCGTCGCGGCCGTACTGACCACTACGCGCATCCTGATGGGCCCGAGCACGCTGGACCGGGTGGTGGCACTCGACACCCTGATCGCGTTGGCGATGTGCGGTCTGGCGGTGTGGGCGGCGTACAGCCGCGACACCACCGTGGTGCCCGCGATCGTCGCGTTGTCGCTGGTCAGCTTCGTCGGGTCGATCGCCATCGCCCGCTTCCGCGTGCGGGATGATCAGCAATGATCTGCGGGCCGGGGGTGGGCCGGTGGTAGTCGACATCGTCAGTTCGATCTTCTTGGTGACCGGCGCGCTGATGGCGTTGACCGCGTCGATCGGGGTGCTGCGGTTCCCCGACACGCTCAGCCGGATGCATGCCGCCACCAAACCGCAGACCTTCGGGCTGCTGCAGGTTCTGGTGGGCGCCTGCATTCGACTCAGCGGCAGTGTCGACGTCGGGATGCTGATCCTCACCGGACTGTTCGCGCTGATCACCGCGCCGGTGGTGGCCCAGCGCATCGGACGGCTGGTCTATCAGGAGCAGCGGGCGCGCGACGGTCTGATCGCGCAGGATCAGTTGGAACGTGGGGATGTGGATTGAGCTCGGACTGCCTCGACACGGCTCCCGCGGCTCTTTTTCCTTCCCGCGTCGTCGATTACGTGCGCGGGAAGGAATCAGAGGCGCGGGAGGACGACCGCACTCGCGACTGACGACCGTGCGTCGTGTCGCGCCCCCTCAGCCCAGCTCGTCGACCACCGAGGCCACCACGGCCCGCATGTCGCCGGTCTGCTCGTAGACCGCGCGCTGGCGCTGGTAGCTGGCGCCACCGTCGGCGATGAGGGCCACCCGCGCGAGCTCGTCGAGACAGCCCAGGTCGGCGGCCACCGGTTCCAGCCGGCGCAGCACGTCGGCGAGATCGTCGGTGACCAGCCGTTCGTTGCAGTGCGAGTCGAGGATGACGATCGCGTCGAGGCCGTAGCGGGCGGCCCGCCATTTGTTCTCCTGCACCAGCCACGGCGCCATCTGCGGCAGCGTCTCACCCGCCGACAACCTGCGGTCGAGGTCGACGACGAGGCAGTGGATCAACGCGACGATGCCCGACAGGTCGGCCACGTTGGTCATCCCGTCGCACACCCGGACCTCGATGGTGCCCAGGTGCGGTGACGGCCGGATGTCCCACCGGATCTCGTTGATGTGGTCGATGATGCCGGTGGTCTTCTGGTCGGCGACGAATCCCTCGAACTCGGTCCACGTCTGGAACTGGAACGGCAGCCCCGCGGTGGGTAGCTGCTGGAACATCATGGCCCGGTTGCTGGCGTAGCTGGTGTCCTGACCCGACCACATCGGCGACGACGCCGACAGCGCGAGCAGATGCGGGTAGTAGTTCAGCAGCGACGAGAGGATCGGCAGCACCTTGTCGCGGCGGTCGATGCCCACATGGACGTGCACGCCCCAGATGAGCATCTGCCGACCCCACCACTGGGTGCGGTTGATCAGTTCCGCGTACCGATGTCCCTCGGTGAGCAACTGCGTGGACCACTCGGCGAACGGGTGGGTGCCCGCCCCGTACAGGTCGACGCCGAGATCCTCGGTGAGCGTGCGGACCACGTCGAGGGTCGCCGACAGATCGTCGACCGCTTCGGCGGTGGTGGTGCAGATGCCGGTGACCAGTTCGACGGTGTTACGCAGCAACTCCTTGTGGATCTTGCCGCCGCGTTCCGGAAAGCGTTCGGCCACAAGGGAGAACAGGTCGGCAGCAGAGTTCGCGAGATCACCGGTCCGCTTGTCGGTGAGCGCGAACTCCCATTCGACGCCGAGGGTGGGATTCGGCGATCCGTGAAACTCGATGGACGGCGGCGCCACCGTTGGGGTCAGCCCTTGACCGTGATCACACCGCACGCGATCCGACTGCCGGCGTCACCGGTCTTGAGGGTCTCGGCGTCGGGTGCGGGGGCATAGCGATTGGGGATGTTGCCGAAGTTGTCCGGCTTCTCGTGGATGACGATGGCCTTGCCGGTGATCTGCTCGAGCGTCACCGCGTCGGTCGACGTGATGGTTTCGCCGGTGCCGTCGGCGAGGATGTTGATCGACACCAGGTCGCCGCTGGAGGGATGCGAGGTGTTGCCGTCGACCTGGAGGTGCCCGCCGGCCGAGGAGAACGGCTGGTCGCCCCCGGCGGTGCACACGCCGTTCTCGTGGATGTGCATTCCGTGGAAGCCCGCCGGAAGCCCCTTGGTGACGCGCACGTCGACCTTCACCGACGAACCCGACGGGGTGAAGGTGGCCTCACCCACGGTGTTGCCCTTGGTGTCGACGAGGTTCGCGACCGCGGTTTCCGCGCCCGATTTCGGGACCTGATCGGCATCGTCGACCTCGCCGGGAGGTGCCTGGTTGCCGGTCACCACGGACGGGGTGGTGCCGGGAGCCGACGTGGAGGACTCGTCGACGGAGCATCCGGCCAGGGCCAGGCCGATCGCACCCGCCGAGGCGAGCACCGCGAGGGTGCGCAGCGTCGTCGTGCCAGGTTTCCTACTGCCGGTCATGTCGCTCCTATGAATCCGTTGTGGGTGAATCCGTTGTGGGCCGTGCGATGCGGCCGGGCGTGCACCCCGCCGGAAGAATAGTGTGTCCCGTTCACGCGCCGCGACTGGAGAAGGTCCCTCATCTCGTCACCACCACGACAGGTATCCCGTCGCGGCACATGGTGAACGACGAGGGACGCTCCTCGACGCTCGCGTCGTTGCCGAGCGCGTCGGCCACCTTCTTGGCTTCGGCCTGCTGGGTGGGATCGTCGTAGAAGATGGTGTTCTCGGTGAAGCTGCTCCCCGAATAGTTCGTCGGGGTGGCGGTGCGAAAACCCTTCTGCTTCAGGTCATTGCTGACCTCGGACGCCAGTCCGGTTATCGACCCGGCGTTGATCACGCACAGGCGGGCGGCCCCGGCCGCCACAGACGGCGACGTGGCGGTGGGGGAAGCCTTCGGTGCGCTCGACCCGGCGGCCTCGAGTCCCTCGTCGGGATTCTGGCCGGACGTCGCCGCGGAGTGCCATCCCAGTGCCACGAAGACGATGGCCACGGCGATGAGCAGCATGGCACCGGCCCGCAACGGGAGACGATTCGGCTCGCGATCAGGGTTCATCACCGACGACCTTAACGCACGACCTGCACCATGCCCCGACCAGCGTTCAGGTGATCTCGAACCCCAGGCGCCGCGCCGCGCGGGCCTTCTGCCGCGATGCGCGCAGCCTGCGCAGCCGCTTCACCAGCATCGGGTCGGCGGCCAGCGCCTCGGGCCGGTCGACCAGTGCGTTGAGCACCTGGTAGTACCGGGTGGCCGACAGCCCGAACAATTCCTTGATCGCCTCTTCCTTGGCGCCCGCGTACTTCCACCACTGCCGTTCGAACGCCAGGATGTCGTGCTCGCGACGCGACAGTCCATCCGGACCCACCTCGTGCGGATCCGTCGCGGCCTGTCCGGCGGCGGGGTCGGGTGTGGGGTGATCGCCCTGCTTCTGGCTACGCGCTGCTGCGCCGTCCATCTCGCTCCCTCAAGATCGCCCCCCGGTTGCGCCCCGGGATCTCTTCGACCAGTAACCCTTGCCGACCGCTGCCGCTCGCGTCGATGTGGAATGCGAATGACAGCGGTGTGGTTCGTAGCCATCTAACCACGGGGGCCGTGGGGAGCCGGCGTGACTCGCCCGGGCCGGCGCGGCCGCTCACCGGCGCGCAGTAATGTTGCATCCCATGCCTGTACTACCGATCTGCATCGTCGGCGAACCGGTGTTGCACCGGCCCACCGAACCGGTGCAACTCGACGCCGAGGGCCGCCCGTCGGCCGAGACGGTGAAGCTGCTCGACGACATGTACGACACCATGGACGCCGCACACGGAGTGGGCCTGGCCGCCAATCAGGTGGGTGTGGGCCTGCGGATGTTCGTCTACGACTGCCCCGACCGCGAGCGCACCGCCGGTGGGCGCCGGCGCGGCGAGGTGATCAACCCGGTGCTCGAGACCTCCGAGATCCCCGAGACCATGCCCGACCCAGACGATGACGTGGAGGGATGCCTGTCGGTGCCGGGAGAACAGTTCCCCACCGGGCGGGCGGAGTGGGCGCGCGTGACCGGTGTGGATCGCAGCGGCGAGAAGGTGACGATCGAGGGACACGACTTCTTCGCCCGCATGTTGCAGCACGAAACCGGCCATCTCGACGGGTTCCTGTACGTCGACGTCCTCATCGGACGCAACGCGCGCGCCGCGAAGAAGGCCATCAAGAAGGCGGGCTGGGGTGTTCCCGGCCTCACCTGGCTGCCCGGGACAACCGCCGACCCGTTCGGCCACGACGACGACGTGGACTGAGCGCGACCAATGCCTGAGGGATCCGGTGCCGAGGGATCTTATGTCGGTGACCGTGTGGTGGTGCGGTACCGGCTCGGTGCCGGCGGTCCCGCCGACTGGCGACCCGCTCCCAATCCGGCACCGCGCACACCCGCCTCGCCCACACTGTCGGACGTCACCGGATTTCTCGTCGACGACGGCGACCCGCTGCTGATCTCCCGGAACGGGATCACCGAGTCGATACCGCGCGACGCGATCACCTCGGTGCGGCTGCTCACGGCCCGGCCGGTGCGCAACAGCGAGATCCGCAACCTGGAGTACGCGGCGGCGCACGCCTGGCCGGGAATCGAATCCGAGTGGATCGACGGCTGGTTGGTGCGCGCGGGCGGCGGGTTCACCCGCCGGGCCAACTCGGCGGTACCCGCCGACCGTGCCGCGCGGGCAGATGCGGACACGCTGCGCCGGATCGACGAATGGTATGCGGCGCGCGGGTTGCCCGTGCTGCTCGCCGCGCCCGACCGACTGGTGCCCACCGGGCACCTTCCCGGCGAGCCGGCGAGCGGAGTCATCCACGTCCTCACCCGGCCGGTGGCCGGCTACCCGGCGGTGACGCCGGGGGTCGCGGTGGACCTCGCCGCGCAGCCGTCGCCGGCCTGGATACGCGCCTACGGCGGCGAGCGCGCCGACGCCGAGACGGTGACGCGGGTGGTCAGCGCCTCCGACGGGCCGGTGACCGTTGCCTCGGTCACCGACGGCGACGGCAACCTCGTCGGCACCGGGCGGGCGAGCGTGACCAGCGCGCCCGACGGCGCACACCGGCTCGGCGTCACGGCGTTGTGGACGGCACCGGGCCGCCGCCGCAGCGGCATCGGCGACGCGATCATGTCCCGCCTGATCGGCTGGGGCACGGCGCAGGGCGCCACGGTGGCCTACGTGCAGACCGAGGTCGAGAACAGGGTCGCCGGAAACTGGTATCGCCGGCGCGGTTTCGCACTGCATCACACCTACGAGTACCTGCGCATCACGTCCGGGACACCCTGATGCCCGCGCGCACACCGACCGTCGCCCAGCGCCGTCGGCAAGCCCTGATCACCGCCGTCGCGCTCGTCATGATCGGCGTGGTCGTGGCCATCACCTGGCTCATCGACCACTCCGGCGAACCGGGGTCCCCGACCGCGGGACAGACCACCACCGCACACACAGCACCGCACACCACAGGGCCCCACACCACAGGGCCACGCACCACCGGGACCACCACGTCGCCGCCGAGCACGGCGCCCTCGAACGCGGTGCCGGCGCGGGTCACCCGCACGCTCGCGCTCATCGACGCCGGCGACTGGCCACCCGCCGACTCCCCCGGCACGCGTGGCGGCACCTCCTTCGGCAACAACGAAGGTCATCTCCCCCGCACGAACGCGTCGGGCACCCGGATCGCCTACCGCGAGTGGGACGTCAACCGCAAGAAGTCCGGTCAGGGCCGCGACGCCGAACGCATCGTCACCGGCAGCGATGGTTCCGCCTGGTACACCGCCGACCACTACAACACCTTCATCCTGATCCGGGGGCCCACATGACCGCCCACCACGACCGCACCCCCAGCCCGATCACGTTGTCGCGCTTCCTCATCGGCGCTCGTCGCCACGGTCCCGCGGTGGGCGTATGGATCGAGGACACGTCGCCGCCGCAGCCTGCGGGATTCGAGGTGCGCACCCTCGACGGCACGCAGATGAGCACGATCGCCGGCCTGTACGACGAGTACGCGCGCGGCTGGGATTTCCCGGACTACTTCGGGCGCAACAAGGACGCGTTCGACGACTGCATGCGCGACCTCGACGGCACCGCGCTCTCCGAGGGAACACGTGCTCCCGCCGGGTACCTCACCGTCATCGACGACGCCGACCGCCTGCTCGCCGCGGCACCGGGCGAACTGCGCTGGTTCGGACGCGCACTGGGTCACTACCGGGATCACTACCGCGACACCGCGATTCCGCATGCCACGTTCGCCACGCTGCTGAGCGCACCGCCCGACCGTCGCCGGGCGCTGGAATCCCGCTGGCGGGACGCGCGAGTGGCGGTCACCGTCGTCGCAGGCTGAACCGCCTCGCGTCGTCACACCGTGGTCGTCGGCCGGGACCGTCACACCGGGCAGGGAATCATCGCGTAGGCGGCGATGGTGCAGACGCTGGTGTTCGACAGCTTCCACTTGCCGTCCATCCACACCCAGCTCAGCGGCCGGTACCGCGATCCCTGCCCCACCAGCGACATCTGCAGCGTGGCATTGAGGGTGGTGCCGTTCTGGGTCACCGGCCCGATCACCTGATAGGAGAAGCCGGAGTTGCGATAGACGTTCAGCATGTTGGCCACCGTGTCGACCGGGGGCAGGGCGCGTTCGCCCGCCTGCAGTTCCGATGCCCGCGCGGCGCGCGGTGCACCGGTGTTCAGGATCAGCTTGATCTTGGTGTTCAACTGCCCGGCGTTCAACTGCCCGGGGGTCAGCGGGGCGGGCGCGGCGGCGGCCTGCGGCGTCTGCGCGGCCGGCGCCTGTGCGGGTACGCCGGGCGCGGGACCACTGTCACCGCCGCCACCACTCTCGGGCACCGGTTCGGCTGCCGGCGCCGGCGCGGCGGCCGGACCGGAACCGGGGGCAGGCGCCGCACCGGGAGTTTGTGTCCCGGGCGCCTGCGCTGCGGGAGCCTGGGCACCGGGGGTCTGCTGCTGGGCGGCGGCACCGAGATTCACCACCGTGGGGACCTGCGCGGAGGCGGAGTCGCCGGAGCCGTTCCCGGTGCCGAGCGCCACCCCCGCCACGCCGATCGCGACGATGAGCACGGAAACCAGCGCCGCAACGCCCGCCGAGGCGAGAACCGTGGACACATTCACCGCCGCACGACGAGGCGGCGTCGTGGCCGGGCCGGTGCCGTCGGGTTCACTCACTGGTCGGCGCTCCTCGATCCCGAGAACAGAAACCACACGTGCGCCTCAGGATAGGCTCACCTCAACTACCGGACAACGGCAGCCTGCCGGTCAGACCGGCGCGAGTGCCACCACACCCGGATGGGCATCGATGTAATGCCTGGTGAACGTGCAGATCGGCCGAATCCGTGCGCCCTGCTCGCGGGCGTAGGCGATTGCGCTTCGGGTGAGTCCGGTGGCCAGACCGTGGCCGGTGTATTCGTCGTAGAGCACCGTGTGCAGCACGGTCAGCGTGGTCGCGCCGTCCACCGTCTCCGTGGAGTAGCCGAGGACACCCACCAGGTCGCCGGCCACCCAGAGTTCGAACCGATCGCGGGTGGGATTGTGCACCACCTGCGAGATCTGTTGCAGGATCGACCGGGCCGACTGGGGCGGTCGATGCCGATATTTCCGGTGCATGGGTTTCCCCTCAGGGCTCGAAGGACGCGACGAAACGACGGGCCACGGCGACACGAGCGATTCCCCGGCGCACGTACCTCTTGTGACCGCTGTCACAGTAGCCTACGGTCCCGTAACCCTGTGGGGCAACACATCCACGACATCGGCTTGGGTCCGATCCGTAACCGACCCGAGAGGATCGGCCTGCCCGCGGCTACCATGGCGGGTACACCAACTGAATCAACGCGGGGGCTCTCCCGAACCGAGGGCTGAGAGGGCGGCAGGCGGCCGCCGACCGCCTGAACCTGTCCGGGTAATGCCGGCGTAGGGAGACCTCATGGGCACACGTGTATCCACCGACCGATCCGTCGACACCGCCATCCTCACCACCGGCCCCATCGCGGGCAGCACCAAGCACTATCTCGACGTCGACGGCCTGCGCGTGCCGCAACGCCGCATCCACCTCACCAACGGCGAGCACCTCGACGTCTACGACACGTCGGGCCCCTACACCGACGCCGGCGCCACCATCGACGTGGAGGCGGGACTGCCACCCGCCCGCGACAGTTGGCAACGGCCCGAGCCGGTCGACGGGGCGGCCACCCAGCTGGCCTGGGCGCGCGCCGGGATCATCACCGACGAGATGGCCTTCATCGCCGCCCGCGAGAACGTCGACGCCGAGTTGGTGCGCACCGAGGTGGCCGCGGGCCGCGCGGTGATCCCGGCCAACCACCGCCATCCCGAGTCGGAGCCGATGATCATCGGCAAGGCGTTCGCGGTGAAGGTCAATGCCAACATCGGAAACTCGGCGGTCACCAGCTCGATCGCCGAGGAGGTGGAGAAGATGGTGTGGGCCACCCGCTGGGGTGCCGACACCATCATGGACCTGTCCACCGGCGACGACATCCATCTCACGCGCGAGTGGATTCTGCGCAACTCGCCCGTGCCGGTGGGTACCGTGCCGATCTATCAGGCACTGGAGAAGGTGAAGGGCGATCCCACCCGGCTGACGTGGGAGATCTACCGCGACACCGTGATCGAGCAGGCCGAGCAGGGCGTCGACTACATGACGGTGCATGCGGGAGTGCTGCTGCGTTACGTGCCGCTCACCGCACGACGGGTCACCGGCATCGTCTCGCGCGGCGGGTCGATCATGGCGGCGTGGTGCCTGGCGCATCATCGGGAATCGTTCCTCTACACCCATTTCGACGAGTTGTGCGAGATCTTCGCCCGATACGACATCACCTTCTCGCTGGGCGACGGGCTGCGTCCGGGGTCGATCGCCGACGCCAACGACGAGGCGCAGTTCGCCGAGCTGCGCACCCTGGGAGAGCTCACGGCGATCGCGAAATCGCATGGCGTGCAGGTGATGATCGAA
Organism: Gordonia sp. NPDC003425; assembly: GCF_053588635.1. NCBI lineage: Bacteria > Bacillati > Actinomycetota > Actinomycetes > Mycobacteriales > Gordoniaceae > Gordonia > Gordonia sp. NPDC003425. The sequence goes on along the minus strand of NZ_JBSFQI010000021.1, from coordinate 45,606 downwards.
GGTCCGGGACACATCCCGATGCACAAGATCGCGGAGAACGTACGGCTCGAGGAAGAACTGTGCGAGGAGGCGCCGTTCTACACCCTGGGGCCGCTGGCCACCGACATCGCACCCGCCTACGATCACATCACCTCGGCGATCGGTGCCGCGATGATCGCGCAGGCGGGTACCGCGATGCTCTGCTACGTGACCCCGAAGGAACACCTGGGTCTGCCCGACCGCGACGACGTGAAGGTCGGTGTGATCACCTACAAGATCGCCGCGCACTCCGCCGACCTGGCCAAGAGTCATCCCCGGGCGCAGGAACGCGACGACGCATTGAGCAAGGCGCGCTTCGAGTTCCGCTGGACCGATCAGTTCAACCTGGCGCTCGACCCGGACACCGCGCGGGCCTACCACGACGAGACGCTGCCCGCCGAGCCGGCCAAGACCGCCCACTTCTGTTCGATGTGCGGACCCAAGTTCTGCTCGATGCGGATCTCCGCCGACGTCCGCGCCTACGCCGAGGAACACAACCTGGTGACCGCCGAGGACATCGACCGGCGGCTCGCGGAGGAGATGGCCGCGAAGTCCGCGGAGTTCGCCGAGGCCGGCAACAGGGTCTACCTGCCGATCGACGCCCCATGAGCGCACCGCCCCTGCTGCCCACTGCCGCACCCGGCGACACCCCGGTGCGGGTGATGACCATCGCGGGGTCGGATTCCGGTGGCGGCGCGGGCATTCAGGCCGATCTGCGCACCTTCGCGCTCCTCGGTCTGCACGGCCTGGTGGCGGTGACCGCGGTCACGGTGCAGAACTCGTTGGGGGTCAGCCGCTTTCAGGCGATCGAGCCGGATGTGGTGGCCGCCCAGGTGCGCAGCGTGGTCACCGACATCGGCACCGGCGCGGTCAAGACCGGCATGCTCGCGTCGGGTGAGATCATCGAGGCGGTCGCCGAGGTGTGCACCGACCTCGGCATCGGGCGCGGCGGTTCGGTGCCGCTGGTGGTCGACCCGGTGTGCGCGTCCATGCACGGCGATCAGTTGCTGCCCGACGACGCACTCGATGTGTTGCGGCGCACACTCTTCCCGCTTGCCACGGTGGTCACCCCGAACCTCGACGAGGTGCGATTGATCACCGGCATCGAGGTGATCGACGCGCAGACCCAGCGTGCGGCGGCTCACGCCTTGCACGACCTCGGTGCGCAGTGGGCACTGGTGAAGGGCGGTCACCTGCGGTCGAGCGAGCTGAGTCCCGATCTGCTCTTCGACGGCACGCAGGTGGTCGAGTACACCCGGCCGCGGATCGACACCCCACACGATCACGGTGCCGGCGACACCCTTGCCGCGGCCACCGCATGCGCACTGGCGCACGGATATTCGGTGCCGAATGCGGTGGGCTTCGCGAAGGAGTGGGTCACCCGCGGATTGCAGGCGGCCTACCCGCTCGGCGCGGGCCACGGCCCGGTGAACCCGTTGTGGCGCGTTGCGGTGCCGTCGACCCCCGCCGAGTAGGCGGCCGTCGGGCTCACTTCTGCCAACCGATGTCCTGCACCGGGCCGATGAAGAACTGGCCCGCACCGTAATTGGCCAGTCCCTGCTTCACGGCCACCATCGACGGCCCGTTGAACAGCGGGAGATCCGAGTACTGTCCGAAGGCCTCGCGTTCCACCTTGTTGCCGGCCTCGATCTGCGCCGTCGGGTCGGGGATCCGGGCCACCGCGCGGATCTTCGCGTCCAGTTCGGCGCTACCCGCGCCCGCCTTGTTCAGCTCCGAACCCTTGCACCACACCTGGCACAGGTAGGCCATGCCGTACGGATCGGTGGATTGGAAACCCATCAGGAAGATGTCGAACTCGCGGTTCACCACGATCTTGGAGAACTCCGCGCTGCCACGGGATTGGATGTTGACCTGCACCCCGATCGAATTGAGCATCGCCTGCAGCGAGCGGGCGACATTGGTCACCGTCGGCGAATCGCCCGGAATCGGCAACGTCAACGCGAGCTGTTGCCCGTTCTTGGTGCGGATTCCGTCGGGGCCGGTCACCCATCCCTGCTCGTCGAGCAGCTTCTTCGCGAGGTCGGGGTCGTGGTCGATCACGCCGGACACGTTGTCGGAGTAGCCGGGCTGGAACGGGAACAGCGCGAACGAGCCGGGCAGCTTCTCGGAGTAGTTGAGACCCGTGAAACGCACCTTGGCCAGCGTCGCGCGATCCACTCCGGCCAGTACCGCGTGACGCACCTCCGGCGAGGTGAGCGCCGGGGTGTCGAGGTTGACCACCATCAACGAGTTCGACGGTGCGGCCGAGCTGCGGATGTCGATGCCCTGCATCGTCTTCACCTGTGCGAGATTCTCCTTGGTGGACACACCGATCGCGTCGAGTTCGCCGTTGCGGAAAGCGTTGATCGAGGCCTGATCCTCGAGCTGGCGGAACACGCGCCGGTCGAGCTTGCCCGGATCGCCCCACCACTTGGCGTTCCGTTCGAACACCACCACACCCGTTTCGGGGTTATAGGACCGCAAGGTGTAGGGCCCGGCGCCCCATTCCGGGTGCGGCTGCTGGATATAGGCCCGGTTGAACTGTTCGGCGCTGGCCACCTTGGGGTGCACCAGATAGTTGAACAGACCGTTGGGCCACGCCCACACGCCCTTGAAACGCACGACGGCCTGCCGGTCGTCGACACCGCGGGTCACCGACTCGATCTGGTCGTATCCGTCCGACGAACCCACCACGTACGACGGATCGGTGCCGCGATCGGCCACCCAGGTGTTGACGAAGGCGCGGTAGTCGATGGGGGTGCCGTCGTTGTAGAAGGCCTTCGGGTTGATGGTGTAGGTGACCACCGTTTTCCCGTTGTCCAGCCCGGTCTGCACATTGGTCAGATAGTCACGGTTGAACGAGTAGGTTCCGTCGGGTGTGAAGAATGCCAGGGTCGGGTTGTACCAGCGCCACAGCGTGGTCGTAAAGGCCGTACTGTCGGCATGGAAGATATTCCACTGCGGTGACACCTCGGGGAGCGCGGTGGTCAGTGTGCCACCGTCGCGCAGGTTCTCCCGCGGTTGCGGATTGAGTTGGGCACCCGAGGTTTTCGGTGCGGTGGTCTCCTCGTCTCCCGACCCGCAACCCGCGACGAGTGCGATCATCGTCGCGATCACCGCGACGACGGCGAGTCGAACGAGGACGAGTGGGGTGGGTCTCTGACGTGTCACCGTGCAACCTCCTGGGTTGGTACAGAACTGGTGGGAATCGAACCTGGGTCGAGAAAATGGCAGGCCGCCCGGTGGCCGTGCTCGTCGGGGTGTCCGGGCTCGTCTGGGTGTCCGGCCTCGGCCGGGTTGCCGGTCGCCCGCAACCCGGGAATCTCGGTGCGGCACCGGCTGCGGCGTTCGTCGTCGAGTAGCGCGTAGCGCGGACACCGCCCGGCGAAGGCACAGCCCGCATACACCGCGGTGGGTGAGGGCTGTTCGCCGGTCAGCAGGATAGGGATGCGGGCGCGCTCGATCACGGGATCGGGGATCGGCACCGCCGACAGCAGCGCCTGCGTGTACGGGTGTGCGGGTGAACCGAAGATCTCGTCGGTGTCGCCGACCTCCACGAAGGCCCCCAGATACATCACGGCCACCCGGTCGGCAACCTGACGGATCACCGAAAGGTCGTGTGCCACGAGAAGATAGGCGATATCAGAGTCGGCCTGTAACCGCTCGATCAGATTGACGATGTCGGCCTGCACGGACACGTCGAGCGCGGAGAGCGGCTCGTCGAGGATCACCAGTGCCGGGTCGGTCACCAGGGCGCGCGCGATCGCGATGCGCTGGCGCTGGCCGCCGGAAAAGGCGGTCGGGTAGCGGTCGGCGTGCGCTGGGTCCAGACCCACCCGTCGCATGAGCCGGTCCACCCGGGTGGCGGTGTCCGCACGCGACAAGCCCAGTGCCCGTAGCGGTTCGGCGATGATGTCGAAGGCGGTGAACCGCGGGTCGAGGGCACTCGCCGGGTCTTGGAAGACCATCGACATCCGGCGGCGCAGCCGTCGCGCCTCCCGCCGCGACACGGTCGCGGGGTCGATGCCCTCCACCCTCACCACACCCGCCGGCTGGGTGAAGTCCATCAGTTCGAGCAGCGTCGTGGACTTTCCGCTGCCCGACTCACCGACGATCGCGACGGTCTCGCCGGCGCGGATGTCGAACGACACCCCCGTCACCGCCCGCACCGCGCCGACCCTACGACGCAGGAATCCCGACGTCAGAGCGAACTCCTTGCGCAGTCCGCGCACCGTCAGCACCGGCTCACGCGCGTCGCGCGACGAGGACGCCTGCGCCGCAGACGAAGTGGCGGCGGAGGCGACCCCGGCGGAAGCGCCCGCACTGGCGAACACCGGCACCCCGCCGATCGCCGCCGCCGAGATCTCCTGCGCGCGTATGCATGCGGCGGTGTGCCGGGCCCCGACCTCGACGAGCGCCGGTTCGGAATCGGTGCACGCGTCGATCACCACCGGACAACGCGGGGCGAAGGGGCATGCGTCCGGCAGGTCGATCAGCAGCGGAGGTGTTCCGGGGATCGGCGTCAGCGCCTCGGCACGGCGGTCCACCCGTGGTACCGCACCGAGCAGGCCGATCGTGTAGGGCATGCGCGGGGCGGCGAACAACTCGCCGACGTCGGCGTGTTCGACGGCGCGTCCGGCGTACATCACCACGACGTCGTCGGCGGTGCCGGCCACCACCCCGAGATCGTGGGTGATCAGCACCAGTGCCGCCCCGGCCTCGCGGCGGGCGGCCGCGAGCACCTCGAAGATCTGCGCCTGGATGGTCACGTCGAGCGCGGTGGTGGGTTCGTCGGCGATGATCACCGATGGGTCGTTGGCCACCGCCATCGCGATCATCACCCGCTGCCGCATGCCGCCGGACAGTTCGTGCGGGTAGGCACGGGCACGACGCGCCGGATCGGGGATGCCGACGAGTTCGAGCAGTTCCACCGCGCGGTCGGCGGCGCGGCGTTTCGACAGATCCTGGTGCGCCAGAAGCGCTTCGGCGATCTGGTCACCGACGGTGAACACCGGCGTCAGCGACGAGAGCGGGTCCTGGAAGATCATCGCGACCCCGCTGCCCCGGATCCGCGACAACGATTTGTCGTCGAGCCCGATGAGTTCGCGGCCGCCCAGCCGGACCGACCCCGACACGCGGGCGGAGTCTGGCAGCAGTCCCAACACGCCGAGTGCGGTGACCGACTTCCCCGACCCGGATTCGCCCACGATCGCGACGGTGGATCCGGCGGCCACGTCGAAGGAGACCCCGCGCACCGCCTGCACCTGCCCTGCTTCGCTGCCGAATTCGACGCGCAGATCACGCACCGACAGCACCGGGCCGGGGTCGGTTGTCCCGGCATCGGCGCTCACGAACCCGCTCCCGCGGAGGAGGTGGGGTCGAGCGCGTCGCGCAGTCCGTCGGCGATCAACGCCATCGACACGGTGAGCAGCACCAGCGTTGCGGCCGGGAAGTAGAACAGCCACGGCGACGACGTGAGCGTCGCGGTGCCCTCCTGCAGCAGCGACCCCAACGACACATCGGGGATCGCCACCCCGAGACCCAGGAACGACAGACCGGTCTCGGCGAGCACCGTGGCCACCACACCCAACGCGAAGTTGATCACGAGCAGCGACGCCAGATTGGGCACGATATGGCGTGCGATGATCACCAGCGGCGGCTCACCCAGGTAGCGCGCGGCGCGCACGTAGTCGTTCTCCCGGATCGATTGCGCCATCGAGTGGATCACGCGGGCCAGCATCATCCAGCCGGTGAGGGTGAGCACCACGATCAGCCAGCGCCAGTCGCCGCCGGTGCGGTTGGCGATGAGCGCCAGGATCAGGAACGTGGGCACCACCAGCAGCAGATAGAGCAGCGCGAGCACGCAACTCTGTACCCACCCGCCGAAATACGCGGCCGCGGCACCGACGAACGCGGCGATCGCGGTGGTCGCGACCGACACGGTCAGCGCGATCACCAGCGACCGTTGCAGTCCGTGCACCACCTGGGCGTAGAGATCGTTGCCGGCGTCGTTGGTGCCGAACCAGTGCTCACCCGACGGCGGCACACCGAGTGCGGCGAAGTCGACGTCGTAATAGGTGTAGTGGGTGAACACGCCGCCGAGCAGCGCGAACAGCACCAGCAGCACGAACACCGCGAATCCGCCCAGCGCGGTGCGGTTGCGGGCGAAGCGGGTGGCCAGCAGTCGCATCCGGCCGCGACGGCGACGGGCGACGGGCACGCGATTGCCGTCCCCGACCTGCTCGTCGAGCAGACCGCCCACCTCACCCATGACCGGTAGGTCGGCGGCGGGTTCACCCCTTCCCGATGTCGGTGCGCTCATCCGATGCGCACCCGCGGGTCGAGGTACACCACGGCAAGGTCGGCGAGGATGGCGCCCACCGCGGTGGCCAACGCACCGAAGGCGGCCACCGCCACCACGCCGTGCACGTCGTTGGTGGTGATCGAGGTGACGAAGTACCGGCCCATCCCCTCCCACCCGAAGATCGTCTCGGTGATGACGGCGCCGGTGAACACCGCCGGGATCGCGAACGCCACCCCGACGGCGACGGGAATGATCGCGGTGCGCAACGCGTGTCGGCGCACCGCGACGCCGCGGGTGAGTCCCTTGGCACGCGCGGTGCGGACGTAGTCGGCGTTGATGGTGTCGAGCAGCAGTGACCGCTGCAGCAGGTGCAGGCCGGCGTACTGCACGATCACCAGGGTGATGGTGGGCAGGATGAGGTGTTGCAGGCGGTCGACGAGCACGGGGAAGAAGCCCTCGACGCCCACAGCGGACGATCCGGAGACCAGGAACACGCTGTGTCCCAGGTTCTGGTTGATGGTGATGCCGATCAGCACCACCGCGAGTCCGGCGACGGCGACGGGGACGTTGATCATGACGATGGAGACGAACTGCCACACCCTGTCGGACAGCCGGTACTGGCGCAATGCGGTGTAGACGCCGAGCCCGATGCCGAGCAGTGTCGCGATGATCGTGGCGCCGGCCAGCAACTGCACCGACGCCCAGATCCGGAAGCCGATCTGCGCGTTGACGCTGGTGCCCACCGGTGTCGCTCCCCAATCCCAGTGCAGCACGATGTCGCGCAGCCATGTCCACCAGCGCGCCACGATGGGGGTCTTGTCGTTCAGGTTGTAGCCGGTCAGCGTCGTGTCGACCACCTCGGTCGGCAGCGGCGGCTTGCGTTGGGCGTAGTTGGATCGCGGATCGAGGAACCACGAGGCCAGGAAGAATGTCAGGTTGGTCGCCAGGAACACCAGCAGCGCCCACCCCGCGATGCGCTTGCCGAGGTACCCGATCATTCGGCCCATTCTGGCAGTGCCGGGCGGTGCTCGCGCGTCATCACCGCGACTCCCGTTCTTCGTGTCTTCGTGTGGCTGTCGTGTATTCGTCGTGTCGCCGCCGTGTCGTGGTCACCCCGACGCCGGGTCCGCGTCGGGGTGTGGCCGTAGTCTCCGTACATGGGACTGACGTATCTGATGGACATGGACGGCGTGCTGGTCAGCGAGGAGCACCTGGTTCCGGGTGCCGACGCCCTGATCGCCGAGCTGCGCGAGAACGCGATTCCCTTCACGGTGCTCACCAACAACTCGATCCGCACCGCTCGCGACCTGCGCGCGAGGCTGCTGCAGATGGGACTCGACATTCCCGAGGACTCGATCTGGACCTCGGCGCTGGCCACCGCCCAATTCCTGGACTCGCAACGCCCGAACGGCAGCGCGTACGTGGTGGGTGAGTCGGGACTGACCACCGCTTTGCACGACATCGGATATGTGATCACCGACGCCGACCCGGATTACGTCGTGCTGGGCGAGACCCGTACGTATTCGTTCGAGGCGATCACCACCGCCATCCGCCTCGTCGACCGCGGTTCCCGCTTCATCGCGACCAATCCCGATGCCACCGGGCCGTCGCCGACCGGGCCGCTGCCGGCCACCGGGGCGGTGGCCGCGATGATCGAGCGGGCCACCGGCCGCAAACCGTATTACGTGGGCAAACCCAACGCCCTCATCATGCGGACGGCGTTGCGCAAGATGGGGGCGCATTCGGAGGAGACCCTGATGATCGGTGACCGTATGGACACCGACGTCATCTGCGGGCTCGAAGCGGGGCTACGGACCATCCTGGTGCTCTCCGGGATCTCGACGGACGCATCGGTCGAGCGGTTTCCCTACCGCCCCACCAAGGTGATCAGTTCGGTCGCCGACCTCCTCGGCCGCACCGCACACCCCTTCGACGACGACGCCCCGCGGTCGATGTGACCGCGGGGCGTCGTGGCGTCGGAGCCGGGCTCAGTGGGCGAGCGCTTTGGCCTTGAGGCTTTCGAACTCTTCGGGCGAGATGGCCCCGGAATCCAGCAGCGCCTTCGCATCGGCGATCTGCTGCGTCGGCGACGCCGTACCCGCCACCGACTGGATGTACTTGTCGGTCGCGGCCTGCGCCTGAGCAGCCGCCTGAGCCGACCGCTCGGCCATGCCCCTGCCGCGCCCGAGCAGATACACGATGGCCGTCAGATACGGGAAGATGATCAGGAAGATCACCCAGACCGCCTTCCACCAGCCGGACAGCTTATGGTCGCGGAACAGATCGGCGATGATGTACCACAGGACGATCAGGTAGGCGACGAACGCGAAGATCACGACCATCGTCCAAAGGAAGTTCCAGAACCCTTCCCACATGGGGTTTCTCCTTAAGAATCAGATGCGCAGTGCGCCGGCCAGCCATCTGGCCTTGTACAGCATTCCACATAATGTGATCCCGCCGAGTGGTGGACAACGCATGCCACACATTTCCACCCGGAAGGGATGAGACAACGTGGTCACCCGTGGCGGGCACAATCGGGATATGACCATCGAACTGGGACTCGACACCTTCGGTGACGTGACCGACCCTTCCGATCCGGCCAGGACCGTCCGCGATGTCGTCGAGCAGGCGACTCTCGCCGACTCCGTCGGAGTGGACGCCTTCGGAATCGGCGAACACCACCGCGACGACTTCGCCATCTCCGCACCGGACGTCGTGCTCGGCGCGATCGCCGCACGCACCGACCGCATGCGCCTCGGATCGGCGGTCACCGTGCTGAGCTCCGACGATCCGATCCGGGTGTTCGAGCGGTTCGCCACCATCGACGCGTTGAGTTCGGGTCGGGCCGAGGTGACCCTCGGCCGCGGCTCGTTCACCGAATCGTTTCCGCTGTTCGGATTCGAACTCGAACAGTACGAGGAATTGTTCACCGAAAAGCTGGATCTGTTCACGCGGGTGCGCACCGGTGAGCCGGTCACCTGGTCGGGTGCGTTGCGACCCCCGCTCACCGACCAGCGTGTCTACCCGTCCTTGGCGCATCCGCCGCTGCCCACCTGGATCGCGGTGGGCGGCAGCCCCGAGTCGGTGGTCCGCGCCGCGCGATACGGCCTGCCGCTGATGCTGGCGATCATCGGTGGCGATCCGCTACGCTTCGCGCCGTACGTCGACCTCTACCGCCGCGCGCTCGACCAGTTCGGCCATCCCACCGACCTGCCCGTGGGCGTGCACTCGCCCGGTCACGTCGCCGACACCGACGAGGCCGCCCGCGAACAGCTCTGGCCGCACTACCGCGCCAACGTCGCCCGCATCGGCGCCGAACGCGGCTGGCCGCCGCCCACCCGCATCGAGTTCGACCGGTCCACCGGACCCGGCGGCTCGCTGTACGTGGGATCGCCGGACACCGTGGCGCACAAGATCGCGCACACCGCCCGCGCTCTCGGACTGAGCCGCTTCGACCTGAAGTACGCACACGGCCCACTCCCCCACGCCGACCTCATGCGCAGCGTGGAACTCTATGGCACGCAGGTGATTCCGCTGGTTCGGGAACTACTCGCGACGGACAGCCGCTGATCGAGCGTCCACCCGCTGATCGAGCGCCCACCCGCTGATCGAGCGTCCACCCGCTGATCGAGCGTCCACCCGCTGATCGAGCTTGTCGAGATCACCTCCGGCTCAGCGTGAGCTGGAAGTCGCCCGCGGAATCGGTCCAGGTCTCCACCACCGGCAGACCGGCCGCCGACAACTCGGCCGCGAGGTCGTCGGGCGCGAACTTCGTGCTGATCTCGGTGAGCACCTCACCGCCGGCGGGTAGCACCCAGTCACGGTCGAGCGCACCGAGATACGCGTGCACGTCGCGCCGCGCACGGAGCCACATCTCGATGCGGTGTCGCTTCGGATTCCATCGCGCGACGTGGTCGAAATCGTCGACGTAGAGCCCCTTCGCATCCAGGCCCCGACGCAGCACCTCGATCATGTTGCGATTGAAATCCGCTGTCACACCGGCACTGTCGTTGTAGGCAGCCACCAGCCTGCCGGTGTCCTTGATGCGATCGGCACCCAGCAGGAAGTAGTCGCCCGGGCGCAGCGACGCCGCCATCCGCCCGAAGAACTCGGCGCGTTGGTCGTCGTCGAAGTTGCCGACGGTGCCACCGAGGAACACCGCGAGCCGCGGGCCGTCGGCACCGGGAAGCAGAAGGTCCGGTTCGGTGAAGTCGGCGAGCACCGGGACGACGTCGATGCCGGGGTAATCGGCGGCCAGGGTCTCCGCGGTCGATCCCAGCATCTCCGCGCTCACGTCCACCGGCACGTAGCTCAGCCGCCGCCCGCCGGCCGCGGCGTGCGTACCGAAGGCGTCGAGCAGCAGCCGCGTCTTGGTGGAGGTGCCCGAGCCGAGTTCCACCATCATCGATGCGTCGGTGACCTCGGCGATCGACGGGGCGTGCGCGGTCAGGATCGCCGTCTCCCGACGGGTCGGGTAGTACTCGGGTAGCCGGGTGATCTCATCGAAGAGTTTGCTGCCCCGCTCGTCGTAGAGCCACTTGGTGGGCAGCACCGGTGGCTGCTGCCACAGACCGCTCAGCGCGTCGGTGGCCAGTTCGGACTGGACGCTGATGGTCATCGCGCCAACCGCAGTCCGGCGAACACCCAGCGAGAGGGCGCGGGGAAGAAGTTGCGGTACGTGGTTCGCTCGTGGCCGGGCGGTGTGACGGCGCTCGCGCCGCGCAGCACGTGCTGATCCGACATGAACTTGCCGTTGTACTCGCCCACGGCGCCGTTGGCCGGGGCGAAACCCGGATAGGGCAGGTAGGCGCTCGACGTCCACTCCCACACGTCGCCGATCATCGCGCCGGTCGCAGCACCCGGATGGCACCGCGCGGGATCGAGGAGTTCACCGCGCGGCCGGTCCACCGACGCGGCGGCGGTCTCCCACTCGAACTCGGTGGGCAGCCGGGCACCGGCCCAGCGCGCGAACGCATCGGCCTCGTAGAAGGAGACGTGCAGAACCGGTTCATCGAGGACGAGTGGCCGGCGCCCGGACAAGGTGAACGTGGTCCACCCCGCGCTCTCGGCCGCCCCGTGATCGGCTGCCCCCTGACCGGCCGCCCACTGATCGGCCGCAGCGTCGTCGCGGCGCCAGTATCCCGGTGCCTCCCAACCTGTTTGACGAATGTGTGCCCATCCGTCGGAGAGCCACAGCTCGGGGCGCCGGTAGCCGTCGTCGGCCATGAACTCCAGCCAGTCGGCGTTGGTGACCGCGCGGTCGGCGATCTCGAAGTCCTCGAGGAACACCCGGTGTCGTGGGCCCTCGTTGTCGTAGGCGAAGCGTTCGGGGATGCTGCCGCCACCCGCATCGGCGGTGCCGATCTCGACCACGCCGCCGGGCACCGGTCGCCATCCCATCCGACCGGGTAGTCCCGAATCGTCGGCCGGGCGGTCGACGTACACCGGGCCGACGGTGCCCCCGCGGCCCGGTCCCGGCACCGAGTTGGTGGAGAACAGGTGTTTGATGTCCATCAGGATCAGTTCCTGATGCTGCTGCTCGTGATTGCAGCCGAGTTCCAGCAGGGCGAGCGCGTCGTCGTCGAGTGCGCCGCGTTCGAGAACCTCCACCATCGCGGCATCGACGTACTCGCGGTAGTGGGCGATGTCGGCAACCCCCGGTCGGGTCACCAGTCCGCGGTCGGGGCGGGGATGACGATCACCCACCGCCTCGTAGTAGCTGTTGAACAGGTAGCGAAACGTGTCGTCGTAGACCACATAGGAGGGGTCCTGACGGAGGATGAACTCCTCGAAGAACCAGGTGACGTGCGCCCGATGCCATTTGGCGGGGCTGGCCTCGGTCATCGACTGCGGCGTTTGGTCCTCGGCAGACAACGGCGCGGTGAGCCGGTCGGTCAGTGCGCGGACCGCCAGAAATCGATCGGCGTGGTGGGTGCTCAGGGGAGAAACGGATTCGGTGATGCTCACTGGACGGACCTCTCCGTGGCTTGTGGACGCGGGGTGCCGTTGGACCTCGACACGCCGACCCACTCCATCGTGCCAGGGGTCGCGGCACTGTCAACGATGATCAGCCGTCCGGTAGAGGAGGGCACCGGTGCCCAGTGCAGCACGGGCCACCGACAATTCCGGTTTCTCGGGAGGTCGGTCCTCGTCGTCCGGGAGGTCAGTCCTCGTCGTCGATGTAGTGCACCGCCGCCTCTTCCGCGCTGGCACCGGCTCCGTCGATGCCGCAGTCGGTGGCCACGGCGTCGGATTCGGTGTCGAAGCCGTCGCCCTCGTCGGGCGCGAGCAGGCGCCCGGCGCGCCGATTGCCCACCTGGTCGTCCTCGACGAACTCGTCGCTCGAATCGCTTTCGTGCGAGCGCCAGTCACGTTTCTCGTCGCTCTCGATGTCGTCGAGCGGGTCGGTCGCACCGACGTCGGGCTCTTCTTCGGACAGACGTTCGTCGAGCGACTCGCCGTCGTGCATCTCCTGGGCGGTCAGCCCGTGCACGGCGCCCTTGGGCAGGTAATCCGGCGGCGAGTAACCCTCGTCGAGCACGTCGTCCACGCCGCGGTCGTCGAGTGTGTCCTCGGGCTGCAGCTGGTCGTCGGCGTCCAGGCTGTACTCGCCGTCCGAGCCTTCCGGAGTGGTGTCGATGTCGGTGTTCACCATTCCACGATATGCCTTCGCCACGCGGGTTCGGACACGGCTACCCCTGCTCTGCCACGCCCACCCGGCCGGCTTTCCCACGCCGCCCGCGTCCGGCCGAAACGGCCCCACCCGACCCCGCCATCGGCCACAATGGGCAAGATGCTGGCCGAAATGCAGCGGGAAGCCCAGGCCCTCTACTCGGCAGGCGAGTACCACCACGCCCTCGCCGAATTCTCCGTGCTCGCCGAGATCCGCTCGCGACGTGAGGGCCCCTATTCGGTGGGTTACCTGTCGAATCTGCACGACTGCGTGCGCTGCATGTCGAAGCTGCAGCTGTGGTCGGACTCCGATTCACGATGCCGCGAGCTCTACGGCAAATACGTCCGCACCCACGGGCGCGGCCAGAACGACACCGTCGACGTCGCCAAGCACTGGGCGTGGGCGCTGGTGCATCTCGCCGACTATCCGCCGGCCATCCGCCTGTATCTCCTCACCGCCGACGCGTTGTGGGACACCGACCCCGCCCAGGCCCGGCGGCTTGTCGGTGCCGCCGTGGTGCACCGGCACGGCGTCGATCCGGCACTGATGCTGGCCGGCGACACCCTCGACGGGGTGTCGCTCGGCCACGGCGCCGACGTCTATGCGGCGGTCACCGACATCGTGGCGACGCTGCCGCCGGGCACCCGCGACTCCGACGAGCGGGTGAGCATCGACGGTCTCGCGATCGCGTGAACCCCCGCTTCCGGGGTCAGCTCACCGTCGGTCAGCTCACCGTGGAGCGCCGCCGGCGGAACACATGGGTGTCGGCCGCGAGGCCACCGGCCTGCGCGAAGCCGACCGCGAGCAGGCCCGCGATGAGCGCCAGCGGGAATTCGTAACCGCCGTCGGCGGTCCAGAAGCCGTGGTCGATGTGCGCGGTGAAGATGGCACCGATCATGTCGATGATCAGCAGCACGGACACCAGCGGCAGGAACAGTCCCAGGATGAGCAGGATGCCGCCGACGAACTCCACCCAGGTGGCGTAGTAGGCGGAGAATTCGGGGAAGGGCACGTCCATCGTCTTGAAGCTGGCCACCACTCCCTCATGACCGTAGGTGTGCAGTTTCTGCCATCCGTGGGCGATGAAGATGATGCCCAGGATGACGCGGGCCGCCAACAGCGCGATGCTGCGAGTGGGGTACATGGGTTTCCTTTCGTAGATCGCGATCGGACCTCCCGGCCCGTCTGCGATCCGACACTATCCGGACCAAGGTCCGCTTACAAGGTGCGCTCCGCCACGCCTGCGCACTGCGGGTAGGCTGACACTTCGCGGGCCAGCGGAGATGACGACAGGAGTGATGGGTGCCGGGTAAGTCGGGCAAGATTCCGCGGCAGCCCGTTCTCGGATCACCCGTTGATGTCATCGACCCCTATCTTCCCGACAACGGCAACCTCGGGTATCGGATTTCGCGATACGACCTCGAACTGGAATACAAGGTCTCGAGCAACCGGCTCGAGGGCACCGCGGTCCTCACCGCGACGTCGTATGTGGACCTGCGCCGGTTCAGCCTCGATCTGGGATCGGCCCTGCATGTCTCGCGGGTCAGCGTGAACGACAAGCGCGTTCGGTACAGCCACCGCAATCGCAAACTCACCATCACTCCCGGCACCCCGATCCCGCCCGGCGGTGCGATGACGATCGTGGTGCGTTACAGCGGGTCGCCGCGACCGATCCGCGGCCTCTGGGGCGAGGTGGGCTGGGAAGAACTCTCCGACGGCGCGCTGTGCGCGAATCAGCCCAACGGCGCGGCGTCGTGGTTTCCGTGCGACGACCATCCCAGCGCCAAGGCGCCCTACCGGATCGCCATCACCACCGACAGCCCGTACTACGCACTGGCCAACGGCGTCCTCGAGTCACGCCGGGTGCGTGCCGCGCAGACCACCTGGGTGTACCAGCAGCTCGAGCCGATGCCCACCTACCTCGCGTCGGTGCAGATCGGGATGTACGAGCACATTCGCCTCGCGTCGCGTCCGGTCGCGGTGGCCGCCGTGCTCCCACCGCGGCTCAAGGGCAACTTCCGGATCGACTTCGCCCGCCAGCTCGACATGATCGAGGTGTTCTCCGAGATGTTCGGGCCGTATCCGTTTCCGCAGTACACGGTGGTCGTGACCGACGACGTACTGGAGATTCCGCTGGAGGCGCAGAGTTTCTCCACGTTCGGCGCCAATCACTGCGACGGCACCGGCCATTCCGAACGGCTGGTAGCCCACGAACTGGCCCATCAGTGGTTCGGCAATTCGGTGACCCTCTCGCGCTGGCACGACATCTGGCTGCACGAGGGCTTCGCCTGCTACGCCGAGTGGCTGTGGAGTCAGCGTTCGGGCGGGCGCAGCGCCGACGAACTGGCCCGCCACTACTACGCCAAACTCGCCGCGTCGCCGGTCCGGGTACCGCTCACCGATCCCACCCCGCGCAAGATGTTCGACGACTGGGTGTACAAGCGCGGCGCGATCACGTTGCACGCCTTGCGGTTACGCATCGGCGACGGCAACTTCTTCGCGCTGCTGCGGCGCTGGACCGACAAGTACCGGTACGGGTCGGCGACCACCGAGGACTTCATCGCGCTGGCCGCCAACTACTCCGCGGCACCGCTGCACGACCTGTGGGACCAGTGGTTGTTCACACCCGCACTGCCACCCTTCCCAGGACCGGCCTGATCCGATGCGGCGCGTCACCGTCGCGACCGTGGTGGCGGCGGTCTCGGGGTATCTGGTACTGCTGCTGGCCGCACGCCACCTCGGCGCCGGCGGGTACGCGGTGTTCGCGGTGTTCTGGGCCGCCTACGGGCTGGTGACCGGCGCCCAGAACGGGCAGTTGCAGGAGACCACCCGCGCGGTGCGCGCGGCGTCGGAATCCGATGTCGCACAAGGCCGGCCGCTGCGGGTGAACATCGGCATCGGCGTCGGACTGGCCGCGCTCGTGGCCACCACCGCGCCGCTGTGGAGCAGCCGCGTCTTCGACGAGCAGCGCGGGCTGTCGGTGATGCTGCTCGTGCTGGGGGTCGCGAGTTTCGCGGTGTACGCCCACCTGTGCGGCGCCTTGTCGGGGGCGGTGCGCTGGACCCCGTTCGCGGTGCTGCTGAGCGTGGATGCGCTGATCCGGCTGGGCGGTGCGGTACTCGCGGTGGCGGCGGGCTGGGGCGTGAGCGCGTTCCTGGTGGTGACCGTGATCGGTTCGGTCTCGTGGTGTCTGGTGCTGCTGGGATCGTCGGCCGCACGGCGCGCGGTGGGACTGCCCGGCGACGTGGACACCCGGCGGCTGACCGCCAACACCCTGACCGCCATGGCCGCGGCCCTCGCGTCGGCCGTGGTGGTGATGGGATTCCCGGTGCTCATCAATCTCACGTCCCGCACCGCCGACGACCAGCAGGTGGTGGGTGCGGTGATCCTCGCGGTGACGCTCACCCGCGCACCACTACTGGTGCCGCTCAACAGTTTTCAGGGTTTTCTGATCTCCCGTTTCGTCGCCGCCCGGCCGCGGGTGGCCACCTCACTGGCCGCCCCGCTGGCGGTGGTGGCGGTGATCGGTGCGGTGGGTGCGGTGGCCGCATGGGCGATCGGCTCGTGGCTGCTCACACATGTCTTCGGCGGCGATTACACGCTGCCCGGACTCACCCTGGCCTGGTTCACCCTGGGCGCCACCGCGCTGGGGGTGCTCACGGTCACCGGGTCGGCGACCGTCGCGGTGGGCGCGCATCGCTGGTACGCCGCCGGCTGGTGGGTGGCCGCGGCCGCGTGTGCCGCACTGCTCACCGTCCCCCTGTCGGTGGCCGACCGCGTCGCGCTCTCGCTGATCGCGGGGCCGCTGGTGGGCGTGTCGGTGCACGTGTTGGGGCTCGCGCGAGCGCAATAGGTCCACAAACGTCACGGCTGAGGCCGGCGACCTGCACCGGTGCAGTCGGCACCCCTCAGCGGTGACCCTTGTGGACGGCCATCGTGGACACCGCCCTGGACATCGCGTGATGCAGGCGCGAGGTGAGATGCAGGCGAGCCGCCCGAGCCGCGTGCGGCCACCCGTGTTGTGCGCAGCGCACCGCCTCGTCGGCGAAGAACCGGTTCTCCTCGGCGAAGCGCCGACCGTCGACGGCCTGCACCGAACTCACCGACGCGTCGTGGCGACGGTAACGGAACACCACCGCCGGATCGTGCACCAGTTCCGCACCCGCGAACGCGAGGTCGACGAGCAACGCGAGGTCGAGGACCACGTCGAGCCCAGGCCGGAACCCGACCCGCCGTACCGGCTCGGTACACCACAGCAGCGACGGGAAGTACGTCCAGTTCCCGCGATACAGGCTGGTGGCCATCACCTCTCCGCGCAGCACTGCCGGACCCGACGGCGCGAGGAAGGCCTTGATGCGGTCGCCGATCGGGCGCACCACCCGGTCCTGCGAGTCGATCACCTCGACACCCGGCGCCACCACCGCGGCGTCGGGATGCCGGTCGGAGATCGACCGCACCGTGGACAGATAGTCGGGCAGCATCACATCGTCGCAGCCCATCACGACGAACCGATCCGCGGTGACGAGGTCGACGCAGCGGCGGAAGTTGCCGTTCACACCCAGATTGGTCTCGTTGCGCTGGTAGTGCACACGCGCATCGTCGAGCGAGGTCAGCCATTCGCGCGGCTCCGGGTCGGGGTAGCAGTCGTCGACCACCACCAGCCGCAGGTCCTGATCGGATTGGCCGAGCACGCTGGTGACCGACTGACGGAACTGGTCGACGTCGCCGTAGAAGGGCATCATCACGTCGATCGGCACCGCTACAGGGTAATCAGGTGCGCGAGGCCTCATCAGCCCGGTCGCGGCACGCACGTTCGCGCGCCGGGAACGGGCGTGACATGGACCCGCCGTTCTGGGCGATAGGGTGACGTACATGACGGAGGCCTCAGCGAACAGGGGGGCGACCACCAACGACGACGTGTGGCTGGTGATCCCCGTGTTCAACGAGGGCGAGGTGATCCGCGACGTGGTCGTCAACGCCGCGAAGACCTTTCCCAACATCGTGTGCGTCGACGACGGCTCCCGCGACAATTCCGCCGCCGAGATCAAGGCGGCCGCACGCGTGGTGACCCCCGAGGGCGGAGGGGGAATCCGCCTCGTGCGGCACCCGGTGAATCTCGGCCAGGGCGCCGCGATCCAGACCGGCGTCGAATATGCGCGGGCACAGCCGGGTGCGCGGTATTTCGTCACCTTCGACGCCGACGGTCAGCATCAGGTGCACGACGTGGTGGCCATGGTCGATCGCCTGCGCACCGAGCCGATCGACATCGTCGTCGGCACACGCTTCGCCGACGGACGCAGCGAGTCCGTACCGCTACTCAAGCGCATCGTGCTGCGGACGGTGGTGTTCCTGAGCCCACGCACCCGACGACTCGGCCTCAGCGATGCGCACAACGGACTGCGGGCCTTCAACAAGACCGTCGCCGACGAGCTCGACCTGCTGATGGCCGGGATGAGTCACGCATCGGAGTTCGTGACCCTCATCGACCACCACCACTGGCGGGTGGCCGAACAACCGGTCACCATCCTGTACACCGATTACTCACGCGCCAAGGGGCAGTCGCTGATCAACGGGGTCAACATCGTGGCCGACGGCCTGCTCCACGGACGTATGCGGAGGTAATGCCATGATCGTCATCCAGATCCTGCTGGTGGCCGCCGCGCTGGGGCTGGTGTGGTTCTTCCTCACCAATCGGGGCAACGCCCGATCGTCGGCCGGCGTGAAACTGCTGTTCGTCGCGTTCGTGGCCTTCGGCATCTACGCGATGCTGCGGCCCAACGACCTGACCGTGGTGGCCGGGTGGGTCGGGGTGGGCCGCGGCACCGATCTCGTGCTGTACTGCCTGGTCATCGCGTTCGCGTTCACCACGGTGGCCACCTATCTGCGGTTTCGCGAACTCGAGATCCGCTACGCGCGGCTCGCACGGGCCGTCGCCCTGCAGAACGCGGAATCGGAGAACGCCGACAACTGAGCCCCGGCCGGCTGGCCGGGGCCCAGGAAACGACGTCGGATCAGGCGTTGGCGAACTCGCCGCGGTTGATGGCGGTCTTGCCTTCCTTGATCACCAGCAGGATGTTCTCGTGCTCGCCCACCGACTTGATGTCGTCGAGCGGGTTGCCGCGCACCACCACGAGATCGGCGATCTTGCCGGCCTCGACGGTGCCCAGCTTGTCGCCGAGCCCGCACAGGTCCGCCGAGGTCTTGGTACCGGCGACGATCGCCTGCAGCGGGGTCATGCCACCGAACTCCACCAGCAGGGCGAGTTCCTTCAGGCTGTCGCCGTGGTCGGGCGAGAGTCCCGCATCGGTTCCCAGACCCACCCGGATACCTGCCGCCACCGACTCACCGACCGCCACGTGTGCCTTCTCATGCCATTCCTTGCTCTTGGCGAGGCTGTCCGGCGACGTGGTGACGTCCTTCATGGTTTCGAGAAGGGTCGGGATCAAGAAGGTGCCCTGCTCCACCATCTGCGCGCGCAGTTCCTCGTCGAGGTCATAGCCGTGTTCGACGCTGTGCACCCCGGCCTCCACCGCGGCACGGATGCCGGGGTAGCCGATGGCGTGGGCGGCCACCGGAACGCCGCCGTAGTTCTGGCCCTCTTCGACGATGGCCGCGACCGCTTCCTCACGAAGGCCCAGCCAGGTCGGCTGGTCGTTCGGAGAGGCCACACCGCCGGACGACGCCACCTTGATCACGTCGACACCCATCCGGATCAGCTCACGTGCCCGCTTGCGCGCTTCGTCGACGGTGTCGACGCGGTAACCGCCGACCTCGGCGGTGACGTCGACACCCGACTTGAGGTGGAAGTCGGCGTGACCGGCGGTCTGGCTGAGCATGTTCACCGCCACCAGCAGTCGCGGACCCTCGACGAGTCCGTGGGCCACGGCGTCGCGGACGCCCACATCGACGCCCATGAGGTCACGCACGGTGGTCACGCCCGCGTGCAGGGTGACCTTGAGGCGGTCGATCAGCTGGTAGTACCGGTAGGCAGGCGGCACCAGTGCGATCGCGTACGGGCTGCCCTTCGTACCCGGGAGCGACAGATGCACGTGGCAGTCGAAGAACCCGGGGCATAGCGTGTTGCCCTCGAGGTCGATCGTGGTGGGTGCGGGTGCACCGTCGGCGGGCTGCGGAGCGCCCGACGCCGGGCCCGCGTAGGTGATCTTGCCGTCGTCGACGATCACGACGGCGTCGGGGATCGGATCGGCGCCGGTGCCGTCGATGAGGACGGCGTTGCGCAACAAGGTGGTCATGACCTCGTTCTACTCCGTCGACGCGTCCGCTTTGCGGGTTCCGACATCGCCCACCTGCGCAAACAACCTGGCAGGAGGCGATTTTCGACGGGCACCCGATCATGTCGGCACACGTTTCGTGCCACCATGGCACGAATTTGCGGATGGATCAGGTGAGCGAGCGAAGGTAGGCTGTCACGTCGTCGAAATCGGGGAGCAGCCCCGATTCCCGGGCCTCACTCAGCCCGGGGGCCGCGGTGTCTTTCCCCGACAATTCGTAGGTCAGCGGTGACCCGTCCCGGGCTTCGGTGGGCCACGCGATGCCGATTTCCTCGTCGAGCGGATTGATCCCGTGCTCGGCAGTCGGGTTGTACCCGGTCGAGCACAGGTAGGTGACGGTCGAGTTGTCCGCGAGCGCACAGAACGCGTGGCCGAGCCCCTCCGACAGGTACACCGCACGGCGGTCGGTGTCGTCGAGCAGCACGGTGTCGTAGGTGCCGAAGGTCGGCGACCCCACGCGGATGTCGACGATGACGTCGAGGATGGCACCCGACGGACAGGTGACGTACTTCGCCTGTCCCGGTGGCACATCGGCGAAATGCACACCGCGCAGCACGCCGGCCGCCGAGACCGACAGATTCACCTGCGCGAGATCGAACCGGTGACCGATGACCTCGGCGAGCATGTCGGCCTTGAACGCCTCGGCGAACAGCCCGCGGGCGTCGCCGTGCTGCACCGGGGTGAACTCCCACGCCCCGTCGATCGACAGCGGACGGATCTTCACTCTCGCGCTCCCCTCACCGACACCCCGATCACCCGAAACCCTTGCCGCGGGCCAAGATGTCGAGCAGATAGTTGCCATAGCCCGACTTACGCAGCTTCTCGGCCCGCACCGCGAGCTCGTCATCACTCAAATATCCTCGCCGCCAAGCGATTTCCTCGGGTACCGCGATCTTGAGTCCCTGCCGCTGCTCCACCGTCCGCACGAAATTGCCTGCGTCCAACAGTGAATCGAAGGTCCCGGTGTCCAGCCAGGCCGTCCCGCGCGGCAACACCTTCACCGCGAGTTTCCCCCGCTCGAGATAATGCGCATTCACATCGGTGATCTCCAACTCACCCCGCGCACTCGGCGTCAGATTCCGCGCGATCTCGATCACGTCGTTGTCGTAGAAATACAGACCCGGAACCGCATAATTGGACTTCGGCGCCACCGGTTTCTCCTCCAGCGACACCGCCTGCCCGTTCGCGTCGAAATCCACCACCCCGTACGCACTCGGATCGGCCACCCAGTAGGCGAAGATCGCACCACCGTCGAGATCCTCGAAGCCCTGCAACTGGCTACCCAGGCCCGGCCCGTAGAAGATGTTGTCGCCCAACACCAGGGCCACCGACTCCGAACCGATGTGATCGGCACCCAACACGAACGCCTGCGCCAAACCATCCGGCGAGGCCTGCGTCACATACGAGATATTGATCCCGAACTGACTGCCATCCCCCAATAAACCCGAAAAGGCCGCCGCATCCTTCGGTGTCGTGATCACCAGAATGTCGCGAATACCCGCCAGCATCAGTGTCGACAGCGGGTAATAGATCATCGGCTTGTCGTACACCGGCACCATTTGCTTGCTCACACCCTGGGTGATCGGATGCAAACGCGACCCCGTGCCACCGGCCAGAATGATTCCGCGCATGTCAGCAAGGGTAAGGGTGCGCGCGGTGCTCCGCACGCGCGTGCGTCACCACCTGAGTACAGTCCACAATGACCGCTTGGTCATCTGACCCCTGTGAACAGCTGATGGCACTGTGAACACCTGACGAGGAGGAGCCGACGATGCGGGTTCTGGTCACCGGCGGCGCCGGGTTCATCGGCGCCAATTTCGTGCTCCGCACCCTCTCCCAACGCCCCGACGCGCAGATCACGGTGCTCGACAAACTCACCTATGCCGCGAACCCGGAAACGCTCACGCCCGTCGCCGACAGTGTCGAACTGGTGCGCGGCGACATCGCCGACACCGACCTGGTCGATCGCCTCGTCGCCGACACCGACCTCGTCGTGCATTTCGCCGCGGAGTCGCACAACGACAACTCGCTGGCCGATCCGTCGGCATTCATCCAGACCAACCTGGTGGGCACGTATTCGCTGCTCGAGGCGGTGCGGCGCCACGACGTGCGCTATCACCACATCAGCACCGACGAGGTCTACGGCGACCTCGACCTCGACGACCCGGCACGGTTCACCGAGGCGACGCCCTACAACCCGTCGAGTCCCTACAGTTCCACCAAGGCGGGGAGCGATCTGCTGGTGCGCGCCTGGGTGCGCTCGTTCGGGGTGCCCGCGACGATCTCCAACTGTTCCAACAACTACGGCCCCTATCAGCACGTAGAGAAGTTCATTCCGCGCCAGATCACCAATGTGCTCTCCGGGGTGCGGCCCCGCCTCTACGGCGACGGACGCAACGTGCGCGACTGGATTCACGTCGACGACCACAACGACGCGGTGTGGACGATCATCGACAAGGGCGAGATCGGTGAGACGTACCTGATCGGCGCGGACGGCGAGGTGGACAACCGCACGGTTGTCGAAACGATCCTCGAGTTGCTCGGACAGCCGCGCGACGCCTTCGACTTCGTCACCGACCGGCCCGGCCACGACCGCCGCTACGCCATCGACTCCACCCGGCTGCGCACCGAACTGGGTTGGCGGCCGAAGTTTGTGGACTTCCGGTCGGGATTGGCCGCCACCGTCGGCTGGTACCGCGACAACGCCGGCTGGTGGCAGGCGGCCAAGGAGTCGGCCGAGGCGAAGTACGCGACCACCGAGAAGGTGGTCGGCTGACGAATGCGCTCCTGTGACGGTCCGAGTCGCGAACTTGTGCCCTGATCGTCGAGTCCTGCGCACACGAAGCGACGAGCGGTGTAGTTGTACGAAGGAAAGCCCTCAGCGTCAGGGCGTCCACGATGGAGGAGAGACACATGTGTACAGGGATCAAAGTCACGGCCAAGAACGGTGACGTCTTCTTCGGCCGGACGATGGATCTCGACATCCCGATGTTCGGCACCCCGGCGGGTCTGCCCCCGACGTTGGACAACATCGTGGTGATCTCCAGCATCCCGGCCAACACCGAGATGTCGAGTCCGCTGACCGCGTGGACCAGCAAGTACGCCACGATGGGGGTGGGCATCAAGGGCACCACCATCCTGCTCGACGGCATCAACGAAAAGGGCCTGGCCGGCGATACCCAAGTTCTCATGGAATGCACCCGCGGCTCCGCAGACGACATCGCCGCGCGTAAGCAGACCGCCGTACTCGGCGAGGAGTTCGTCAGCTACATCCTCAGCCAGTTCGCCAGCGTGGCCGAGATCCGCGAGAAGTACACCGACTTCGCACTCCTCGACCAGAAGTACTCGGCCTTCGGCCTGAACATCTCGATGCCGCTGCACTACTGCTTCGTCGACACCACCGGTGACGGCATCGTGCTGGAGCCGGTCGAGGACGGTTCGTTCAAGATCTACGACTACGCCGGCGCCTACACCAACAGCCCCGAGTACGACTGGCACCTGGTGAACATCCGCAATTACCTCGGCCTGACCAACGTCGACCCCAGTTCGCCGAAGAAGTTGCCCACCGGGTATGAGCTGCAGCCGATCGAGGGCGGCACCGGCTTCGGCATGTTCGGGCTGCCGGGCGACTACACCGCGCCCTCCCGCATGGCACGAGCCTTCAACCTCGCCGCCTACCTCAAGCCGTTCGACCGCGACAAGGGCATCGCCCAGCTGTACGCGGCCTTCCGCACCGTGATCATCCCGCCCGGTCTCGAACACAAGGGAGACACCACCTCCTGGAGCGACTATTCGCGGTACTGGGCCGGATACGACCTCACCGAGCGCAAGCTGTTTGTGCAGACCGGTGAGGGCCTGGCCATCACGTCGAAGACGCTCGACACCTCGGCGACCGAGACGACCTTCGACGCCATCGACACCGGCGATTACGTCCACTCGCTGGACTGAGCTCGGGGCGGCAACCGCACCTCGAACCGCGCCCCCGACGCAGTGTTCGACGCGCTGATCGTGCCCGCATGGGCCGTGATCAGGCCGCGCGCGATCGCGAGTCCCATCCCCGAGCCCACCGGGATCGCGTCCGCCCGGCCCGGTGTGCGCGCCGCGGAGCCGCGGTAGGCCATCTCGAAGATGCGCGGTAGGTCGTCGGGGTCGATCCCGGACCCGGAGTCGTCGACGCGGCACCATGCCACCGCGCCGCCGGGAGCCGTCGCCGTGGTGGCGGCCCCGGGGTGCTCGTCGACGCCGGTCGCGATGCGTACCGATCCACCGGGCGGGGTGTGGGCGAGCGCGTTCACGGTGAGATTGGTCAGCACCCGCGACATGGCGTGGGAGCTGCCGACGATCTCGACGGCGTCCTCGGGTGCGTCGACCTCGATCGTGACGCCGACGCGCGCGGCCACCGAGCGCACCGACCCGACCACCTCGTCGATCACTTCACGCAGGTCGATCTCCTCCATGTCCAGCCGGAGGGTTCCGCCGCTGATCGTCGACATCTCGAAGAGGTCGTCGACCATCGCCGACAGCCGGTCCACGTCGCGTCCGATCTGCTGCGCGAACTCGATCACCTCGCCGGGCTCGGTCACCACGCTGTCGGAGAGGGAATCGGCCAGCGCCTTGATGTCGGTGAGCGGGGTGCGGAGGTCGTGGCTGACCCACGCGATCAGTTCGCGCCGCGAGCGCTCGGCGGCGCGTTCCTGCTGACGCATCTGCCGTTCCCACACCGTTCGGCGCGCCTGGATTCGGCCCAACAACAGCGCCGCGGGCACGGTGATCACCGCGACCGCGGCGAGCACGGTGATCGTTCGCCGAAGGTCACCGGTGAACATGAGCCCGCTCACCGCGAACACACCGACAAACGTGGCCACCAGCGGGATCAACGTCATGATGACCAGGCTGAGCAGCAACGACATCTTCTGTTGCCACCACAGGAACAGCGCTCCGCCGACCACGAGCGGCGCGGTCCACATCAGCGCGACGGCAAGGATTCGCAGTGTGTCGGTCATCGTGTCACTCCCCGGGGCGCGACTCGTCGACGAGCGGACCCCGGACCCAGCGGTAGCCTCTCCCCCACACCGTCTCGATCCGTGACGCGGAACCGAGTTTGGTGCGCACGCGCTTGACGTGCACCGTCACCGTCGACTGATCGCCGAACTTCCAGCCCCACACCTGCTCGAGCAGTTCGTCGCGACTGAACACCTGGTCGGGGTGGGTCATCAGATGAACAATCAGATCGTATTCACGTTTGGTGGTCGACAACGCACGCCCGCCGACGGTGACCAGCTGTGCACGCAGATCCACGACGACGTCACCGCCGTGGAGATGATCGGGCTCGCCCGCTTCGCGTCCCGGCGGCGGGGACGTGCGGATACGCCGCAACACCGACTGCACCCGCAGCGTCAGCTCGCGGGGACTGAATGGTTTGGTCACGTAGTCGTCGGCTCCCGATTCCAGGCCCAGCACCCGATCATCGGTCGAACCGAGTGCGGTGAGCAGGATCACCGGGACATCCCGGTGATCACCCATCCGGACGTCACGACACACCTCGATGCCGTCGAGCCCCGGCATCATCACATCGACGACGGCCAAATCGATGTCACCACTGTCGATTTCGGCGAGAGCAGAGATTCCGTCGGCCACCGCGACCACCTCCATGCCCGCGTGCCGCAGGTAGCGCCCCACCACATCGAGGACCACCGTGTCGTCATCCGCGACCAGGATGCGCATCACACCCACCTTTCACCAGTACGTGAGGACGAGGTGATTCACGACGAGTGCGAGCACAACCTGCCCACCCAGCCACCATCGCCGGTCACGGATGGGCAGCACGGCGGTCGCCGTCACCATCCACAAGGTGAAGGGTAGCCAGATTCGTTCGGTCTCGGCTTTGCTGAGCGCACTGAGGTCGGCGGCGGCGAGCGCCGCGAACCCGGCCAGCGCCGGCCACAACTCTCTACGACGCAGTACCGACAGGTCGGTGAGTCGGGCGAAGGCGGCCACCGTCGCCGGACCGACCGCGATCGCCGTCGCCGCCAGATTCGCCCACCCCCAGTAGGCGAACGGCCGCTGCGACGCGATGCCCTGGTAGTACCGCTCGACGACGAGGTGGTACCCGTCGAGCCACCAGAAGCCGGTGAGAGCGAAAGCGGCGACCACGGCGAGCGCGGCGGCGAGCGCCCAGGGAATCGGCCGCCACGAGCGCGCGGCCAGCAGCACTGCCGCGGCCATGATCCCGGACAGCACGAGCCCGTAGTTGAGGAACAGCGCGAAGCCGAGCAGTAGGCCCGCACCGATGGCGGCCGCGGCCGACCTCGAGCCCACGGTGGTTGCCGCGATGGCCAGCAGGGCCAGTCCCCACGCCACCACACCCATGTAGTAGCCGTCGGCGCTGACGCCCACCCAGATCAGACCCGGGAAGAACGCGAGGAACGGTGCGGCGCGGCGGGCGCTGTCGAGTGAGCCGAGCCGCTCGAGCGTCACGATCGCCGCCGCGATACCCGAGGTACCGATCGCCACGCACCACAGTGCCGCCCACCCGCCGCCACCGAGGCCGACACGATCGAGGATGACGAACGTCAGCAGCGAACCCGGCGGATGCCCCGACACGTGCGTGGTCCACGAGTCGGGCTGATGGTCGAGAATACGCGCCGAGAATCCGGACAGCATTCCCGAAATACTGTGCACACCAGGAACTTCGGCCAGATACTCGTCGGGTCTCACCAGCCGGCCGGCAACCCCCCGCTGCCAGCCGTCGACGAGTGCGAGACTCATGGTCCACGCGGCGCCGATCCCCCATGCCCACAGGGCCAGCGGACCGATCCGCAACGACGCCAGTCGGGACGGAATCACCGACACCGCCGCGACAGCCAGGACGACCGCGGGCACGGTCCCCGGTCCGAGGTGCGGCAACCACTTCCCGAACAGCGGTGCCGCGTCGGCAAAGATTCTGCCGCGCAGGCCATCCCCGACAAGCAGCGGTGTCACGACCGCAGCGGCGACCAGTAGGGCGGCACCGGCCACGGCCGTCAGCGAGCGTCGGCGTAACCGGTCGCGCGGGGGCGCAGTCGATTCGGCGCCGTCGGATTCAACGCCGTCGGATTCGGCGACGTCGGATTCAACGCCGTCGGATTCGGCGACATCGCCTACCCGTTGCTTCGGGAAGAGGGTCACGACACCGCAGCCTAGCCACCCGCCGACATGGGCGGATGGCTCCGCGGCCACTCGTCACACTTCCGTAAGACCCGGCGGTGCGCCGTCACATTTCCGTAAGCACGAGCCTGCTGACCGCGCCCTGTGCTGCTCCTACGCTGGGCCATGTGAATCCCGACGACATCACCGTCATCATCCCCTGCCGCAACGAGGCATCGGCGTTACCCACTGTGCTGCAATCGATTCCGGAGTGCTACGCCACGCTGGTGGTGGACAACGGGTCCACCGACACCACCGCCGAGGTCGCGCGCACACACGGCGCCCGGGTGATCGCCGAACCACGTCCCGGATACGGATCCGCAGTGCACGCAGGCGTTCTCGCCGCCGAGACATCCGTCGTCTGCACGATCGACGGCGATGGATCGCTCGATGCCGGAGAACTCCGGCATCTCGTCGCAGCACTCCAGGGCGGTGCCGACGTGGCAGTGGGAAGCCGACGCCCCGTCGGGGCCGGCGCGTGGCCGTGGCATGCCCGGGCCGGAACCAGACTGGCCGCCTGGCGATTACGACGCCGCTTCGGGATCATCGTGACCGACATCGGCCCGATGCGGGCGATTTCCCGCGATGTGCTCATCGACTTGGGCATCGAAGACCGCAGATCCGGCTATCCGGTCGAGTTCCTCGTGCGGGCAGCGCAAGCCGGCCTCACAGTGGCCGAGGTCGACGTGTCGTTTCGCGAGCGGAGTGCGGGGCGATCCAAGGTCTCGGGGTCGGTACTGGGTTCGCTTCGTGCCGGACACGACTTCCTGGCGGCGTTGTCATGACGGGGAGTGTCGTGACGGGGGGTGTCACGACGGGGGCGATCCTCATCGTGGCGAAGGCACCGGTCCCGGGGCTGGCGAAAACCCGTCTGGCACCGGAGTACGGGCCGGTGGGAGCGGCCCGGCTGGCTGCGGCCGCGCTGCTGGACACCCTGCGTCATGCTCGGGCGACCGGAGCCGCTGTGGTGGTCTCCTGGCACGGCGATCTGCGCTGCGCACAACGATCGGAGGAGATCTCCGCCGAGCTCGACGGCTGCACGGTCGTGGCGCAACGCGGTGACACCTTCGCCGACCGGCTGGTCCATGCACACCGGGACGCCACCGCGAGCGGTGCCCGACATGTTCTCCAGATCGGCATGGACACACCACAAATCGGACCTGCCGTGTTGAGTCGATCATTGTCCTGGATCGTCGACGGCCGTGCAGACACCGCGTGGCTCGGCCCTGCCGCCGACGGCGGCTGGTGGGGACTGGGACTGACCGGCGGCGCGGGCGCCGAGGCGCTCGGCGACGTCCCGATGTCGCGGGTCGACACCGCCGCCAGAACCGAGACGGCACTGCGCCGCGCGGGACTGGTCACCGAGCTCCTGCCGATGGTCTGCGACGTCGACCGGCCGGAGGACGTGCCGACGGTGGCGGCCTCGTGTTCCCCGACAAGCGAATTCGCCGTCGAAGCGGCGTCTTCCGGAGCGATCGTGAGTGCCTCGTGACCATTCCGGCGGACCGCCATCTCAGGACCGAGGAGATCGACATCACGCTCGCGCGTGACTCGCGATCACCGGCCCGGTTCGACCACGCGCTCAGCGGGGTCCACGGGGTGCTTCGCACCGCGGACGGGCGCTGGTCCGACATCCCCGTCGCCCGCTGGCACGGCGCTTCCGACGACACCGCCGATCGCGAGTTCGACGACGCCGTGGTGCGCCGGTGTGACGGACCGACGATCGACCTCGGTTGCGGCCCAGGTCGACTGGTGGCAGCGCTGGTTGCCGGCGACGTGCCGGCCCTCGGTGTCGACATCTCGCGGGTCGCCGTGTCGGCGGCCCGACGGCGGGGGGTCGCCGTGCTGCAGCGCGACATCTTCGGCCATCTCCCCGGCGAGGGCCGCTGGGCTCACGTGCTACTGATCGACGGCAACATCGGCATCGGCGGCGATCCGGGGCTGCTCCTCGAACGAGTGGGTGCGCTACTTGCCCGCGGCGGCACCCTGATCGCCGAACTCGACGCTCATGTCGGGGGCGTTCAGGTGGACGTGGTCCGGACCGAAGGACGTCACGGCGCCGGTCCCTGGTTCCCGTGGGCCCGGGTCGGGGTCGACGGCATGGCCGCGGCCATGCGCGGCCACGGACTGGACCCGTTGAACATCACCGAGATCAGCGGCCGACTGTTGGTCGAGGCCGTGCGGCGATGAGCGATACCCGTTCACTCGACACCGCCGAACATGCCGACGGCGATGCCGACGCACCGCCGCGGACGGTGACCCTGGTCGGGCTCTCCCTCGGTGTCACGTTTTCGATCTGCTTCGTCACCGGAGTCCTCAGCCACCTGATCCAGCACCCACCGGAGTGGTTCAGTTGGCCGGCACACCCCGTGTGGCTCTACCGGGTCACTCAGGGCACCCATGTGCTGTCCGGGATCGCCGCCATCCCGTTGCTCCTGGTGAAACTCGGTCTGGTGTACCGCAAGCTTTTCGAACGGCCTCTGATCGGATCGCCGGTCCGGATGGCCGAACGCGGCAGCATCGGCGTACTCGTGGCGGCCGGGATCTTCGAACTCGTCACCGGCATCCTGAACATCGCGCACTGGTACCCGTGGACATTCTTCTTTCCCGCGGCGCACCACGCCGTCGCCTACGTGGCGATCGGCGCGCTCCTCATCCACATAGCCGTCAAGTTGCCGCTCATCCGGCGGGCACTCGGCGACGACGCTGGGATCGAGACCGGCACTGGGATCGAGACCGGCACTGGGATCGAGACCGGACCGGGGACCGAGACAAGCACCGGTGCCGAGGAGGACCACCGAGTCGGGACAGGACCCTCCCGGCGGACGATTCTGCTGGCCACGTCGGTGGGAGTGGGACTCGCCGTGGTCGCGTTCGCCGGGCAGACCATCACCCCGCTGCGGCGATTGGCATTTCTGGCGCCGCGATCGGGTGAGGGTCCACAGGGTGTACCCATCAACCGCACCGCGTCCGACGCGGGCATCACCACCGCGGCAACCTCACCGGACTATCGGCTCACCGTGGTCAACGGCACTGCCTCGCAGACCTTCACGATCGCCGAACTGGAAACCACAATGCCGCAACACACCGTCACCTTGCCGATCGCGTGTGTGGAGGGTTGGAGCGCGTCCGCCCAGTGGACAGGTATCCGGCTCCGAGACCTTCTGGCCACGGTCGGCGCGCAACCCGGATCGATGGCGCGCATGGTGTCACTGGAACGGGGCGCCTACGCCATCGCCGACATCCCCGCCGCCCAGGTGTCCGACGACCTCACACTGATCGCGTTGTCCATCAACGGAAACCGGCTCAATCTCGATCACGGCTATCCCGCTCGGCTCATCGCACCGAACCTTCCGGGCGTGATGCAGACCAAATGGCTCGCCCGGATCGAGGCACACTGATGAGCGCAACCCCCGCCCGCGCCGCGTTGATGGTCGTGGGTGCCTGCGGCATCGGGTACGGAGTGTTTCTCACCGTGACCGCGGTGGCGCGAACCGACTGGTCGTCCATGGTCGGGTGGCTCGCCGGTGGCGTGATCGCCCATGACGCCGTGCTCGCGCCGATCTGGTTGGCGGTGTGGTGGATTCTGCGACGCACCCTGCGCGACCGCGGCCGCTACGTGCCCGTCGCCATCGCGCTGGCATTCACCGGGGTCCTCACACTGCTGGCGGTTCCCGTGCTGGCGCCACGACCGGCCGGGCAGGCGCCCGCCTCGAATCCGACGCTGCTCGACCGCAATTACCCGGCCGGGCTGGCAGTGGCGGTCGCGGCGGTGTGGGCGATCACCGGGATCTGGCTGGTGCTGCATCGCATAAGGACCCGTGGGCAGGCACCCCCTGGCGTGAATCCGCTACCGGCAGTTGTCAATCCGACGTCCGATCACAGAGGAGAGATCATATCCGACAGAGAAGTATCCGAGAGTGACACAGGTGCAATCGGAATCATCGGCGGCACCGGCTTCTACGACTTCTTCCACACCGACGTCAGCACCGTGGACATCGAGACGCCGTTCGGCACACCGTCGGCCCCTCCGGTCGTGGGAACGGTCGACGGCCGACGGGTGGTCTTCATCCCGCGACACGGAAACCACCACGATCATCTTCCGCACGAGATTCCCTATCGCGCCAATCTCTGGGCGCTGCGTTCCCTCGGCGTGACGACCGTGATCGCCGCCGCCGCGGTCGGCTCACTCGACCCGGACGCCGGCCCCGGCAGCCTGATCGTGCCCGACCAGCTCATCGACCGCACCGCGGGACGTGCGGCGACCTTCTTCGATCGTTCGTCGGTGGGCGATCATCCGCACGACCCGGTGCATCTCTCGTTCGCCGATCCGTACTGCGATCGCATTCGATCGGCGCTGTGCGACTCGGATGCGGCGATCACCGACGGGGGTACCCTCATGATCATCGACGGGCCCCGTTTCTCCACCCGCGCCGAAAGCCGGATGTATGCCGCCTGGGGTGCCGATCTGATCAACATGACCGGACAACCGGAGGCATCGTTGGCCCGTGAACTCGGAATGTGTTATGGCACACTGTGCCTCGTCACCGACCTCGACGCCGGTGTGGCGCCGGGCGACGGTGTCGGGGCGTCGGAGGTCTTCGCACAGTTCGCCGCGAACCTGCCCCGGCTCAAGGCATGCGTCAAAGCTGCGATCTCCGGGATCGATCCGGACGCGCAGTGTGAGTGCAGCACAACAGATCACGATATCGAGACGCTGAGCGCCCACATCCTCGCCCATCGGCGCCAACAGGACGGTCCGGCAGTCCGCGGCGGGATCTCGCGATGAGCCGCGTACTGGTCACCGGCGCAGCCGGATTCATCGGGTCACGGGTGGCGGCGACGCTGGCCGATCGTGGTCACGACGTCGTGGGTATCGACGCGATGCTGCCCAGTGCGCACCCGGCGGCGGCCGATCCTCCTCCGGGTGTCTTCATGGTCGACGTCACCGACGCAGCCGCACTCGACACGGTGCTTCCCGGCGTCGACGTGGTGAATCATCAAGCCGCACTGGTCGGTCTGGGTCTGGGCTTCCACGATGCGCCGGAGTTCGCCCGGAACAACGACCTCGGCACCGCCACATTGTTGGCGGCCATGCACCGCCACGGTGTGCGTCGACTGGTCGTGGCATCGTCGATGGTCCTCTACGGCAACGGTTGCCACGTCGACGCGTCCGGCACTCCGCTCGTCGACGTGCCCGAGCGACGGCCCGCCGACCTGCGCGCGGGACGTTTCGACCACGTCGGCCCCGACGGGTGCGACACCCGCTGGGCCCCGACCCCCGAGCACGCGCCGCAGGCGCCGCAGAATCATTACGCCGCAAGCAAAGCCGCACAGGAACAGTATGCGCGCGGGTGGGCGGTATCCACCGGGTCGCACACGATCGCGCTGCGCTACCACAACGTGTACGGACCCCACATGCCGCGAGACACCCCCTACGCGGGGGTGGCGTCGATCTTCCGGTCGATGCTGGCCGCCGGCCGGGCACCACTGGTGTTCGAGGATGGAGCCCAGATGCGCGACTTCGTCCACGTCGACGACGTCGCCATGGCGAACGCCCTGGCCGTGGAGGCACTCGTCGACGAGGACTGCGGTCCGCCTCGATCATCGTTCGACGCATTCAACGTCGCTTCCGGGGTACCGGTGAGCATCGGCACGCTCGCCACGATCCTGTCCGACGAACTCGGCGGCCCGTCACCGATCATCACCCACGATTTCCGGCTCGGCGATGTGCGCCACGTCGTGGCCGACCCCACCCGTGCGGCGCAGGTGTTGGGATTCCGCGCGCAGATCGGTCCACACCGCGGCTTTCGCGCTTTCGCCCACGAACCGCTCCGCGGAGACTCCCTGCACCCCAATGATCGGGTCACGATGTCATCCCAATGAATTACCAATGCTAACGATCGGACGGGCACCTCCGACATCGTGGATACCACTATCCACCAATTGCCCGGAGGTTCTCATGCGCACGATCGTCTCGAAGGCTTCACGCCGGGTTGCCGTCGCCCTGGCCGCACTGACCATCGCCGGCGGGGCGGGCGCCGCGGTGACCCCGCAGGCGTCCGCAGCACCGTCCGCAGCAGCCACCCAACCGGGCATTCACCGGGTGGATCAGCTCGGCGACGTCACCTACCAGGCACTATTCGCCGCGGGCGTCCAGGTCTACGAGTTCGTCGGCTTCTACAAGCAGACCGACGCCTACAACCCGCCCCTGTACTACACCGTGCTGCGCAAGCTGCACAATCCGCGCGACGGTAAGGCGGGAAGCAAGCGCTACGGCTTCCTCGGATTCGGGCCGGGCACCGTGCTGCCCGAGTTGTTCGGCATGTATCCGCAGACGCACCCGACCACCGCCATCAGCTTCGCCTACACCTCCCCGTTCGATTCGCGCACCGGCAAGCCCGTCCCCCAGGGACGCAGCCAGTGCATCACCGCGCCGTCGGTCGGACCGATCGGCCCGCTGACCGGTGGCGGCGCCTGGGTACGCAGCGTCTGCTACGGCTGAGCACCCGGGAACCGACGGCGCGACGTCACACCGGCACCACGTCGCGCAGGAATGCGATCTCGTCGGCAACCACCTCGTCGAACGCGTCGCCGACGTAGATGTCGAAGTGCCCGTACGGGTATCGCCGGCACGTGACCCGCGGGTTGCGGCCGGCCGCGCGGATCGTCGGACGCACCGGCGCTACCGTGTCGGGGTCGCATGCGGCGATGAAGGTGGGGACCGTGATCTTGCCGACCTTGCGGGCCGGAGCGGACAGCAGAACCGACAGCCCGATGCGGGCGGCGACCTCGTTGCGGAACGTCGAACCGGGCGCCACCAGCGCCAGGTAGCCGGGTTCGGCGTCGGGCGCGGTCATCAGCGCCGCCTGGTGTCCGGTGCCGACGAGCGCGACGGTGACCGGTCCACGGCCCGCCACGCTCGACGCGAGGTCGGCGACGCCGCGTGCGGTCACCTTGGCCGCCGAGATCGGATCGAGCGCCAGGGTGGAAGCGATTCCGCTCGTGAAGGGGCACTGCGCGATAGCCGCGGCGAGTTCGGGGTGCCGCGCGGCCAGCGTCAGCGCATGGCCACCGGAGAACGACGTACCCCACACGACGATGCGGGCGGTGTCCACGCCGTCTAGTGACCGGACGTAGCGGATGGCGGCCTCGTAGTCGGCGAGTTGTCGGCGCACCGAGAGCAACTGCCGGGGTTCCCCGTCGCTGTCGCCGAAGTGCCGGTAATCGAAGACGAGACAGGCGTAGCCTGCGTCGGCGAACCGCTCGGCAAACGTGTCGAGACGCATCGTCCGCACACCGCCGAGCCCGTGCGCCATCACGATCACCGGGGGGTTGGCATCCGTTGTCGAGCCGGATTCTGCCGAGGGCCGGTACAGCCATGCCCGGATCGTCGTCCCCGACGACGTGAACTCCACATCGGTTCGCAACATGCCCACCTCTGAATCCTCCGCTGCACCGTGACGGCTCCATCTCACAGCATCCTCCGTGGCGGCCACCAGGTGCACCCCTTACCGTGGTTTCCATGCGCGTACTCGTCAGCGGCGGCGCCGGCTACATCGGCTCGCACACCGTCATCCGTCTCGTCGAAGCAGGCCACGACGTGGTGGTGGTCGACGACTTCAGCAATTCCAAGCCGACGGTGATCGCCCGGCTCGAGGCGCTGACCGGCACCCACATCCCGGTGCACGCCTTCGACCTCACCGACGTCGACAAGACCGAGAAGCTCTTCGAGCACGAGGATCTCGACGCGGTGATCCACTTCGCCGGATACAAGGCGGTCGGCGAGTCGGTGGCCAAGCCGCTCGACTACTACCAGAACAATCTGGACACCACCTTTTCGCTGCTGCGCGCGATGGGCCGACACGACGTGCGAACACTCGTGTTCTCGTCGTCGGCGACGGTCTACGGCTCCGAACCGGTGCTGCCGATGACCGAGGATTCGCCGACGTCGGCGACCAATCCGTACGGGTGGACCAAGGTGATGATCGAGCAGGTGCTGCGCGACGTCGCCGCCAGCGACCCGTCGTGGCGGATCGCCGCCCTGCGTTACTTCAATCCGGTGGGCGCGCACCCGAGCGGGCAGATCGGGGAGGACCCCAGCGGCATCCCCAACAATCTGATGCCGTTCGTCGCGCAGGTGGCGGTGGGCCGTCGGGCCAAGCTCTCGATCTTCGGCGACGATTACGACACCCCCGACGGCACCGGGGTGCGCGACTACATCCACGTCGACGATCTCGCCGCCGGACATGTCGCCGCACTGACGCGGATCAGCACCGGCAACGACCCCATGTCGACGTGGAATCTCGGTACCGGACAAGGGGTTTCAGTGCTCGAGGTGGTGCACGCGTTCGAGCGGGCCAGCGGTCGGCCGATTCCCTACGAGATCGCGCCGCGTCGTGCCGGCGACATCGCCGCGTCCTACGCCGACCCCACCCGCGCCAACAAGGACCTCGACTGGTTCGCCACCAAGACGATCGACGACATGTGCGTGGACACCTGGCGCTGGCAGTCGAACAACCCGGACGGCTACCCCGACGCCTGAAACACCTTCTCGTTCACGCGGTATACGGTCGCGTTGCCCTGCCGGAACACCTCGGTCAGGCCCGGGGTTCCGTGCTCGCGCAGTTCGAGGAACGGGTCGCCCTGCACGCCGTGTTCCGGGTCGGGTACACCGTTCTGGAACGGCCAGTAACTCGGCGGACTGTCGATCACGTACCGCACGTTCATATCTCGCACGATCCCGTCGATGTACGGGTCCGTCCCGATCTTCGATGTCCCCCAGAACAGGTCGCGCTGACGCTGCGAGAAGTCGTTGGCGCGGTAGAACGCGAACATCGGGGTGAGTCCGGTGACCGGATAGATCCATCCGGTGCCCTGATCGAGATTGTTGAGGATCACCGCGTCGTGCGCGTCGGGTTGCCGCTCCAGCCAGTGGTAGGCGGCCAGATCGTCGGGTCCGACGAACTTGCCACCACGCTCCTTCGACGCGATCTGCGCGTTCACCGGGTAGCGCCACACCCCGCCGGCGGCGATCAGCGCGAACAGCACGGCGACGGCGGTCGGCGCGAGCCAGCGTCGGCGGGAGGCCGACGAGTCGTCGGTACCGAGTCGTGCGGCCCATCGCGCAACCGCCAGTGTCGCCATTCCCAGCGCGATGCCCGCCGCGGCAGCCGAGAACAGCGACACCACCAATGTCAATCGGTGCGGGGAGTTGTAGAAGTAGCCGCCGATCGCACCCAGCGGATACGACAGCGGCCCCAAGGAGACCACCGAGTTCGCGGTGACCAGCACGAACACCACCCAGGCCGCGAGGCCGCCCCAGCATCGCAACCAGATCAGCGCGCCGGCACCGGCGATGGTGAGGACGATCAGCACCCACACCGGATACGACTGCGTGGACAGCGGCACCGTGCCGTTGAACGCCGCCTGCGCCAGTCCGTCGAGCACCCCGACCGTCTCCACCCGGAAGTCGAAGAACGGCAGTTCGTTGGTGTCGGCCACCTTGATGGTGCCCAGCACCACCGGGAACGCCAGCACCAGGGTGAGCGCCCCGGTCACCACCAGCGTGACGATGTCGCCGAGGCGACTGCGCACCGGACGCCACAGCGCTTCGAGCAGCCACCACAGCCCCACGATCACCCCGACCAGGATCAGACCCGAGGGGTGCGTCGCGGTGACACCGCAGACCGCGACCGCCGCCGGCAGCACCCGCCGCCGATCCCGCACCGCGCTGATGGTGAGGATCGCCGCGACCGGCGTCAGGGACACACCGACCGCGTTGGGCACCGAGGTGAGCTGCACCTCCACGTACGGCAGGGAGGGAAACAGCGCCGACACCGCTCCCGCGGCACCGGCCAGCAACGCCGACGTGGTGGTGTCGTACCGGTGCCGGGCCATCCAGTAGGCGAGTGCGGCCACCCCGAACGTCACCGTGATCGCCAGGGTGGCCGGCGAGTAGGTGTTGTAGGTCTGGACGGGGTTCGCGCCGGTCAGCGGCATGGTGAGCGCACCGAGCGCATGCCAGGTGTTGGGGTAGTAGTTGAAGCCGTGGGTGTCGTAGTTCATCAACTCACCCATGCGCAACGACGACCCGATCCCGGTGTCCGCGATGAAGCGCAACGAACTCGCGTGCCACAGGGAGTCCCACACCTGCGGGATGTTGTTCAGCCCGGCGAAGGCGGTCTTGGCGACGGGCCGGATGCAGGTGATCACGATGATGATCGCGCCCAGCGCGATCCCCACCCCGGCGCGCAGTGCGGCGGTGAGTCCGAACGGCCGGTCAACAGCGTCGTCGTCGGTGTCGGGTGAGCCCACGGCAGGCACCGGGGCCAGTCGACGTCCCACCCGGGTGCGCAGCGCCAGGGCGTAGAGCCAGGCCAGCGCGACGATGACCACGGTGCCGAGTAGCGCGGTGAGCAGGTTCCATTCGATGCCGACGGCCCCGTAGAGCACGGTGAGCACGTGCACGACGGCGAAGGTGATCGGCGGACCGGCGGCGATCGCGACGGGCCACGGCAACGTCATCCGGCGGCCCACCAGGGCGCCGGGAACGATGAGCAGGACCGCGGTGACCACGCTCACCCAGGCACCGAGCAGCACCGACCTCGTCCTCTCGCCACACACCTCCGACGCCCGTCCACCCCGGCGTCCCGAACTTTGTGCAGGTTACCCGCGATCACCGGGTGAGCAACCACCGGAC
This sequence comes from Gordonia sp. NPDC003425, assembly GCF_053588635.1. Taxonomy (NCBI): domain Bacteria; kingdom Bacillati; phylum Actinomycetota; class Actinomycetes; order Mycobacteriales; family Gordoniaceae; genus Gordonia; species Gordonia sp. NPDC003425. The sequence goes on along the minus strand of NZ_JBSFQI010000021.1, from coordinate 7,432 downwards.
CAATGCTTGTAGGTCTACAATATTTGTATGCTCACAACAATCTCCCGGGATCTGTCCCCCCGGCGCAAGATGGCCATTCTGGCCACCTGTTGCCTGAGCCTGCTGATCGTGTCGATGGACGCGACCATCGTCAACGTCGCCCTCCCGTCGATCCGCACCGACCTGCACGCCGACGTCTCGCAGCTGCAGTGGGTCATCGACGTCTACACGTTGGTCCTGGCCAGCCTCCTGATGATCTCCGGCGCCGCGGCCGACCGCTACGGGCGACGACGGGTGTTCCAGATCGGACTGACCACGTTCGCGATCGGCTCGCTGGCGTGCAGCCTGGCGCCCACCGTGGGTGTGCTCATCGCCGCGCGCGCTCTACAGGCGATCGGCGGGTCGATGCTCAATCCGGTCGCGATGTCGATCATCACGCAGGTCTTCGTCGATCCGCGCGAACGCGCCCGCGCGATCGGCGTCTGGGGATCGGTGGTCGGGATCTCCATGGCCGCGGGCCCGATCATCGGCGGGCTCCTCATCGACCTGCTCGACTGGCGAGCGGTGTTCTGGATCAACCTGCCCATCTGCCTCGCCGCCATCGTGCTGACCGCGCTGCTGATCCCCGAGTCGCGGTCGCCGGTGATGCGGACCCTCGATCCCGTCGGTCAGGGCCTGGCCATCCTCGCGTTGGCCGGAGTGGTCTACGGCCTCATCGAGGGCCCCGAGCAGGGGTGGGGTTCGGCCCGCACACTGACCGTGTTCGCGGTGGCGATCGCATCGTTCATCGGGTTCCTGGCCTGGGAACGCCGGCACTCCGACCCATTCATCGACCTGCGGTTCTTCCGCAGCGTGCCGTTCTCGTCGGCGACGATCATCGCGATCTGCGCGTTCGCCGGCTGGGGTGGGTTCTTGTTCCTGATGTCGTTGTATTTGCAGGAGATTCGCGGTTTCAGCGCGGTGGGTACCGGCGCCATGCTGGTGCCGCCCGCGGTGGCGGTGCTCATCTGTTCGCCGCTGTCCGGACGGGCCGTGGCCCGGTGGGGCACCCGGCCGTCGCTGGTCATCGCGGGCATCGCGCTGCTGGTGAGTTCGGCGCTGATGCTCACCATCGACGATGCGACGTCGATCCCGGTGATCGCGACGATCTTCGCGGTGTTCGGCCTGGGTTTCGGCATGATCAACGCGCCGATCACCAACTCCGCCGTCGCGGGTATGCCACGACATCGCGCGGGCGCCGCATCGGCGGTGGCCTCCACCAGCCGTCAGATCGGGGTGAGCCTGGGTGTCGCGCTCGCGGGCAGTGTCACCGGGTTGGCCACCTCGGCGACCGGCGCCCACTTCACCGATGCGATGGACACCATGTGGTACATCGTGATCGGTTTCAGCGCAACGATTCTCGCGCTCGGCATCGCCTCGACCACCACCTGGGCGCACCGCACCGCCGACGCGGTGTCGCGCGGACTCATCGAACCGGAGATGTCCGATGCCCGCATCTGAGCCCGCGGCACGCCACCCCGACGACGACCTGACCGCGCAGGTGTGGCGCGCGATGACCGGTCTCGTCACCGATTCACGCGACGGCTGGAAACGTGAGGTGATCGCCGCCACCGGATTGCCGTTCAGCCGAATTCGAGTGCTGCGCAGGCTCGCAACGCGTCCGATGACCATCACCGAGATCGCCGCGTCGGCCACCATCGACGCGCCGGCCGCCTCGGTCGCCGTCTCCGATCTCGAGTCGGGAGGCTACGTGGTCCGCGAACCGTCGCCGCGCGACCGCCGGAGCAAGCAGGTGCGGATCACCGATGCCGGACGCGCGTTGCTCGCGCGGGCGTGGACGGTGCCCGACCCTGCCCCCGAGGTGCTCCGCTCGGCATCGGCCGACGATCTCCGGGTGCTACGGGACGTGCTGCTCGGTGGTGACCGCTGAGCGGTGTCGGCGATGGCCCGCGATGGCCACGGCGAGGCACACCAGCGCGGCCACCACGCCGAACACGAACATGTCGGTGTAGGTGACGGTGTGCCAGGTCCCGGCGATCAGCGCCAGCACGGCGGGCACCGCGAATCCGAGATAGGTGACGCTGTAGAACACCGCGGTCAGACCGGCGAGGTCGTCGGGTGTCGCAATTCTCTGGACCTCGAGCAATCCGGCGATCATCGCCATGCCGTATCCGCAGCCCAGGACGGTGGCGGCCAGCAGCGACAACCAGATGGTGAGCGCGTGCGCGGCGAGCGCGGCCAGACCCATGCCGACGGCCAGCACGATCAGCGCGCTGGCCACGCCGCGCACCCCGTCGGGATCGTCGATACGCCGGCCCAGTGACTGCACGCCGAATCCTGCCGCGAGGCCCAGCACGCAGCACAGCGCGGCGAACGCGATGGGCGCACCCGATGTCCGCGCCGACATCAGCGCCGGGATCACCGCATACGCCGATGCGCACGCCCCGAATACCCACGGCGCCACCGGCAGCACCACGAACAGGAATCGCCGATGACCGGCCGACGGTATCTTGAGATCGTCGATCAGACGCCCGGGTTCGGTACTGCGCGTGCGGGTTTCGGGTGCGCGCAGGATCAATACGGCGGCGAGTACGGCGAGCGAGATGTTGACGATGTAGGCGAGCACGTGCGGCCACGGCGCCCACTGCGCCAACGCACCGGCCACGCCCGCGCCGATGCCGAATCCGGCGGTGAGACTCATCGCCGCCCGGCGTGCGCCGGCGGCCGGACGGTCCCCGGCACGCACCGATAGCTCGGTGATCCAGCTGCCGCCCACCGCCATCGACAATCCCAGCGCGATACCGCTGCACACCCGACCCACCGAGAGCAAGGCCACCGAGTTGGCGCCGAGCGCCAGCAGCAGCGAGCCGAGGGCAGCGAAGACGGGGGCGGGCAACATCAGCGGGCGGCGCCCGAGACGATCCGACAGCGGGCCGCCGATGAGCAATGCGGGCACGATGCCCAGCACATAGAGGAAGAGCAGGCTGTCGACGACGACGGGCGAGAAGTCGCCGCCCTGCCGGTACATCACCAGCAGCGGGGTGAATTCGTTGCCGCCCCACGCCGACGCGAACACGGCCAGCGCCACCGCTGTCCAGGTGGCGCGGGTGACGGTTCCGGCGGTCGTGGTGGGGGTGCCGGTGTCGGCGGCGGTGGTGCTCATCGCCCTGCACCGCCGGGAATCCGGTGTGCGGGAACCTGATGCACGCTGGCGATGTGGCGACGCAGCATCGAGTCGAACTGCGCCACGTCGCGAGCCTCGATGGCGGTCACCAGTTCGGCGTGTTCGGTGAGGATGCGTCCGACCACCGCGGGGTCGCGGTGCATGCTGGCGGTGGTCATACGGCGATGCCGTTCGCCCAGTCCGAGGTAGAAGTCGGCGAGAAGTCCGTTGTGACCGGCGGCGACGATGATCTGGTGGAACTCGGCGTCGAGGCGGCCGAAGTCGGCGATGTGATCGGCCGGTACCGCCCCGTGCGCGTCGAGGTTGCGGCGCAGCCGGGTGAGCAGATCGTCGAGCGGCATGGGGTTCGCGGCGAGTCCGCGCACCGCATGGGTCTCCACGAGGATGCGGGCGTCGATCACGTCGTGCGCCTCGGTCTCGGTCACCGGGCACACCAGCGCGCCGCGCTTGGGGTAGAGGCGCATCCAGCCCTCGGCCTGCAGCCGCAGGAATGCCTCTCGCACCGGGGTGCGGCTGACCTCGCAGCGCTGCGCGATCTCGCCTTCGCTGATCAGCTCGCCGCCGGCGATGACGTTGGTCAAGATGAGCTCCTTGACCTCCGCATACACGCGGTCGGCGGCCGACTCGGTACTGAGATCCAACATAGATACAAGTTGTACACCTGCCTTGCCGGGTTGTCGAAACACTTTGCGGATCGTCACCGTGGTCGTCCGCTTCGGTCATTGCGATAGTTCCCGAGGCTGGTGTGTGGTGCAGTTTGCTGTCACATTCGATGAGCAGGCGCGCGTGTGGACACCGAGATCGGGATACTCCATACGAGGTAGGACGCACCGGCGCTGCCTCGGGTTTCCGGCTCGAGTTTCCGGAGGGGCTCGACCGCGCCCGTCTGCGTCCGGTGTCGTCCTATGTCAGGTGTCGTCGCGTTGCTGCCACGTGCACAGGCACACCTCGTTGCCCTCGGGGTCGGCGAGCACCCAGAACGAGGGCGCGTAGCGGTCGGTGAGTAGCTGGCCGTCGGCGGCCAGGGCAGCCTGGATGCGCTCATGGACGACGTCGGCGGGAACCCACAGGTCCACGTGCATCCTGCTGCGCTGCGGGCGCGGCTCGTCCATCTGCTGAAACCACACCGGCGGCAGCAACCCGTCGGGGTCGACCAGGTCGGCCTCGAGGTTCTCACTGCCGACGGCGTCGAGTTCGGTGTAGCCGAGAACGGCCTTCCAGAACGGGCGCACGCGCGCGATGTCGAGGGCGTCGATGGCGAGGTCGAAGCGTTCCGGTGCCGGCAGTGCTTCGAGTTCCATGTCGCCGGCGATCTGCGAGATCGTATTGGCCAGTGCCACATCGGCTTCGGTGAGTCGTTGCGCGCTGTGGGTGGTCAGGGTGAGGTGCACCGCACCGTAGCGGAGGTCGATGTCGGGGTGGTGGTTGGCACGTTCGGCCGCGTAGACCACCCGGGTGAGGAAGTCCATCCCGCGGACCATCGACCCGGTGCGGAACGAGGCGCGCAGCGAGTTGGTGATCACCCGCCAGGGGTCGGCGACGGCGGCGGTGGCGTCGGCGGCTGAAACAGGTGAGTTGGTGGGTCCGGCCATGGTGCCGACAATACGACGACTCACCGACCACGAGACGCGGACCGGAGAATGATCCGACCGCGGCCGAGGTGCGGCGGAGCGCGCCGGGCGATTTTTGCCGGACGGCCCGGGGTCGCTACACTCGTGGGCGCTGCCTCGCGCAGCACGCCGCCCTAGCTCAGTCGGTAGAGCAATTCACTCGTAATGAATAGGTCAGGGGTTCGATTCCCCTGGGCGGCTCCACTAGAAAACGCAGGCAAAGGTGGGTTTCTGAGTCTCGTTGCGGCGCCAGCCCCAACCGGAGCGAGGCTGTCAGCACACACTGAGCACACACGGCCGGAAGCTCGAAGAACGATTCTTGTGTGCACTGCGGCAAACCCCGTCTTTGCCCAGCAGCTCGTAGTGACAAGCAACGACGGCCTTCAGTTGATCTCTCATAGCCAATACCAAGTGACGTTGAGTTTCATAGATGTGACTTCAACCGAAAGCCGCCTACACTTGGTATGTGCAGTTAGAACGCTTCGCTAGCAGTCCGATTGGGAACCTGCGACCGATCTCTGGGACCGATGGACGCAACGGCAGAACCTACGAACACGCCGCCTATATAGCCCACCCACTGTCGACCGAGCCGGTTCTATCCGGACAGACCTGGCGCGCAGTCACCAGCGCCAGCAGGGCTCTCGCACAGCTAGATCAAGCTTCCCGACAGGTACCAAACCCCCGCATCCTCCGCCGTCCGACACTCACTCGCGAGGCTCAGAGCACGTCGGCGCTGGAAGGAACCTTTGCGCCGATCGATGAAGTCTTGGCGGCGGACGAGAGCGACACCGAGGACTACAGCGCGGAACTGGTTGAAGTGATCAACTACATCCGCGCAGCAGACGATGCGTTCGATTTCGTTGCGGAGCAACGAGTTATCACGACATCGCTGATCGAAACAGCCCACAAACAGCTTGTCGACGGAACGGAGTCCGAAACCCGCGATGCTGGGCGTGTGCGACGCTGCCAACTAGCCATCGGCAGTCCCGACGGAACTATCGAATCTTCTCGCTTCGTTCCGATGCCTCCCGGACCCGATCTCGAAGCGTCGGTACGCGACCTGATGACGTGGATGAACGACTCGACCGCCGCGCGTGACCCGTTGGTCGCAGCGGCCATGTCCCACTATCAGTTTGAAACCCTTCACCCATTCAATGACGGGAACGGCCGTATCGGCCGTCTGCTCATCATCCTGCAACTGATGGTCGACCGCCTGTTACAGGAACCTCTCCTCAGCGTGTCACCGTGGTTCGAAACGCGCCGGAGCCAATATCAAGACGAACTTGCGAACGTATCGGTCTCCGGCGAATGGGACTCCTGGGTTCAGTTCTTCAGCGCTGGCGTAGAGGCCTCCGCTATCGATACCGCCAACCGTGTCAACCTGATGCTAGACGCCCAGCGCGACTACTCCCAGCGGCTACAAGACTCCGGCTACCGCGGCGGTCTAGCGCGCGACATCGTCGAGATACTGGTCGAGTCACCGATTGTGCGAGTGCCCAATCTCGCGCGACGGTTTGGAAAGTCCCCACAAGGAGCCGATCAAGCTGTGCAGAAACTTGTGAAGGTCGGGGTTCTCACCGGACCGTACGGAACCTATCGCAAGTTCTATGTCGCAAATGAAGTGCACCGCGCTATCACCTCACGGTCCGTCTAGTACGCTATCGCCGCTGCGCGGCAAAGCCTTTCAAGTCCGCTTGGCCGCCCCTAGCCCGCCGACAGGCCTCTCAAAGCCCTATAACGCTGTTCAGATCCGGTTTCGGCGTTTGCCCCAGACTCGTACGCATTTTCGAGGACAGACGCGGCGAGGAAAGACCGTCGCTCGAGCGTCGCCAACTATTCGTAGCCGAGCGCCGTTCGTACCAGTCTTGACTGATCGAGGCTCGGCTCCGCGGGTGTGCCATCGAGCGTGAAATACGCTCCGCCATCAGCATGTTCGAGGTGAATGGTCGGCGCGAGAACGGACTCGTCGAGCGCTATCGCGTTGCTGATGAAGTTGTCCCAGCCGACCGATATCTGCGGCGCCTTCCATCCCTGGGCCTTCATGAACGCATAGGTGTGCGCGGAGAGGCTTTCGGGGACCCAGCAGCGCACGAGAGTGGCCAGATAGTCCTTGATCAGCCGCGCCGTCTGCAATTGATCCTTGGCGAGTTCAAGTTCCAGCGCGATGTGATTGCGTAACGCACGAGGTTCGCCGCCATATCCCGCCCGAATCGTGAAGCTTGCGATCGGGCAGTCGTCCTCGCCGACCTGATAGAACTCCACGTTGAATCCCGGTCGGTTTCGTGGCCCCTTCCAGAGGCGTTCGGTTGTGCGCTCGATGTGCCCGGCTACATCGGCGAGTTCGCTCATATCTACATCGACGAGCTCGACTCGGCGTCCTTTCGACTCGGTGACCACCCACCGGGACGACTCCGGTGTCGGCACCTGGGCTGCTGTCGACACCATGCGCCGGGCGACGCCGTCAAGGCTTTCCACGCGGTCACCCCACCCACCAATCACATCGAACTTCACGGTCATCCTTTCGGTGGTATCAGTTTGACTCGGATACGGTCGCCGAGCCCGAGTGTCAAGGGACATGTAGAACTGCCCACTGGTGGCCATCAAGACTGCCCGTAGGCGGTCACGTGGGGGTGCCCGGTGGCGGCCATGAAAGTGCCCA
>NZ_JBSFQI010000020.1:0-70867 GCF_053588635.1 Gordonia sp. NPDC003425 | reverse complement strand
CCAGCGCTGCAACGCTGACTTGATCAAGTGACTACCGGGATCATTCTGCGGGAAGGCACGCCCTCCCAGATCCACAGGTCTTGATCATTCCTCCTGGTGACGCGCAGCCTTATTGAACAGGTGCCGGTGTCCGGAGACCGCGTGCGAGTCAGGCGTTTGATCATGGTGGGTGGACCCAACGCGGGCTCTCCATTCGGGCGACGCCAGCTCTGGCGCGTATTTGTCGACATATTCACCAACTTCTTCGCGCACCCGACCTCCCAGGCCAGCGCCGCGACCTCGTCTCACGATCAAGCATTGCAGTCGATGGCGACCCTCATCAGGGCCGTCGTCAGCGCGGAATCACATGACCTGCTGGTGCCCGGTCTGATGGCCATGGACCCCCGCAGCGAGTATCTGGCCGAACTGAACAGACCCCAGGCGTCGGACTGGCAGCGACCCGACTACTGCGTGATCGCAACCGACTTCGAACCAACCGCTGCAGACCCCCCGTTTCACCGGGCCGAACTACTTTGGTGGAAGGCGGTCGACAGGCTGGTCGACGGGGCCTTCACCGACGAGGCCGGGAAACTCGAGGGAAACGACATCGCCGTCGGGGTGTCCTCCATGCCGATGGTCGATGGTAAGAAACTGAGCACCGTTTTCACACTTCCGCAGAGTTCGGGCACCACGCACGTGACCTATTTCCGCAATGGCGACGTGGTGTCGAAACTGCGCGAGTGGCTGAAACTCGATGAGAGCGTTCGGTAACTCAGGCACTTACCGGTTGAGACGCCAGAACCCCGTCGACAGCGCCGTCGCGAACGCACACCACAGCGGATAGGGAACGAGCGCCGCACCGGCTGCGGTGTTCGCCGCGGCGGTACGGCGCACCAGATCGGCGCTCGACACCGTGAGCGCTGCCGCCACCACCGGGGCGGCGTCAAGTCGCTTCGCCCCGAAGAACACCCAACTCCAGGCGGCATTGAGAGTCAGGTTGGTGCCCAGAGCAATCGCGTATGCCCGCGCCTCGTCGTCGCGGCGTTGCTCACGCAGGGTGTCGATGGCCACCGCCGAGGTGACCGCGGTGTCGGCGTAGAGCGCAGTCCAGACGATCGGGATGGCGGGCGTCGGCGGAGTGATCGCCGGCTTGGTCAAGGTGGGATACCAGGTGTCGACGGCGGTTCGGGTGGTGAACGTTCCGACGGCCGCGGCCGCCGCGGTGGCCAGTCCGGTACCGAGCAGTGTGGTGAGGCGCATACCCCGACGCTACCCGGCCCGGACCCCGGCTCACACCGTTACCGTTGCCGCCCGATGACTCTCGACGGTGAACGCATCGTCGAGCAGCGACGCCGACCCGGTCGACGCGAGGTCGGCGAGGGCCTCACCCCACACGGGTGCGAACTTGAAACCGTTGCCACTCATCGCCGTCGCGACGATGATGCCGTCGTCGGCGGTGTCGATCACCGGCAGCTTGGTGGGCGTCCACGAATCCGAGTGCAGCGACCACCGCACCACCTCTCCGATGAGGTCGGGGATCATGCGCTGTGCCTGCTCGCCCACCCAGCGCAACTGCTCCCTTGTCAGCGACGTCGGGCGGTCCTCCCAGTCGTCGAACGCATCGAGATCGAGATGCGGGCAGATCTTGATGCTGTACCCGTCGAGCGTGGGCACCCCGAAGGCATGAACGTCGTGCAGGTCTCGCATGAAACCCGGGAAGATGTCTGCGGTGAACCGCTCGACGTGACGCGGCATCAACCAGGTCAGGGCGAACGTCTTGGCCTGCACGATGCCGGCGAGGTCGGGGAGCAGCCGCGCGGTCCACGGACCTGCTGTGACGACGACGCGATCGGCGATGAACTCGCCGCGTGTGGTGGTGACGCGAACCCCGTCCGAGGTGGCCGCCACGTCGAGCACCTCGGTGTCGTAGAGCGCCGACGCACCATGCACCATCGCCTGGTCGGTGGCCGCGGCCACGGCCATCTCGGGACGCATCGCACCACCGAGGGAGTCGAGCACACCGATGTCGTTCTCTTCGATGTGGAACTGCGGGAACCGTTTCCGCATCTCCGCGGCGTCGAGGACCTCGTGGGGGAGATCGAACGCGTTGATCGAGGCGAGGGTGGGGCGCAGGTCCGGGTGATCGGCGGGTGCGACGCTCAACGCGCCGGCCGGCAGAAGGATGTCACGTCCGTAGGCGTCACCGAGTTCCTGCCACAGTTCCCGCGACCGCAGTAGCGCGGGGGTGAACAGTTCACCCTCCTTGGCGGCGACGCGGAACAATCGGGATTCCCCCGCGTACGCGCCTTCGGTGTGGATGCGGCCGAACTGTTCAATTCCGAGCACGTCGATGCCTCGTTTGGCCAACTGCCACAACGCCATCGAACCGATCGAACCCAGTCCGATCACGATCACCGAGCGACGCGGGCGTTCGCTGCTTGGATTCATGACAGCGCCGGGCTTTCCCACAGATTGAGCGATGTGCCGATGCCCCGCTCGACGGCGTTGCGGTAGACCACCGTTCCCCACGCGACGTCTTCGACGGGCATACCGCCGACCGACAGGATGACGATCTCGTCATCGCTGCGCCGGCCCTCGGTGGCACCCGCGGCGACCGCACCGAGATCGACCAGTTCCTCACGCGCCATGGTGCCGTCGTGGATCATGTCCATGAACTTGCACCCGATGATGGGAATTGATGTGTGCGAAGGATATCCGGTCTCGTCGAACCACGCGTCGTAGAGTCCGATGTTGTCGACAACCTTGCGGACGTCGGGCGTCTTGAGGTCGTCGTCGATCTCGCAGCCGGCAGGCATGCTGAGGAAGGTGCCGGGTTTGAGCCATTCGCGCCGCACCAGCGGATAGGTCGACGGGTCGCCGATCTCACCCGAGGTGCAGTAGGTGACGATGTCGCTGTCCCGCACGGCCTCTTCGGTGCTGTCCACTTCGACGACGGTGAGGTCCGGGAACTCCTCGGCCACCCAACCGGTGAAGGTGTCGAGGCTCTTGCGGCCGCGACCCTTGATCTTGACGGTGTCGATCTTTGGGCAGGTCGCCATGAACGCGGCCAGTGACGTGCGGGCCATCACTCCGGGCCCGACGATGCCGACCACCTGCGCGTCCTCGCGGGCCAGCAGACGTGCGCCGACGCCGGGCACCGCGCCGGTGCGATACGCCGACAACAGGTTCGCCGACATCAGCGCGAGCGGCGCACCTGTGTCGGTGTCATTGAGCATGAACATGAGAATCGAACGCGGCAAACCCTTCTCGCGGTTGGCGATGTTGGAGCCGTACCACTTCATGCCGCTGGTGCCGAAGCTGCCGCCGAGATAGGCGGGCATCGCCATGAAGCGGCGGTCGGCGGTGTTCTTGGGCATCGTCGGGAACGGCGATTCGTCGGGGAAGGTGATCATCGCGCCGTGCGAATCGCTGTTGGCTCCTGCCATGCGGTAGTCGCCCGTGTGTAGCAGCACGAAGGTCTCGTGCATGGCGTCGACGCACGCGGGCATGTCGGTGACGCCCGCGGCGATCATGTCGGGTTCGGAGAGATAACGGAAATCGATGGAGGTGTTCACGATGTGAGTCCTGTGGTTGTCGATGGTCGGTTCGTCGGGGGTCGAGCGTGCCCTGTTTAGGGTCGAGCGTGCCCTGATTCTCTGGGCCGGGGTACGGTGTGGACGTGTCAGGCGGCGATCGCGCTGGTCAGGGACTCGTAGGCGTCGACGTTGCGGCGCCGCATGAGCAGCGCTTGCACCACGCCGATCAGCACCGCGGCAACCACCAGGGCGAAGAAGAAGTCGGCCAGTGACTGCGATCCGCCGATCAGCGTCGGGAAGTTCCAGATCACTGCGACGAGGATGGTGATCAGACCGACGAGGCCGAGCGCGGGTGCGATGACCGAGGTCCACGGTCCCGCACCCACCTTGTGGCGCCGGAAGTAGACGAGGACGGCCAGGCAGGTGAGCCCCATCAGCACCACGATGCCGAGGGTGGCGACTCCGGAGAACCAGGCGAAGACCTCCAATTCCGGATCGAGACCGAGCGCGGCGAACACCGCGATGAGGACTCCGGCGGTGATGCTCTGCACCAGCGAACTCACATGCGGCGAGAGATGATTCGGGTGGACGGTCCCCAACTTGGACGGCATCGCGGTGGCCGAGGCCATCGAATGCTGGTAGCGCGAGATCACGTTGTGGAAGCTCAGGATGCAGGCGAACAGGCTGGTGATGAGCAGGATGTTGATGGTGGTCGACGCCCAGGTGCCCAGGTAGGTCTGCGCGGTGGCCATGATCATGCCCGCCGGGTCCTTCTCCGCCGCGGCCACCACATTGTCGGGGCCCCACGCCATGACGAGCGCCCAGGACGAGAAGGCGTAGAACCCGCCGATCAGGATGACCGCGGCGTAGGTGGCGCGGGGGATGGTGCGGTCGGGATCGCGGGCCTCGCTGCGGAAGATCGCGGTGGCCTCGAAACCGATGAATCCGGCGACCGCGAACATCAGGCCGATGCCCGGTGCACCCGACATCATCGTGGACGGTTGGAACGATGCGGCCGATAGTCCCTGAGCTCCACCCTTCACCATGATCGCGATGTTCAGGATGAGCACGATGCCGATCTCGGCGATCAGCAGCAGACCCAGCACCTTGGAGCTCAGCTCGATATGGCGATAACCGAGCACACCGGTGATCGCCGCGACGACCAGCGCCCAGACCCACCAGTCGATGGTAGGGCCGCCGAGGTCGGCGACGCCTGTCGAGATGAGGACACCGATCAGGCCGTACACCGCGGCCTGGACCATGGTGTAGGTCAGCAACGCCAGGTGAGCGGTGCCCAGGCCCAGCGGACGGCCGAGTCCGTAACCGACGTAGGTGAAGAAGGCGCCGGGCTTCGGGATGTAGCGGGCCATCGTGCTCAGGCCGACGGCGAACAACAGCAGCACGACGGCGGCGATGACGAACATCGACGGGACGCCGGCGCCGTTGCCGAGGAGGAAGGCGATGGGCACGCCGCCGCCGACGACGGTCAGCGGTGCGGCGGCGGCGACGACCATGAAGACGATCGCTCCGACACCCAGCGAACCGCTGAGTGACTTTCCGGGTGAGGTCGATGCGGCGGTGACGGTGCCGGCGTCGATGGATGCCATGGGTGTTCTCCGTGTGATGGGGGTGAGGGCATCGGAGTCGATGCCGGGACAGGGCGGCGGTGCCCGTGCAACCCATGGTCGGGGCGACTGATCGCGGTGCCGTTGCCCGGCGGTAAACACGTTCCGACCGTTCGTTGGGAACGACGTCGCCTCGAAGACCCTCTGCATGTCACGTCTCGCACATCCTCGAGTAACTCGGGCGAAACATGGGTTGCGGTAGCGTCCGGAACATGTCCGGACCAGCGAATAGTCGTCTCCGCGGTCGGCTGAGGCTCGGTGCACGAACTCCGCTGGCGGGGTTGGATCGACGAAGTGTCGGCTTTACCGACGTGGTGGCGCAGTCGGTCGCGGTGATGGCTCCCTGTGCGGCTGCTGCCACCATACCGATGCTGCTCGCTCAGGCGGGTGCGCCACTGGTGTGGAGTGTGGTCACCGCGACCGTGCTGTGCGGACTGGTGGCTGTGACACTGGGCGCCTTCGCCTCCCGGATGGTGGCACCCGGCGCGCTCTACACCTATGCGGCCAAGGGACTCGGCCCCACCGCGGGGACCGCGACCGCTGCGGCCATGGCACTCGGATACGGATCGCTCGGCATGTTCGCGCTGTCGCAGACCGCGACCTTCGGTTTGCGGATCTTCGGGGTGCAGGCACCGTCGACACTGGTGACCTGCCTGGCCGTTCTCCTGATCGCGGTCGGCGCCGCCGTCGTACTGATCCGCGGGGTTCGCGTGTCCGCTCGTGTCGGTCTGATCACCGAGGCCGCCGCGGTGGCAGTCCTGCTCACCGTCGTGGGCGTGCTGGTTGCCCGCAACCGGGCACAGATCTCCGTGCACGCGATCGTCGCGGCACCGTCGGGATGGTCGCACTATCTGGCCGGGGTCGCGGTGGCGACGTGTGGTGTGATCGGATTCGAAAGTGCGGCAACCCTATCGGTGGAGGCCAAACGTCCGCTCCGGGCCATTCCGCGGGCGATCGTCGTCTCGCTGGCGGTGGGGTCGGTGGTGGTACTGCTCGCGACGATCGCACAATCCGGTGGAACGACGGTGTTGCAGGCGATTTCCGCGCTGGGCGAGAGCGATCTCGACGATCTGACCAGCGCCATCGGCGCGGCATGGGTGGCACCCATCGTGAATCTCGGTGTGTGCGCATCTTTTCTGGCATGCGCACTGGCCAGCACCACGGCGTTGACCCGCATGCTGCTGTCTCTGTCCCGGGAGGGAGTGCTGCCGGCCCGCCTCGGGTCCACCCATCCGAGATTCAAGACCCCGGTCACTGGGGTGGTCGTGACCATCGCCGTGATGGTGGTGGTGATCGTCGCCGCACTGCTCGCGGGGGCCTCGGAGAGCACGATACGAGGGTCCATGGCGTCGGCCCCGGCGATCGGATTCATGGTGGGCTACATCCTGGTGTGTGTGGCCGCACCGGTGTTCCTGCGCCGCACAGGGGAATTCGAGCTACGGACGGCGGTGATCGCGGTGCTCGCCGCGATCTGTTTCGCCGGAATCCTCGTCGTGTTCGTCGTGACCAACATCGGTGGTGCGTGGGGCCCCGGCATCATCGGCGCACTGATCTGGTTGGGCCTCGCCGCGATCGGGTTTGCGGCACTGCGGCGATTCCGTCCGGATGTGGTGACGCACGTGGGAATTCATGAGACACCCATGCGTTCGGAGGTGTTCAGCGGGCACGTGGAATCCGAGGGCGCCGCGACCGGCGCCCCGCCCCGATGAGTCCGGCGTTCGGCGGTGACTCGTCGTCGAAATCGGTGATCAACGCCTTGCAGATCCTCGAAGAAGTCGCGACGATGGGCCCCGGTGTCACCGCCATCGAACTGTCTCGTCATCTCGGCCTGTCGAAGTCGGCGACCTACCGGCTGGTGAATCTGCTCGCCCAGGAGGAATACCTGGTGCGCACACCCGATCTCGGTGGATTCGCCCTGGGAGCCAAGGTGGATCGCCTCGTCGGAGCCGCAGCCGGGCAGACCGTTCCCGAACACCTTCGCGTCATCCTCGACGAGGTCCGCTCGGAATTGCGGTTCGGCCTGCACCTGTTCGGCTGTCACCGCCCCGGCACGTTGCGTGCCCGGCTGAGTCTGCTCGACATCGATCCGGACTATCCGCTGAGCGATCCGGGACGTCTCTTGCACGACCACACCGCGTCGGCCGCAGGTCGATTGATGACCGTGGTGGGTTCGGGACACCCTTCGGCCGCACCCGAATACGCCACTCAGATCGGATCGTTCATCCCCAACTTCGGGTGCGTCGCCGTCCCGGTGTGGGGTGTCGACGATGCGCTCGTCGCCGCCTTGACGATCGCGGCGCCGGCCAAACACGTGGAGAACCCGGAGGTGCTCGTGCGGTTGCTCAGCGAACCGGCGAAGCGGGTGGCAGACATACTCCGCTCCGCGGATCGGTAATGGCGCACCCTCATCGAGGCACATTTCCTGCGGGGCGGGCATCGCGTGGTACAACTGCTCGAGGACCGCGGATTCTGGAACTGACACCGGACCGGTGACCCGGCATCGCGGTTACGTCCGGGTGAAGAACCCGCCGCTGAACAGTGGGAGATCCACCAGTGTCCGGACGCCGACCGGTGCGGCCACCACGGCGGGCATCGCGTTGACCGCGTGTACCCCGGTCATCAGCACATCCGGTTGTTTGGCGTCGAGATCCGTACTCGCCTCGACCCTGGTCTCGATCGTCGGGTCGCTGACAATGCGCGCCGACCAGGCCCCGTCGCCGTAGGGCCACTCCGGCGGAGCCGAATCCGGCCCGAGCACCCATACCCACTGGTTCTGTACTCGCACATCGCCGTCGGTCTAGGCGCGCAGGGTGATTCGCACAGCGCCGACATTGCCGGGTTCGACATGGAATGCGGGGGTGACGATCTCGTGGGGTGCCGGTGCCACCTCCCAGTCCAGGGTGACGTCGTCGAACTGCAGGCCGGTGGCATCGGCCAGCATCCGCAGCGACGCGAAGAAGGAGCTTTCCGCCACGATCTCCTTGGGCAGTCGGGTCACCAGATTCTCGACGGGCTTGCCGTACCCGATGTAGTCGCCGATCTGATGCGACGTGTAGCGGGCCATGTCGACCATCTCCGTCACGTAGATGGTGTCGATGCGACGAGTCAACTGACACAAAGTGATCGGCCACACATCCATCATGTAGCCGGGATTGATGCCGGTGCTGTGAAACGACACCCCGCCCTTCTGGCAGGCGGCCTCGAGTCGCTCGCGAAGCGGGCTGCTCGAGATGATCTGCGGATAGATGTGCACGCTGACGGCGGTGGAGCACACGTTCTTCCCGGACTCGAGTAGCCGGCAGATCTGGTCGAGCGCCGCTTCGGGATCGCGCGTCTCACCCAGCGCGTTGTAGGCCACCACATCGGCATCCAGCGCGAGGATCTCATCGAAATCGTTCGTCGCGATGACACCGGTCTTCTCCCCGCCGGTGATGTCGCCGGCGTCGAGTCCCACCTTGTCCGGACTGAACACGTACAGGCCGACGAGCTGCATGTCTCTGCGGCCCAGAATGGTACGCATGCTGTGTGTGCCGACGGTGCCGGTTGCCACCTGAATGACCTTGATGGGCTCCATGATCTCTCGCTAACTGTGGGTGGGGTGGGTGGGGTAGAGGACTTCGAAGGGCTGCGAATGCTGGGCCGTCATCAACGGGCGCCACAGATACTCGCGACGGCGTTCCATCCGGGAGAACAGACGGATCAGGTCGACGAGCCGATCGCGTGGGTCGTTCGTCACGATGTCCACCAGAGCGGTCAATCCGTCGTTGCGGTCGGCGGGGCGGTGTCCGATGACCTGCGACATGTCATCGAGGTCGTCGCTGTCGAGGGACGGTCCGAGCGCCACGATCATCTCCACGGACCGTGCGAGGCCGAGCGCGCCGTCGATCTGCATCCGGTCGTGGGTGTCGCGGCCGATACCCTCGCAGTGGGTGGCCAGGTGATCGACGAGATAGTGGGGCAGGTCGGTGCGGCCCGGTGGTGGCAACCCCGGAAGAGTTGGTTCCTCGACGTCGATCCCGTACACCTCGCAGAGCGAGTCGCACAGTCCACGGCGCAGGGTCACATCCCAGCCGAGCATCGGCAGCATCGATTGCACTGCAGCCGTGGGATTCTGGATGAGCGCCGACATCCCCAACGGGGACAACAGCATTGCGAGGACGGTGTAGAAGCACAACGCGTCCCGGTCGAGATCTCCGCCGGCCAGGGATTCGTAATGCTCGAGATAGCTCCTGACGTCTCCGGCGGGGTAGATCATGCTGCGCATCCGGAGGACTCCCAGATCAAGCAACGGATCGCCGAGATGGCTCAACTCCCAGTCGATCAGCGCGGTCAGTTCACCGTCGTCCACCATGAACTGGCCCGGTCCGGTATCACCTTGGACCCAGCTGACCGCCGTACGATTCGCGGGCACGTTGTCCTTGAGCCACCACAGTGCGAACTCCAGTAGCGGCTCCGGTCCGATGAACGGTGCGGCGGTGCGGAAATCGCGTTCGACGAAACCGATCTGGGCGAACGCCAACTCCTCTGGGGTCGCCGGCAACGTCAGGCCGAGACGATCGATCAGGTCGGCGTCGACGGGAATCGTATGCAGCCGATACAGATTCTCGACGTAGTCGCGCATCACCGCCGCTCTCGCCTCGTCGGGGACATCGTCGAACTCGTTGCTCCCGGCCACGCGCTGCATGAGGATCGCGGGCGGGTCCTCGAAGAAGCCATACGTTTTCGGCACGCGCACCGGTCCGTCTTGTAGCGCATCGAGCACGCGACTTTCGTGGGCGAGGTCGAAGTGCGACAGGAACGCCGACAGCGGAACGAGATCGGGATCGCGCACGAGCCGGACGAGCAGTGGCTCGACGGTGCCGTCGGCGCCCTCGACGTCCACGAAGAATTGAGGGCGCCAACGGCCTTGGCGCTCGATGCGAACCACGGATGCGTTCGTCACATCTTCGATCCAGGCGATGATCCGGCCGTCGAGTTCCATCGTCGGCCTCGTCAGCGATCGGCGTCGGTGTAGCGGATCACACCCCGGATGTTGCGACCCTCGAGCATGTCGGTGAACGCGTCGTTGACGTCCTCGAGTGCGTAGGTTCGGGTGACCATTCCCTCGAGGTCGAGTTGCTGCTTCTTGTACAGCGACAGCAGCATGGGTATGTCGACCTGCGGGTTGGCCCCTCCGAAGATCGATCCGCGCAGGTTCTTCTGCATCAGGGTCAGCATCGACAGTGTCAATGTGACCTCGGAGTCGAGGAGTTGCCCGACCCCGGTGAGCACGCAGTCGCCGGTCTTGCCGGTGATCGACATCCACGTGTCCACCTCGCTGCCCTTCACGTCACCGGCGGTGACGATGACCTTGGAGAGCATGCGGCCCAGGGTGAGATCGACGATGGGCCCCATCGCTTCGGCGACGGAGAGGTAGGTGTGCGTGGCACCGAACTTCTTGGCCTGCTCCAGCTTCCACGGCACCGGATCGATGGCGACAATGTTTCGTGCTCCGGCGCGAACCGCGCCCTGCACGGCCGCCGCACCGACCCCGCCGATGCCCACCACGGCGACATCGTCGCCGGGCTGCACGCGTGCGGTGTGCACTGCCGAGCCGAATCCGGTGGTGACGCCGCAGCCCACCAGGCACGCGTACTCGAAGGGAATGGTCGGATCCACCTTGACCACCGAATCCTGGTGGACCACCGCGTACGGCGCGAAGGTGCCGAGCAGCGACATCGGATAGGCGTTCTCGCCGCGGGCCTGCACGCGGTAGCTGCCGTCGGAGATCGATGCTCCCATCAGCAATCCGGCACCGAGATCGCAGAGATTCCGGTACCCGGCCTGGCAGGCGGGGCAGTGACCGCACGATGGGATGAACGAGAAGACGATGTGATCGCCGACCGCGAATCGTTCGACCCCCTCGCCGATCTCCACGATCACTCCGGAGCCCTCGTGTCCACCGAGAATCGGGAAGGCGGGCATCGGGGTCGCACCGGTCACCAGGTGATAGTCGGAGTGACAGATGCCCGCTGCCTCGATCTGAACCTTGACCTCACCTTTGCGCGGATCACCGATCTCGATCTCCTCGACCTGCCAGGGCTGATCGAGTCCCCACAGCAGCGCTCCTTTGGTCTTCACAACGATTCCTCCTTGACGGGTGCCAGATTCATTCCGGTCAGTAATAGGTGTCCCGATTCCACGGGAATGGTCACGCCGGTCACCGCATCGGCCAGATGCGAGTTCAGGTAAAGCGCCGTATCGGCGATCGCCTGGGGGGACAGAAAAGTCTTGCCGCGCAGGGCTCCGTAGTGATAGCCGCCGTCCATCATCTGGGCGTGCGTCCCGCCGGCGCCTCCGGCGAAGATGTTCCACGTCTCCTGATGGTCGACCATCGGGGTGAGGATGGCGCCGGGACAGATCGCATTGCACCGAACTCCGTGCGGGGCCAGTTCCAATGCGATGCTCTTCATCAGTCCGAGTACCCCGTGCTTGGCCGCGGTGTAGTGCGCATAACCCGGTCCGGGTTGGATCCCGTTGACCGACGACGTTATGACGATCGAACCATGATTTCGTTCGATCATGTGCGGGGCAACGGCTTTCGCCGAACGCCACACTCCTCCGAGGTTGATATCGATCATCTGGCCCCACATCTGCTCCGAGGTCTCGTGGAACAGCGCTCTGGTCCAGATCCCGGCATTCGCGATCAGAATGTCGATGTGGCCGAGTTCCGCGAGTCCCTGTGACACGGCCGCGTCGAGTTGCGATTGGTCGCGCACATCGGCCACCGTGGCGACGGCAGTGCGGCCCATGGCTTCCACCTGGTCAACGGTCTCTTTCATGTCACTTGCGGTTGCCGTCGCATAATCGACTGTCGGAACCGCTGTTTCGATGTCGACGAGTATCACGTCAGCGCCTTCGCGGGCGCACACGACGGCATGCGCCCGGCCCTGACCTCGCGCCGCGCCGGTGATGAATGCCACCTTGCCATCGAGCAGACCCATGTTGTGTGCTTTCTTCTCGTGCCTCGTCGGCTCAGGATGGTTTGGGTCCGAGGCAGTTGTCGGCACTCCAGTCGTTGAGCATCCGGACGCCGTGATTGACCTCCACGAAGTGTGGGGCGATGAACGTCTTGGTGACGGCCATGATGCAGATCAGAATGCCGATGGTGGCGAATCCGGACAGGAGCACCGTGTTGAGCGGGGTGCGTTCGCCCGGTTCCCGGTCCCATCTCGTGTAGAAGATCAGCGACGCGAAATGCCATGCGCCATAGACCAGAACGTTGAGTCCCCACATACCGATGCCGTTGTCGAAGCAGTAGTTGTGCGGCACCACCGTGGTGTAGGCGAACGTCTCGACCAGCGGCATCAGCGGTGCGAGCAGGATGCACAGCAGAACGTGACGGACCATCGTGTCGCGGCTCGCGACACCGCCGGTGCGGTCGAGGAGCTGGGTGAGCACCCGGTAGAGCGTGCCGAGTAGCACCGAGTAGAACCCGAACACCGACACGGTCATGAACAGCATGAACAGTGGTACGCCATTGGGGTTGTACTGCGTGTTGAACGCGAAGTGTCCGTGCAGCACCTCGTACCACGGGTCGGTGCCGACGAAACCGCCGAGAATCGCCCAGATCACCAGATAGCAACCCATCCGGAAGCCGTAGAGCTGCGTCAGCGGAAGTCCGCGATCTTCGGGAGCCCGGAAGATGAGCGGCAGGATCAGCGTCCCCGCGCACATCACGATCGACTGGGCGAGAAGTGCCGGGTCGTTGTAGTGCGAGTAGCTCAGGTTCATGACGACAACGCCCTGGATGGGCACGGCGATCAGGAACCAGATGAGGTAGATGATCTCGGTGCGCCGTTTCCCGGGGTTCGCCGACAGCCAGTGAAAGCGACCGTCGGTCGTGTCGATCTCGGAACCTTCGTGGGGTACGGCGGTCTGTGTCATCGACTCGATCTCCTCCGTGAGGGTGCTTGCCTGCAATACGCGCCTTATCGTGAAGAGTCTAAACAACCAACTGCTTGGTTTGTCACGGAAATCGATGGACCCGTTTCCCGGGATGCCCCTCGGCCAGGGTCTCATCCTGTTGGTGACGGTGTTTAGCTGCACGAACGCTATCCGTCCTGTCGGTGCGGACTACTCCGAACTCGTTGACAGCACCAAGCACGATCGGTAGCTTCACGTGTTAAGCCCTTAATCAAATGGTCTATGGCGGCCTCGGTGTCGCTGGTGATCACCCGGAGAGGACGGTCGATGGCGACCAACGAATCGATCGAGAGACTCATGGCGCTGGTGTCCGGCGACGACCCGTTCGGGGCCACTCCCGACGATCTGGAGGAACTCTGGATCGACGCCATCGATTTCCGGTTCCAGCAGTGCCGGGAGAGGATCGGCGTGCTGCAGCGCCTCGCCGACGAGGCGGGCGTCGACTCGATCACCTCACTCGACGACGTCGTGCCGCTGTTGTTCGCCCACACCGCCTACAAGAGCTACCCGGAGGCCTTCATCGACAACGGCCGATGGGACCGGATGAACGTGTGGCTCAACACCTTGTCCACCCACGAGGTGAGTGGGGTGGACGTCGCCGGGGTGGCCGATGCCGACGATTGGATCGCCCGATGTCACGCGGCCGGTCACTACGTCTTCGCAACGAGCGGAACGAGTGGAAAGAACTCGTTCCTCAACCAGTCGCAGGCCGACGTCGACTTTGCCAATACCGCAACGATTCCACCGGGTCTGCCGAGGGACAACTCGATACCCATCTTCGTTCTCGGACCGCGCAAAGCGCCCAACCGCGCGTCGGCGACCTTCACGAATCTGGTGTCGGTGTGCGGACGTCCGGACGCGGTGTACTTCATGACCGACGCGGAACTGCGGATCACCGACCTGTCTCAGATGGCGCGAATGCGGCGCAAGATCGGCGCGTGTACCGCAACGCCGTCGGAGATCTCGGAATTCGAGGAGAGCGTCCGATTCCGCCAAGAGGTCGCCGACACCATGGTCGTCGACCTGGTCGACAAGATCATCGCGCATCGCGGTGAGCCCATCCTGCTCGTCGGACTGACCCCGCAGTTGTACCGGGTGGTGGAGGTCGCGCGGGAACGTGGAATAGCCGACGGCTCTTTCCATCCCGACACACAGGTGATCAGCGGCGGCGGCATCAAGGGGCAGCGTGAGATCCCCGCCGACCATGTCCAGCAGATCATGACGTTCTTCGGAATCGGACTCGACAAGTTCACCCAGGGATACGGGATGCAGGAGGCGAGCAGCGGGGCACGCATGAACGAGTGGGGGCGTTACGAATTCCCCGGATGGATCGTGCCGCTGCTCCTCGACGACTCGGGCGAGAAACTCCAGCGCACAAGGGAAGGGCGCGCGACCGGGCGGATGGCACTGTTCGATGTGTCGATCGACGGTCGCTGGGGTGGGATCACCAGCGGAGACCGCGTGGTGATCGACTACGACCCCAGCCCTGCGGGGCGCTCGGTACCCGCGGTCGTCGACATCGCCCGCTACTCCGAACTCGAGGGCGGCGACGACAAACTGACCTGCGCCGGAACGATCGACTCCTTCGTCCGAGGCGCGGTCGGCGAGTCCTAGAAGCCAAGTCCCAGAAGACGAGTCCAGAAGCAAAGTCCCAGAAGCCGAGTCCGAGAAACGGGGACGACGATGACGGATACCGCGACGGCGGGCGCACCGGACAAGGTGCAGATCCCGCACGTGATCAAAGGCCGAACGGTCACCGGAGGACAGTACGATCACGGTCTGTTCGCGACACCCGAACTCGCCATCGACGAACTCGTCTGGGAACGAGCCGAACCCGGACCTGCTTTCGACACACCCATTCGCGACATCGTCGACTTCCTCGTCGAGGTGGGACACCGACTCGATCTGGACTCCAACGGGTATCTGGCTGAGGCACTGGAGCATTCACTCGAGTTCAACACTCTCGAACGACGAATACTCGAGAACACCTATCGGGCGATACCGTTCTTCTTCGACCGGGATGTCCTCGAGTTCCAGATCGCCAACGACGTGGGGTGGGACGCGATCGACGGGTGGGCGCCCATCGAACGTCCGCATTCCTTGCCACCGGCCCGTGTGCGGGCCTTTCCGCCCCGCCTGGCCCACATCATGGCCGGCAACACCCCGGCCGTCGCGGTCACCACCATCGCCCGTGGCGCACTGACCAAAGGCGTACACCTGCTGAAGGTCCCCGCCAACGATCCACTCACCGCCGGTGCGATCCTACGGACGATGGCCGACGTGGATCCCGACCATCCGACCACCCGGTCGTTCTCGGCCGTCTATTGGCGCGGCGGGGATGCCCGCGTCGAAAGTGCGGTGTTCCGCCCACAGTTCTTCGACAAGCTGGTCGTCTGGGGTGGCGGTTCGGCGATCGAGAATGCCTATCGATACGCCGGACCGGGTTTCGAGATCGTGGCGTTCGATCCCAAGGTCTCCATCTCGTTCCTGGGTGTCGAGGCCTACCGGTCGGAAGAGACGATACGCACCGCGGCCCGGCATGCGGCCGCCGACATCTCTCTGTTCAACCAAGATGCTTGTGCTGCCAGCCGTTTCGTCTACGCCGAAGGCGACACCGACGACATCGACCGGTTCTGTGAGGCCTTGGCCGACGAACTCAAGGCCGAACGGCCGCTGTCGTCGGCGAAGGCTGCACCCATCGGTGGTGAGGTACGCGACGAGGTGGAGGTACTGCGGGGACTTGAGCCGTGGTATCGGGTGTGGGGCGACTACTCGGGGGCCGGACTCGTCATCCGCTCCGAGGACCCGGTCGATTTCTACCCGACGTCGAAGACCGTCAACGTGGTCGCGGTGCCCTCGCTCGACGCCGCGATCAAGCATGCCAACATCGCGACCCAGACTGTCGGGGTGTATCCGGCAGAGCGGATCGCCGGGCTTCGAGATCGACTCGCTTCCATGGGTGTTCAGCGGGTGGTGGATCTCGGTGGGGTGGCGAGTGCGATCGAGGGGCTGCCCCACGACGGGTTCTATCCGTTACGCCGAGTGATGCGGTGGGTGCTCGATGACTCGCCGGAATCCCGCTGAACCAAGCCAAATCCGATGAACAGGAGATAGTTCCATGAAGTTCGGCCTCTTCTACGAGATGTTCGTCCCACCGACCGACCCGACCGCCGAAGCCAAGGTGGTGCGGCAGACCGTCGACCAGATCGTGCACGCCGACCGGCACGGCTTCGACTACGTCTGGCTGTCCGAACACCATTTCCTGAAGGGGTTCTCGCACATGTCGGCCCCCGAGGTGATCTTCGGCGCCGCGGCCTACCAGACCGAGAGAATCCGCTTCGGATTCGGCCTCGCCCTGACACCACCTGCCTACAATCACCCGGTGCGAGTGGCCGAGCGCGTGAACATGCTCGACTGTCTCAGTGGTGGCCGCGTCGACCTGGGTTCAGGCCGCTCGACCACACCGACGGAACTCTACGGGTTCGGACTCGACCCGGACGAGTCACGCAGCCAGTGGAGTGAGGGTCTCGACGCCGTGGTCCGATGCATCGCAGACGAGACCGTGAGCTTCGACGGCGAGTACGTGAACATACCGCCTCGTTCGGTGGTGCCGCGCTCGGTGCAGCGCCCGCACCCGCCGCTGTGGGTCGGCGGTGTCGGCCCGGGCAATGCCGAGCGTGCCGCCAAGAAGGGTCTGGGAATGCTGTTCTTTGCCCAGAAGGCCGACTACGAGATGCTTTCGGCGTCCACCGAGGCCTACTACGCCAACATCGACAAGGCGGAACCGATGGCCGGCGTGGTGAACCGGGCGACCGCGGGATTCGTCAACGGTCTGTGCGGTCAGGATCGCGACGAGGTTCGTCGGCTCGCCGTCGAGCGGACCGTGGAGCACACGTTGCACGGATCGGACTACATGCTTCACGGGTGGCCGGGCGGAACTCCGCCCAAGAGCTACGCGCACCTGACCCAGGGTGAGACGAAGATGGTCAACGACCTGATCAAGAGCGATCGGAAGATGGTGGAGGACTTGATGACCGAGGGCGGCTTCGTCATGGCCGGCACGCCCGAGGATTGTCAGCCGTTCCTCGACGCTTTCCAGAAGAGCGGCGTGGACCAGGTGATCATCCACATGCAGATGGGCGATATGCCACACGACCGCATCATGGAGTCGATAGAGATCATGGGGTCCGAGCTGATCCCCGCATACCACTAGGTGGGGGCGATGTCATCCGACACCGTCGCCGTGATCACCGGCGGCGCAAGCGGTATCGGTTTCGCTCTCGCCAAGGCGCTGCGTGAACGATGCACCGACGTGGTGATCGCCGACGTCGATGACGATGCGCTGGCGAGGGCGGCCGACCGACTTGCCGGGCCGTCGGCGCGAATCCACACGTGCAAGACCGACGTGTGTGATGAGGACGCGCTGGCCGACCTGGCGCGCTTGTCCGCCTCGCTGGGAACCATCTCGGTGGTGTGCCTGAATGCGGGTGTCACCAGCGCCGGCTCTCTGCTGTGGGAGACACCCACGGCCACTTATGATTTTGTCACTTCGATCAACCTCGGAGGGTTGTTCTCGTCGATCCGTGCGTTTGTGCCCGCCTTGATCGCACAGGGCACGCCCGCCGCCGTCGAGATCACCGCATCGATGGCCGGCCTGGTGGCCGGTGGTTACAGCGCCGCATATGCGGCCGGCAAGGCGGGTGCGATCTCACTGGCGAAATCGCTGCGCGCCGAGCTTGCCGGTGTCGCACCGTTCATCACCGTCAGCGTGCTCAACCCCGGCATGGTCAAGACGAATCTGATGCGAACCTCGGCCGCCCGGGTTCCCTCCGGAGTTGTCGCCGATGCGGCGATCGTGGAGGGTGCACACGCTGCACTCAATGAGGCGGGTGTGGATCCTGACGTGGTGGCCCGCTGGGTTCTCGACGCCTTCGACAACAAGCGGTTCTGGGTCCTTCCGCCGACCAGTGACCCCTTCATCGGAATGCTGCTCGCCGAGAACGCCGAACTGGGTGAAGCCCTCAACGGCTGATCGGACCCGTCAGGTCCACTGACTAGCCTTGTCGTGAAACTCCTCGAGCTTGATCAGAAAACGTTGGTAGGCAGCCACTTCCGCCGGGTCGCCGCCGAACACCTCGGCGACGAGCATCTTCGAGTACTCGTTGGCAACCGACGCGGCCTTTACCCCGCGATCGGTCAGATACAGTCTGCGGCGCTTGGCATCTCCGGGATGGGTGACATCGATGACGAAGCCCTTCTGCTTGAGCTTCGTGATCACCTGAGACGTCGCCGATCTGGTCACACCGAGCAACGCCGACAGTTCCGCGCCGGTGGTTCCCGGGTCACGGTCGATCATGGCGCACATCTCGGCTTCGACCAGCGTCATCGGCACGTCGCCCTCGACGAAGGTGTGCGATGTGCGACGTCCCTGCTGAATCTTGTTGAGTACGCGAAGCAGCGAGATGATGACGTTTTGGGTCAGTTCGCCCGGTGCCGGATCGACGGATGCGTCAGCATCGAGGTGACTGTGCGAACCGTCCATGAACATCGACTATACCCCCGGGTGAGTGGTCGCGGAGTTGACGGAGTGCCCAGTGCGGAACCGTAATTCGCACTGTCGGCGTGATGTCGGCGTTCCGATGTCACACAGGCTGCAGGCTGTCGATCAGCCAGCGATCGCCCGACTTGATGGCGGTCACGATCACCCTGCTTCCCGCTGTCGAGGGATTCTTCTCCGCCGCGCTCGACGTCGTCTGGTTGAGCAGGAGCAGTAGTTGGGCGCGGTCGGCGGTCAGGGAGACCACCGAGTTGCCGGCGACCGTCACCTTGGTGTCGACCTGCTTCTCCTTGGCGCCGGGAATCACCACCTGGTCGGCAAGTTTCGTGAAGTCGCTGCGGAAGGTGGGTGTGAGCCCCTCGGCGGCGGTGGACATCTGCTTGTCGATGGTCGCGTGGTCATAGGAGAGCATGTTCACCACCTGACGCGTCACCGCCGACTTCATGCCGTCCTCGGAATCGCGCACCTCGGCACGTCCGTGGTTGGACACACCGAGGACCACGCCGCCGGCCACCGCCGCGATCGTGAGGACCGCGGCGCCGGCGATCGCGGGCTTACGCCACCGTGAGCCGCCCTCTTCTGCGTCGAGCGTGCCCACTTCGGCGTCGGGCGTGCCCACTTCCGTGTCGAGCGTGCCCGCTTCGGCGTCGAGCGTGCCCACTTCGGTGTCGAGCGTGCCCGCTTCGGTGTCGAGCGTGCCCACATCCGCGTCGAGCGTGCCCGGTTCGGTGTCGAGCGTGCCCACTTCGGCGTCGGGCGTGCCCACTTCCGTGTCGAGCGTGTCCACATCGGCGTCCGCGGTGGGGCGGGTGAAGGTGATGCGGCCGAAACGGCCGAGATTCAGTGAGCTCACAGTACGAAGTCCACCTTCGAGATCGTCATCGGTTCGCCATTGGTGACCACCACCCGGAAGCGGTAGTCGCGGCCCTCGGGGTCGGTCGCATTCTCGTTGGTCACTTCCGCGTGCGCAGCAACGAGAATGGTGGCCGACGACGAGTCGATCTTCTCGATCCCGGCCGACAGGATCGTGCCCTTCGAACTGACCTGGGCCTCCTTGACGATCTGCGTGTAAGACCCCGACCTACTGGAGAAATCGGTCTTGAAGGTGCCGCTCGACTTGCTCAGTAGCCGCTTGATGTCGGCGTCCGCGGTCTTGGAGTTCACGGTGGTCAGCGACACCACGCCGTCTTTCGCCGTCTGCAGGTACTCGGCACGCATGCTGTCGTACGAGTCCATCTGGTGTCGCTCCCAGAGTTCGTGGCCGACGAAGGCCAACGAACCCGCGACGCAGACAGCCATCACGATCGCCGGCCACCGCGACGCCGCGCCGCGCGCCAGGCGAGCGACTCTCCCCGACCGTGAGGTGTCCGGAGCGCCGGCTGTGTCGGCTGTGTCGGTGTCGGTTGTTTCGACCTCCGACGCGGCGGCGCCGGTTGCGTCGACATCCGATGAGGTGTCGTTCTCCGGTTCGGCCGAGTCGGGGTCGGTCAGTTGATCGGGTTCGAGAGTAGCTCGTGCCATGAGGCTCCTCCTTGGATGGTGCGATGGTGATATGTGCTTCCGTCGGGTGCCGCGTAGTCGCCGGTGGCCGGGTCGTAAGCCGAGGGTTGTACGCCGGTGGTCAGTCCTTGGCGGTCCGGGCTACCCGATCCGTCGATGCTCGATGGCCACTGGCCCTTGGGCTGATAGCCGCGCGGGTCGCGGCACTGCTCGGGTGTGGGCGCCCGCTTTCCCGGCACCTCCATGCACGGCAGATTCCTTGCACCGCGCACGTTCATCGGCGCGTTCTGCGGAATCGAGCAATACTGGCCGACCGGAGAAGCGAGTTTGGTGAGATCCGCGGGGCTCCGGCGTTGGTCGGCGGGTAGAAATCCTGTGGTACACAACGGCGACGCCATCGTGTGGAACTGGGCGATCACCGACTCGTCGGGCATCCCGCGATTCACCATCGACTGGATACCGGCGATCAGCGGCGGCATCAGCACGAAGATTTGCTCGATCCCCGCGTTGTAGATTGCGGCCACCTGACCGAGACTGACCAGATTCGACAGCAGAATCGGCACCGTGGGGCGCACATCCTCGATGAGCCGTTGCGCACCGGCCGCTGCGACCGGACTGTTGTCGATGATGGCGCGCACGTGCAGATCCTGATCCTTCAGCACCGACGTGAACCGTGCGAGCTCATCCGACCAGGTGGCGATCGCCTCCCTCGACTCGCCGTGCGGCTCGAGGAACGGGCCGAGTTCGCGGATGAGTTCGTCTGTGCTGTCGGCATTGTGGTCCGCGATGTCGGCGACCTGTGTGAGCGACGCGACGAGTTTGATCAGGTCGTCACGGGTGCCGACGAAACTGCGGAAGGACGCGTCGATCAGGGTGTGGAGTTTGCCCGGCGGGATCGAGGCGAGCAGATCGTTGGCCTGTTGCAGAACAGGGCCGATCTGCGCGGGCAATGTGACCGTGTCGGCAGGCAGGACGTCACCGTCACCGAGGTCGGGTCCGGTGGCGCCCGGGGCGGGCACGAGGTCGATGTACTGTTCGCCGATCGCCGACATGCTGTGCACATTGACGCGCAGCCCTTCGCGCGGTATCCGGTATCCGTCGTCGATCTGCATCGTGGCCTTCACTCCGTCACGCTGCACCGCAACCGATTTCACGGTGCCGACGGTCACGCCGCGGTACGTCACGTTGGATTGCTCGTAGAGGCCGCCGCCGGCAGGGAGTTCGGCGGTGACCGTCATGCGGTTGACACCGACGAGCGCTGGGATCTGTAGGTATCCCACCACCATGACAGTCACCGCGATCACCGTGACCAGCGCGAGCACGACGAGTTGGAGTCGGATCACCGGGCGCATGTCAGTTACCCCCCACCGGGTGCCGCGGGTCGCCCGACACCGGCCCCCGCATCGGATCGGTCGCCTGGGCGCCGAGTCCGGGGTTCTTCGCGAGTGCGCCGGAAGGACCCGACACCGTGCGGCCCAATGGAGTGCCGCGTAGGAGATCCGACCGTAGGCGCGGAACCGAGAAGTCGAGCAGTGCAAACAGATTGGCGTAATCGCCGCGAACGATGCGATCGAGCCTGCTGAGCGGGAGCGGCAATGTGAACGCCATGTCGAGTGAGGCGGTGAGCGACTTCCCCGAATCGGCGAGTGACTTCAGGAACGGATGAATGTTGGCGACGTTCGCCTCGATGTCCGACGCACTCGTCGTGATGAGTTTCCGCGCGGTGTCACCGAACTGGTCGAGCGCGGTCAAGGCGTCGGTGAGCTTGAAGCGCCGGGCCGCCAGCGCTTCCAGTGCCGGTTGGATGCGCCGGATGGCGTCGTCGAGCATCGGTGCGTCACCGGCGAAGACGGTGGCGAGGTGGTCGAGTCCGTTCAGTGCCGTGACGATCGCGACTCGCCGCTGGTCGAGCGTGTTCTGCACGGTGGTCAGTTGACGAACGAGGTCGCGAACGGTGACCTCGCGGCCGGACAGAGCGTTGTCTGCGCCCTGGACGATGTCACCGAGCTGACCGAGCCCACCCCCGTTGACCACCGCCGACACCGCCGACAAGGTCTGCTCGGTGGTGGGATAGGCACTGGCACGTTCGATCGGGATCACCGCTCCGTCGGCCAGCCGTCCGGTGGGCGCAGTTTCGGTGGGCGCCGACAACTCGATGTGCTGTGAGCCCAGCAGGCTGGTCTGACCAATCGCGGCAACGGCATTGGCGGGCAGAACCACGTCGCCGTCGATGGCGAGATTCACTTGTGCATGCCATCCGACGAGGGAGATCGCAGTGATCCGGCCTACTTCGACGTCGTTGACCAGGACCGGCGAGTTGGGCGTGATGTTGGTGACATTCGGCATGTCGACGGTGACGTGGTAGGCGTCGTCGCCGCGTCCATGGCCGCCGGGTAGCCGTACCGACTCGATGCCGTGCCAGCCGCACGCGCTGACCGTCAGCGCGACCACCATCAGCATCACGGCACCCACGGTGCTCGACATGGAATGGCTGCGGGCCAAGATCACGCGAGTCACTGGCCACCCCTGGGTAACAGCAGCGCGGACAGGCTGCGGGGAGTCTTTCGTGGCTCCGACCCCGGCCCGGTCAGTCCCGGAACGGTCTGGGCGAGACCGGGTTCGGAGTACACCAATTGGCCGGGGTCGACGAATCCGGACCTGGTGGGCATTGTGAGGAAATTCGGGTAAGAGGTCTTGAGCATGCTGAGGTAGGCCCCCAGGTATTGCACGCACAGGTCCGCGGCGCGTCCGCTGTCCGGTTTGCCCACGGCCGCGAAACCGCCGCACACGGCCTGTACGGGGTTCTCGAAGTTCGCCGCCGAGAACACCCCGTTCATCCCGCCCACACCCGGCTTGTAGATGTTGAAGAAGTTCGAGAGCTGGGTGGGGGATTGGTGGAGGAGCCCTTCGATGTTGGCGCGCTGCAGGGCCAGCGTCGTCGTGACGTCGGTCGCCGAGACCATGTCGGAGGTGATGGCATCACGGTTCTGCGACACGAAGGTCTGCACGTCACCCATCAGTGTGTCGAGTGTGGCGAGCGCGTCGCGGGTGTCACCGCTGGTGTCGCCGAGGACCTGCGCAACCGTCGACAACCTCTGCTGCAGCGCGGCGACCTGATCGTTGCTGCCCGACATCGCATTGACGAAGACCTGGAGATTGCGCACCACCGCGAACAGATCGTCGCGGCCGTCGGAGATCACCGACATCGCACGGCTCAGCCCGGTGATCGTGTTGTTGACGTCGTCTGCGTTCGGCGACAACGTATCCGCCGCGCTGGACACGAGCTGCGCGGCCGAGCCGGGATCGTCGGGGCCCTTGCTCCCCACGGCCCGGGTGACGTCGTTGAGCGCGTTCTTGATGTCGTCCCACTCCATCGGGACCGTGGTGCGGGCGAGGGGGATGACGGCGCCGTCGGCGAGTGTTGCTCCGCCGGTGTATCCCGGCGTGAGCTGGATGGTGCGCCCTGCCACCAGACTTTGTGACACCACCGCGGCGCCCGCATTCGACGGCACCTCGACATCGTTGTTCACCGACAACCGGGCGATCACGTATCCGGGAGTGGGAGTGAGTGATTCCACTTTGCCCACCGGCACACCGAGAACCGTGACCTCATCACCGGGATAGAGTCCGGTTGCCGAGGCGAGCTGGACCGAGATCGTCTTGGAGTCCGGCCCGCGGGTGGTGAACCAGGCGACGGCGCCGACGACGGCGACCAGCACAACCGCCACCAGTGCGAGGAGACGTTTCATCGGGTCCCCTCCTTCGGAGGTTGTGCCGACGGTGGCGAATCGCGCACGATGGCGTCCACCAGTGGTTGTAGGTAGGCGACCGGAACCAGATTGCCGACGTAGGCGGTGAAAAACGGCCCGGTGGCGACGCTCTCGCCCAGGCCCATGGAGAAGTTGCGCAGCCCGGGGATCGCCTTCGAGATCGCGTCGCGGTTCTTCTCGAGCACCCCCAATACTGTGTGCAGCTTGGTGAGCGCGGGTGTGAGCCGGGCCTGGTTCTCCTGCAGAAGACCCGACAACTGCTGTGCCAGGAACCTGGTGCCGATGATCAGGCGCTCCAATTCCTGGCTGCGTGACTGCAATTGGCCCAGCAGGATGGCGGCGTCATTGACGAGTGTGTTGAGCTGGCCACTGCGTTGTGCGAGAAGTCCGGTCAGATCCCGGCTGCGGCTCAGCAGCGTACGGAGTTGATCATCGCGGGATCCGATTGTGGTCGACAGACGTTGAACCCCGGTCATGGCCGCCGACAACGACGGTGCGACCGCGTCGAGGGTGTCACTCGTCGCACGCAGGGCGCTGTCGAGTTGGGAGTCGTCGGTCCCCGACAGGGTGCCACCGGCGTCGTCGAGGGCGTTGCTCAGTGAGTAGGGCGCAACGGTCCGTTCGAGGGGGATCGGATCGTCGTGGGACATCTCGCCGATTCCGGCGGGCATCACACGAAGGGCGCGTTTACCCAGTGCCGACGTCGTCACGATTGCCACTCGCGTCGAATCACCTAGTCGTACCGGCGATTTGACGTCGAACGACACCAGAACCTTGTTACCCGACAACGTGATGTCGCCGACCTTGCCGACGTCCACGCCGGACAGTTCCACCCTGTCGCCCGAGCGTAGGTTACCCACCTCGGCGAAGTAGGCACGGTAACCGCCGTGCGCGAAGAGCGCCGGAATCCGGTCGAAACTCAGCGACAGCACGACGATCGCCACGGTCAGCGAGATACCGATCACCGCGACCCTCCGGCGCGGCATCTCCCGGAAGGTGGGCAGCGCACGTTTACGGCTCATCGACATCTCCCTTGCTGCACCGGCCCTCGGTTTGATCGAGCAGTGGGATATCAAGGTTCTTGCCGTCGGTTCCGGTCAGCCGCAGAATGCCTTGGCAGGCATACAGCTGGAAGCCGGCACCGTAGGCGCCCATCCGGCCGAGTCGGCGGTAGGCCTCCGGCAACGCGGCGAGCGTCCGATCGAGCATGTCCTGTCCGGCGACGAGCTGGCCTGCGGTTCGATCGAGCTGGACGACGGTGGCGAACGCGTCGGGCCGGACGTGATCGAGCAGGCCGCCGGCGGCCAGGGTCGCGGCCGAGAGGCGTTCGGTGATCTGATCCATCGGGTCCTGCTGGTGGGCGAATTGTGTTACCAGAAGCTGCAATTGGGAGACGGAGTCGGACACCTGTTGTCGCCGGTCGGCCGCGACCTTCAGGACGACGTTGAGGTTGTCGACCACTTCGCCGATCACCGCATCCTGGTCGGCGAGCATCCCGGTGGTCGAGGCGGTGGTGTCGAGCAAGGTCTGGATGTTTTCTCCCTGGCCCTGCATGATCCCCACCAGCGCCCCGGTCAGTTTGTTGAGATCTTCGGCCCGCACGGTTCGGAAAACGGGTTTCAGACCGCCGACCAGCGCGTCGATGTCGAGTGCTGGGGCGGTTCTGGCCGCCGGGATGGTGCCGCCGTCCGACAGCGGGCCGGGCGTCGATCCCGGCAGCATCTGTCCCTGTGCGATCTCCAGATACCTGTCGCCGGTGAGATTCTCGTACTTGACCTGTGCGTGCGTGGACGAGTCGAGCGAGCGGGCGCGGGTCACCGAGAAGGTGACCACCACACGGGAGTCGGGTTGCAGGTCGACCGCGGAGACCTTCCCCACCAGCACTCCGGCGATGCGCACGTTCTGGCCCGCCCGTAGCCCGGAGGCGTCGGTGAACACGGCGCGATAGGTGTTGGCCGAGTCCGAGCGGAAGTTCCCGAAGACGATGATCAATCCGCCGAGGATGGTGAGCATGACGGCGGTGTAGACGCCCACCTTGAGGAGCGTGGAGTGCTTGTGCAATTTGCGTGTCATCGGCCCCCCTTGACGGGTTGGCCCACAAGACTCGTGAGCAGGTCCTCGGGGTGCAGTTCGAGAGAACCCGGTTCGTTGCGGTACGGGTTGACGCCGGTATTGGTCACCACATATGGGGAGACGGTGCCGGGTGCGAGGACGGGCAGTCCGTAGCAGTGGGGTCCGCCGCTCGCCCCGACAACCGGCAGATTGGCGGGGTAACCGTAGAGCGGGACACCGGGAACGAAGCCGATGTTCAGGTGTATTCCGGGGTACTTCGCCGATCCGAGAGCGGGAAGTCCGCGCTCGAGCAACTTGTCCATTCCTTTGATGAGACAGGTGAATTGGGGTGAATACTCGCGCATGAGTCCGGTTGTGGGGGTGAACAGGCGCAGCGATTCGGTGAGCGTGGGTGTGTTGGTCTTGAGGAAGTCGGTGGCCGTCCCACTCAGTCCCATCACGGAGGTCAGCATCAGGTCGATCCCGTCGGTCTTGTCGGTGATCGTGGAGGCGGTGGTGCGTACCTGCGAGGCGATTGCCGCGAGCTGTGGTGCACTGGGCGCGTAGGCCATGATCGCATCGGCGGCGGCGTCGAGGGTGGTGCCCAGTCGGATGCCGGGCGAATTGATCTGCCGCAGCAGCGAGGTCGCCTTGTCGATGGTGTCGCCCAGGTCGGCGCCGCGGCCTTGACCGAGTGCGCCGTCGAGTGCGGCGAGTGTCGCGTTGAGCTTTTGCGGTTCGATCTGCCGCAGTACGTCGGTGAGGTTCTGGAAGGTGGTGTTGATCTCGACTTGCACGTCGTCGGTGTTGATGACCGAATGCGGCTGTAGGCCAGGGCCGTCCGTCGACTCCGGTGCGACGAAATTGACGTATTTGGCGCCGAACACGGTGGTGGAGGAGATCTCGACACGGGCGTCCGCGGGGATCTGATCGATCACGTCGGAATCGATCTGTGCCGAGATTCGGGCAGTGTGCCCGTCGGCCTGTAGCGCGGTCACGCGTCCGACCTCGACGCCGCGGTAGGTCACCTTGGCGCCCGCCGTCATCAGTAGCCCGGCGCGCTCGGCCACCACGGTCACGGGTTCGGTGCTGCTGAAGTTGCCCCGAAAAGCGTTGTAGGCCAGTGCAACGACAAGCGAGAGGGCGATGACGAGCCCGAGCGCGTAGATCTTGAGCCGGTATTTGCCAAGCATGTCAACTCGACAGGTGGAAGTTGCCGGTGGGCCCGTAGACCGCGAGCGAGATCAGTAGGGTGACGCTGACGACCACGATGAGCGAGGCGCGGACGGCGCGTCCCACGGCCCGCCCGACGCCGTCCGGACCGCCGGATGCCGTGTAGCCGTAGTAGGTGTGGATGAGCATCACCGCGAGACCCATTGCTATCGCCTGGGCAAACGACCAGAGGATGTCGACCGGTTGCAGAAACGTGCGGAAGTAGTGGTCGTAGAGTCCTGACGATTGACCGTTGAGCACGACGGTGGCGAACCGGCACGCGTAGAACGAGGCGATCATCGCCGCCGAGTACAGCGGGATCACCACGAGCGTGCCCGCGACCAGCCGCGTGCTCACCAGGTAGGGAAGTGGCCGAATCCCCATGGAGTCGAGTGCGTCGATCTCCTCACTGATCCGCATGGCACCCAATTGCGCTGTCGAGCCGGCGCCGATGGTGGCCGACAGTCCGATGCCGGCGACCACCGGCGCGGCCACCCGCACGTTGATGTACGCCGAGAGGAATCCGGTGAGGGATTCGATCCCGATGTTTCCCAGGGAGCTGTATCCCTGGATGGCGATGGTTCCCCCGGTGAACAGGGTGAGCGAGGCGACGATCACCACCGATCCGCCTATCACCGCGAGAGCACCTGTGCCCATTCCGATTTCGGCGATCAGACGCAGCACGCTGCCGTGGTAGTGCCGCACCGCGGCGGGTGCCTTGCGGATGGCCTCCACAAAGAACTCGACCTCGGCGCCGACCCGGTCGATGGATTTCGACGACGTGTCGGCCTGCCGCCTGCCACGGGTGATGAGATCGGATATAGCGAAGACCATCCCCTACCCCCCGGTTGCCTTCACACCGACCGCGGTGACGAGGATGTTCACCACGAACAGGCCGATGAATGCGTACACCACCGTCTCGTTGACGG
Source organism: Gordonia sp. NPDC003425 (assembly GCF_053588635.1). Taxonomy (NCBI): domain Bacteria; kingdom Bacillati; phylum Actinomycetota; class Actinomycetes; order Mycobacteriales; family Gordoniaceae; genus Gordonia; species Gordonia sp. NPDC003425. Next base: position 42,742 of record NZ_JBSFQI010000020.1, on the reverse strand, counting down.
CTTCTCCCACACCCTTGGGGCCGCCCTTGGCGGTCAGGCCGCGGTAGCAGCCCATCAGGCCGGCGATGAGGCCGAACAGGCCGGCCTTGATGACGGCGATGAGTAGTTCGCCGAAACCGGTCAGCAACGTCAGATTCCCCACGAACGCACCGGGATTGACGCCTTGGAAGAACACCGAGAACACGAAGCCGCCCAAGATGCCGATGGTGCACACCAGACCGTTGAGCAGCACCGCGACGAACGCCGACGCCCACACGCGTGGCACCACCAGTCGTGCCACCGGGTCGACGCCCATCACCTCCAGCGCCGCGATCTCGTCGTGGATGGTCCGCGATCCGAGGTCGGCGCACAGAGCGGTGGCGCCGGCGCCGGCGACGATCAGCACGGTCACCATGGGTCCGATCTGGGTGACCGTGCCGAACGCCGCACTGGCCCCGCTCAGATCCGCGGCGCCGAGTTCGCGCAGCAGGATGTTCAAGATGAAGGTGACGAGCACGGTGAACGGGATGGCGACGAGCACGGTGGGCAACGTCGAGACGCGGGCGATGAACCACGTCTGGTCGATGAACTCGTTGAACTGGACCGGACGCGCGAACGTGAAACGAAACGTGTCCAGCGTCATCGCGAAGAATCCGCCGATACCGTCGACGGCACTTGCGGCCTTGGCGCGTGCAGTGCCGGTCAGGACATGCACCCGCGCACTCTCACTCGTCACTGGTTACTCCGTTCGACGATCCCCGACGGCGCTGATCATACGCATTGTCCAGACATGTGTGATCAGAACTGGCAGAATTGCCGACAACAGTGTTCTGGGCGGCGCGAGTCCCCCGATCGTCCGAGGAGGTCGCAGGTGGCACGACGTCGAGGCTGGGGCGGATCGTTACCCGCGGACGACGACGATGCGGCGCGGAGGATTCTCGACGCAACCCTGAAACTTCTGCACAGCACAGGGGAACTGGTGTCGATCACCGATGTGACCCAGGAATTGCAGATCACCAGGCAGACCGTGTACCGCTACTATCCGAGCGTCGAGGCGTTGTTGCAGGCCGCGGCCAACGATATCGCCGAGCGTTTCTCGACCTACCTCGTCAACTCGGTCCGCGGGATCACCGATCCCGCCGAGGCGGTCGTCGAGTTCACTGCTCTGACCATCGAAGCGCTCCATGGCGACAACGCGGCCCTGGCGCTTCTTGCGACCACTCGCCGAACAGGGGTGGCCGCCGGAATCACCGACGACGTCTCGCGGGACTACGCGGTGAGCGTGCTGCGCTTGATGGACGCCGACTGGGAGAAGGCCGGATTCGACGATGCGACGCTTGACGAGCTCGCGGGCTGGCTACTACTCGTCGTCGACGCGTTCGTATCCGGCAATGGCAGGACACCGGTTCTGGGTCCGGAGCTCAGGCGCTACCTCGCCACCTGGCTGGCACCCTCGATAGCTGCACTGACACAACATGTTCGAGGTCGATGATCACACCGCCGCGTCGTCGAAGGTGGCCGGCTGGGGTACGGGCTGCGGTCCGCGCCGGGGAATCAGGAGGGTGATAGCGACACCGACGAAGGCGGCCACCGCCCCCACGAGGAAGCACAGGCGGAACGAGGTGTGCGAGGGCATCGACTGGCCACCCATCGAGACTGCGGCGGTGGTCAGCAGCACGGCCATCACCGCCGACGACACCGTGGTGCCGATCGACCGCATCAGGCCGTTGAGACCGACGGCCGCACCCGCCTCGGTCAGCGGCACCGAGCCCATGATCAGCGTCGGCATCGCGGCGTAGCCGATGCCCACGCCGGAGGCGGCGATGATGGAGGCCACCATGAGCTGCCAGGGCGAATTCATCAGGAAGAGCGCGATCAGGTAGCCGACGCCGAGAACCGTCGCACCGATGGCGAGCGTGTACTTCGCACCGATCTTGTTGATCAGCAAGCCCGACACCGGTGAGAACACCAGCATCATCAGACCGCCCGGTGCCATCCACAGTCCGGCGGCGAGGATGTCCTGGCCGAGACCGACGCCGGTCTCCTTCGGCATCTCGAGCAGGGTGGGGATCACCACCGACTGTGCCATCATGCCGAAGCCGATTGCGATCGCGGCGATATTGGTGAGCAGCACCGCAGGCCGGGCGGTGGTCCGCAGATCCACCAGCGGATCGCTGGTGCGCAGCTGGTAGAAACCCCAGCCGATCAGGACGACGATGCCCACGGCCAGCAGGCCCAGGGTGTCCGCTGACGCCCATCCCCAGTCGTTGCCCTTCGACACCGCGATGAGCGCGGCGCACAGGCCGATCGCCAGGCCGATGGCGCCGACGATGTCGAGCCGCCCGCCGACGGCGTCGGCCACATGTGGAACCACGACGATGGTCAGGACCAGGATCACCGCGGCCAGTGCTGCTGCCACCCAGAACAGTGCGTGCCAGTTCCATGACTGCGCGATCCACGCCGACAGCGGCAGCCCGATCGCGCCGCCCACACCGAGGGTGGCACTCATCGCGGCGATGGCCATCGACGTGATCCGCGGCGGGGTCACCTCCCGCATCAGGCTGATGCCGACCGGAATGAAGCCCATCGCCAGGCCCTGTACGGCACGGCCCACGATCATCGGGATCACCGAATCGCTCAGTGCACAGATCACCGATCCCACGACAAGGAGCACCGAACTGCCCACGAGTACCCGCTGCTTACCGAACATGTCGCCGAGCCGGCCTGCGATGGGCATCGCGACCGCGGCCGCGAGCAGGGTTGCGGTGATGACCCATGACGCGTTGGACCGTGACGTGCCCAGCAATTGCGGCAGTTCCGGCTGGATCGGGATCACCAGGGTCTGCATGAGGGCGGCCACCAGGCCGCCCATACACAACGTGATGACCGTGGCGATGACGCCGCCGTTCGTCTCGTTCTCCGCGTGCGGCAGCGCCGTCGTGGTGGTGAGGTCGGGTTCTGCGTCGGACATGGACACCTCCTGTGCTCGTCCAGGGCGCTTATGTAGAGTACATATGCACGGTACATATGCCTAGTCCGGTGGCAGTATTCGGACATACCGGACCCACGTTTCGTGCACTCGACGACGGGAGAAGGCCATCGTGGACAGCCAGGACAGCCAAGACGGCGACCGGGCGGGCGGCAATGACTTCGTGCCGTGGCCGTCGGCGTTGTATCGCGACCTGGCCGACGAACTCCTTCGAATGGCCCGACGCCGCGACCTCATCGCTCCGGGTTCGGTGCTGGAGCGCTCGGCGTTCAACCTGCTGTGGATTCTCTCCGACGGTCGACCGCGCACTCTTCGTGAGCTCAGCGAGCTGACCCACCTCGAACAATCAACCATCAACCGGCAGGTCAATGCCGCCATCACCCACGGCTACCTCGAACGCTTCGACGTGGCCGGATCGACGAGCAGACGTATCCGGCCCACGCAGAGGGGGGTCGAGGCATTCGAACACGATGGTCTGCTGCGGGCGCGGCGGCTCGAACGGGTGCTCTCCGACATGGCGCCGGGCACGCCGGAAGCACTGTTGCGGGAACTGCATGCGTTCAACGAGGCCTACGACCGCCTCGATGAGCCCGACAGGAACCTCCGCGACAGGGCCTTGCGCGAGGGGGACCTACGCGACGCCCGCGCGGCTCGTTCGGGCCGTGCTTAGGAAACGTCAGTCCTGATCGTGCGGCCAGTTGCCCTGCAGGAGTAGTTCCTCGAAGTTCTTGATCAGATGCGGGTTGAGGTCGGTCTCGACAGCCTTCTCGAGATCGCCGTTCCACTTCGCGTACCACTGCTCATCGCGATTCATCAGGTGGATCGGCCAGCCGTGCGTGATGTCGAGCTCATCGGAGTACAGATCCGTCGACCCGTCCTCACGCATGTACCAGTACTTCTTGCCCGAATCCCAGAACGCCTTGAGCTCGTCCGCGGTGACGTAGTACTCGCCGTCTGCCTGCTTCATGTGTTCGATCCTACGGAGCCGCGAACATGCCCGGTGTGTGGTGGTGATTTTCATGCCCGATGCAAACAGGGCACGATGGTGTCAGCGCGGCTGCGACGGGAGTCACCCATCTGACCCTGTCGCGCGATCCGAGGAGGTGTCGTGTCGCAGGTGCTGATCACTGTCGACGAACTCACCGAGGCGATGGTGTCGGACAATCCGCCGGTGATCCTGGACGTGCGCTGGCAACTCGGCGATCCGCACGGGCGCGACCACTACCGTGCCGGACACATTCTGGGCGCGATCTACGTCGACCTCGACACCGAACTGGCCGCACCGGCGTCACCCGAGCGAGGTCGCCATCCGCTTCCCGACCTCGCCGACCTCCAAACGGCGGCACGGCGCTGGGGCGTCGACGATCGTTCGCCCGTGGTGGTCTACGACGACATCGGCAATCTCGCCGCCGCCCGCGCGTGGTGGTTGCTGCGGTGGGGTGGTCACCGCGACGTTCGGCTGCTCGACGGCGGACTCGGTGCGTGGCGTACCGCCGGATTGCGAACATCCGCCGGAGACGTGACCCCACGTGCGGGCACCGTCACCCTGAGCCCCGGGCACCTGCCGGTCGCCACCATCGAAGAAGTGGCCGTGCCCGCGCCGGCCACGGTGCTCGTGGACGCCCGGGCCGTCGAACGCTACCGGGGTGAAGTGGAACCGGTGGACCCGCGCGCCGGCCACATACCCGGGGCGGTGAGTGTGCCCACCGCGGCCAACGTCGACGCCGACGGCCATTTCCTTCCCGCGGCCGCACTTCGCGAGCGTTTCGCGCGCGCGGGCATCGATGACGCGGCCGAGGTGATCGCCTACTGCGGGTCCGGGGTCAATGCGGCCCACGAGATCGCGGCGCTCGAGATCGCCGGACGCAGCGGCACACTCTTTCCGGGATCGTGGTCGCAGTGGTCCGCCGACCCGCAACGGCCCATCGACACCGGCGAGGTGTGACAACCCGCACAGTCGCGCGCCGTTGAGCGTCGTGTTCCGACTAGTACTTCGCGAAGACTTCCATTCCGACCCGTCCAAAACCCGAAGAGAGAAGAGTGAACACATGCGTGACTTTCATTGCCGCAACTGCGGTCAGCAACTGTCGTTCGAGAACACCGTCTGCCTCAACTGCGGTAAATCGCTGGGCTTCCACCTGCCCAGCCGCACCATGCAGGTCCTCGACGAGAACGAGGTGGGTGCTGTCGACGGCACCGCCGTGATCCGTTGCGCCAACAACCTTCCGGCCGCGTGCAACTGGCTGGTGGAGCAGGGCGGCGGGCTGCCCACGTTGTGTGAATCGTGCCGGCTGACCCGTACGCGGCCACCCGAATCCGAGACGCAGGCCATGCAGGACTTCGCCGAGGCCGAAATGGCCAAGCGCAGAGTGATTTTCGAACTCGACAATCTGAATCTGCCGATCTTCGGCAAGGATGTTGACCCGCAGAACGGACTTGCGTTCGATTTGCTTTCCAGCGCGCACGAGCCGGTCACCACCGGGCACGCGGACGGTGTGATCACCCTCGACCTCGCCGAGGGCAACGACGTGCACCGTGAGGAACTGCGGGTGTCGATGGACGAGCCGTACCGCACCCTGATCGGTCACTTCCGGCACGAGATCGGACACTTCTACCAGATGGTGCTGGTGGGCGACGGTCCCCGCCTCGCGCGTTACGAGGAACTCTTCGGCGATCCCAACACGAGCTACCAGGACGCGCTCGACCGGCACTACAACCAGGGCCCGCCGGAAGGATGGGAACAGGACTACGTGTCCTCGTACGCGACGATGCACCCGATGGAGGATTGGGCCGAGACGTTCGCGCACTATCTCCACATCCGCGACACCCTCGACACCGCAGCGGCATTCGCTGTTGCACCGGCCGGCGCCATCCTCGATGCCGACCTGCCCGGGCAGGTCGGGTTCGATCGCATCATCGACTGGTGGCTGCCGCTCACGTGGGCGTTGAACCAGATCAACCGGTCGATGGGGCACCAGGACCTCTACCCGTTCGTGCTACCGCCCAAGGTGCTCGAGAAGATGGAGTTCATCCACGAACTGATCACCGCGGAGCGGGAAGCGGGAGCCGCTGCCTGAACCGCCTCAGGATCGGCATGAATCGAAGTCTGTGACAATCGCACTCGCGGACATACGGTGCTCTGGAATCGACCGGCCGGCACAGTGTGGAGTGAAATGCGATGACCCAGACCATCACCCAGGATGAGGACACCGCGACACTGCCCGAGTCGGCGTTCCGGCTCGGATTCTTCACCCAGGTCCACGGGCGAGCGGGGCAGAGTGCGCGGGATACGTACGCCGAACTGATCGACACGGTGGTTGCGGCCGAGGAACTCGGCTACGAGAGCGTCTGGGTGGGCCAGCATCATTTCGGGAAGGACCGGCTGGCCTCCCCCCTCGTGCTGTTGGCCGCGCTCGCCGAGCGGACCTCGCGGATCGAACTGGGTACCGCGGTGGTGGTGCTGCCGCTCGAAGATCCGGTGAGGCTCGCCGAAGACGCCGCCACGCTCTACGAGATTTCTGGTGGGCGAATCAATCTCGGCATCGGCAGCGGTGGCGGGGACGCCGAGTCGTTTGCGGCGTTCGGCCACGACATCGAAGACCGGCGAGCATTGTTCGACTCCCATGTCGAGATTCTGCACACCCTCCTCGACGGAGGATCGGTCGGCGATGGCGAGGCCGCCCGCCGGCTGTATCCACCGGCGGTGGGGCTGCGCGAGCGGCTCTGGCAGTCGGTCGGTTCACCCGAGCGTGCCGCAGCCGCGGCGGCGTCGGGCGACGGACTGCTGCTCGGGACGTTTTCGGACCACGCGCTGTTCGACCAACGTCCCAAGATCGACGCCTACCGAGCGGAATGGGCACGCGCGCAGGCAGGTTCGGCGCGCAGCCCCCGCATCGCCGCCATGCGTTTCACCTACGTCGGGGACAGTCGCGAGAGCATCGAACGCCAGGTCGAGGACGAACTGGCCACGTTCCGAGAGTTCGCCGACACCTACAAACCCGACCTCGCACCGCTGGACACCCCGCAGTACCTGCGGCGGGTGACGCGCTACGGAACAGTGACCGACGTGATCGGGGACCTGCGCGCGGATCCGGCGCTGCTCGGCCAAGTGACGCACTTCCTACCCACCGTCGGGCTCTACCCCGCCGCCGGCGACGGCACACCGGGCGCCGACCTCGACATCCGGCGGCTCGAACTCTTCGCCCGCGAGATCGCGCCGGCGCTGGGGTGGGTGCCGCGACCATAGCCGCCGGTCACTGCCGGGCTCGGCTCCACGTCGATCAGTTGGATTGTCTCTCAACCACTATGAGACGAGTCGGTTGCGACGATGTTCTCGCGCACCACTCGGCGCTGAATCTTTCCGATCATCGACACCGGCAGCGCTTCGACCACACAGATGCGACGGGGGATCGCATAGGGTGGGAGTTTGCGGCTTGCGAACTCCCGCACGTGCTCGAGTTCGGGTGGGTCCGACCCCTCGGGCACGATCACCGCAACGACCGATTCGCCGCCGGCGTTCGAGTCGCGCGGGATGCCGACCACCGCGACGTCGGCAACCCCCGGCATCTCGCGGAGATGGGCCTCCACCTGGCTGGGGAACACCTTGAACCCGCCGACGTTGATCATCTCCTTGACGCGGTCCTCCATGGTGGCGTGGCCGACGGCGTCCACCCGGACGATGTCGCCGGTTCGCAGCCATCCGTCACGCAACACGTGCGCGGTCTCGGTGGGATCGTTCCAGTACCCGCGAAACACCTGCGGGCCGCGAACCAGCAATTCGCCTTCCACCGTGCCACTTTCGTCCGGCAGCGGCCCGGGTCCGGTGGGGTCCCCCGGGTTGATGAGCCGGATGTCGGTGTTGGGGAACGGCAGGCCGAGGGTGCCGGGCCGCCGGTCGGCGGTGCACGGATTCCCCAGCGCGATGGGCGAGCACTCGCTCATGCCATAACCTTCGATGAGCAAGCCCCCGGTGGCCGTTTCCCAGCGGCGGGAGACCTCCGGATCCAGCGGCATCGCCCCGGAGAATGCGACCCGGATGGTCGTCAACGACGTCGACGTCCCGGCGGCGTCGAGGAGACGCGGGAACATGGGCGCCACCCCGGGCACGAAGGTCGCCGGGCGCCGCCGTTGCGCCTTCATCACCGCGGCCGGGTCGAAGTTCGGGAAGGCCACGGTGGTTGCCCCGATCAGCGGCGGCAGCACCAGGCAGAAGATCATGCCGAACGCGTGGAAGAACGGCAGCATGCCGAACACCGTTTCGGCGCCGGGTGTGAACTGTGCCCAGGCCGCACCTTGAGTCGCGTTGGTGACCAGGTTGCGGTGGGTGATCTCGGCGCATTTGGGAACGCCCGTGGTGCCGCCGGTGAACAGTAGGAGGGCGGTATCGTCCGGGCGGGCAACCGGCCGGGCGGTTTCGGGCACCGCATCGGCGAGCAACTCGTGCCAGACCGGGGCGTCACCCGGGTCACCCGATGCGAGGGCGGTGCGGGTTCGGCGGGCCGCGGCCACCGGCAGGCGCAGCGCCAGCCGCGCCAGCCTCGGCAGGTCGTGGTCGACGTCCACGCGGATCACCGTGCGCAGGTCACTGCCCGCGGCATCGCGCACGTCCGACACCCGATTGCGCCACACGATGGCATGGGTCGAACCGGTGAGGGCGAATTGTTCGCGCAGCTCGGCGACGGTGTAGGTGGGATTGTGTTCCACGGCGATGGCGCCGAGGCGGAGTACGGCGTGAAACGCCACCACGTGGGTGGTGCAGTTGGGCAGGACCAGTGAGACGCGATCACCGGGTTGCACCCCGAGACTGCGCAGAACCGCTGCGCCGCGGGCCACCTCGTCGGCCAGGTCGGCGTAGGTCAGGGTCGCGCTTAAGAAGTCGACGGCATCGCGCGACGGCCACCGGACGGCGGCGTCGGCAAGGAGGTCGGCGACCGTCCGGTCGGGGATGTCGACGTCGGCGGGGACCCCGGGTGCATAGTGCGAAATCCAGGGTTTGTTCTCGAACATGGGGGTCCCTTCTGCAGCCAAGGCACGGAGAACATACACCGCGGAACCGACCGCGGGATGACGAACGACCGTTGCATCAGATCACTGCGTCCGAAACCCTTGGAAACCCCGAACGGCTCGACTGCAATCGAATGGTTACGCGCCACGCGCGCACACCTGTGTTGCCGACGGCGAGGTTGTCGATTGAGGAGAAAGCGAACGTGAGCTCTCTGAAGTTCCACTGGTTCCTGCCCACCAACGGCGGTGACAGCCGCAACGTCGTCGGCGGAGGTCACGGGGTGGCCGCCGAAGCGGCCGGCCGTCCGGCGTCGGTCCAGTACCTCGGACAGATAGCGCGCAGCGCCGAACAACTCGGTTTCGAGGCCGCGCTCACCCCGACCGGAGCGTGGTGTGAGGACGCGTGGATCACCACGTCGATGATCAGCAGCGTCTCCGAGCGACTGAAGTTCCTGGTGGCCTTTCGGCCCGGCGTCACCGCACCCTTTCTCGCGGCGCAGATGGTGGGCAGCTTCCAGAACCTGTCCGGCGGGCGGTTGCTGCTCAACGTCGTCACCGGCGGTGAGGACGCCGAACAGCGCATGTTCGGCGACTTCCTCGACAAGGCCGAGCGCTACGCCCGTGCCGACGAGTTCCTGGAAATCGTGCGACGGCTGTGGACCGGTCAACCCGTGACCTTCGACGGGCACTACCTCGCCGTCGAGGACGCGGTGCTGCATCAGATACCCGATCCGCTGCCGAAGATCTATTTCGGCGGTTCGTCGCCCGAGGGGATCGCCGTGGCGGCCCGGCATGCCGACGTGTACCTCACCTGGGGCGAGCCGCCCGAGGCCGTCGCCGAGAAGATCGCCCGGGTGCGCCGCGCCGCCGCCGAGGCGGGCCGCGAACTCACATACGGAATCCGCCTGCACACCATCGCACGCGACACGTCCGCGGCGGCGTGGGCCGAGGCCGACAGACTGCTCGCCCACATCTCCGACGACGACATCGCACGCATCCAGTCCGGTCTGAAGCGATCGGCATCCGAAGGGCAGCAACGGATGCTCGCCCTCAACAAGGGCACCAAGGACAAGTTGGAGATCTACCCCAATCTGTGGGCAGGTGTCGGATTGGTGCGCGGCGGGGCAGGCACGGCCATGGTGGGGTCCTACAGCGAGATCGCCGACCTCATCGAGGCGTACCACGCGGTGGGCATCGAGGAGTTCGTGCTGTCGGGCTACCCGCACCTCGAGGAGTCGTACTGGTTCGGTGAAGGTGTCCTCCCCGAATTGACCCGCCGCGGGCTCTGGGCGCACCCGGCACCGGTCACGGCAACGGCGTCGGTGCCCTTCGGTGCGCAGGGTTCGACGCCACTCAAACGGGTCTCGGCGTCGTGACCACCGCCGTCGTCGTCGGCAATCCCAAACCCGTCAGCCGCACGTTGGCTGCGGCAACCTACCTTTCGACCGAATTGACCGGTGCGGCACCGGATCTCACCGTTGATCTGGCGACCTTGGGTGCCGCACTGCTCGATTGGTCCGATCAGACCGTCGCCGACCTGGTGGCCCAGGTGGGCAAGTCCGATCTGGTGGTGTTCGCCAGCCCCACCTACAAGGGCGCCTATACCGGGCTGCTGAAACTGTTCCTCGACCGATTCGCCGGTGGTACAGGGCTTTCCGGTATCGCAGTGCCACTGATGCTGGGCGGCAGTCCGGCGCATTCACTGGCACCGGAACTCACCCTGCGTCCGGTGCTCACCGAGATCGGCGGAACCGTGCCGAGTCGGGGTCTGTTCGTGGTGGACGCACAGCACGACGATCCGCAGGCCTACGCCGAGTTTCTTGCGACCACCAGGCCGATCGTGGCCACACTGCTGAAAGCGGGCTCATGAGCGCACTGCGTACCAATCAGGATCTCGACCCCACACGACTGCGCAAGGCATTCGGCATCTTCCCGACCGGCGTCGTGGCCGTTGCCGCCGAGGTCGACGGCACTCTCACCGGCCTCGCCGCGAGCTCATTCACCAGCGTGAGCCTCGACCCGCCGCTGGTGTCCGTATCGGTGGCCGCGGCCTCCAAGACATGGCCCGACCTGCGCCGCGCCGCGCATCTGGGGGTCACCATCCTCGCCGACCACCAGGGCGCCGCGTGCCGGCAGCTCGCCGGGCCGGTGGCCCGTCGCTTCGACGGGATCGGCGTGAAGGCGTCCGACGACGGCGCGGTGACGCTCGACGAGGGATTGGCGCACTTCGACTGCACGATCTACCGGGAGGTGGAAGCCGGCGACCACATCATCGTCCTACTCGAACTCCATGGCGTCGACCATCCCGAGACCGGCGATCCACTCATCTTCCACCGCAGCACATTCGGCAGGCTCGTCGAGCCCGTGTGACGTTCGTGCGTCGCTCAGCGCCGGGTCCGACGGGGGCGGGCACGGCACCGGCACGAAAGTAGGGGAACGATGTCCTTCCCCTACTCTTCGACCTTTCCCCTAGTTGTTTCTGGGGAGGAGTGCAGACCTAGGGGAAGGATCTCACCCCAGTGACGCGAGGAAGGTGGCCGCGATGGCTTCGAGGCCGCGCTGGTCGTGTTCGGTGAACCGGTCGGTGACGGGACTGTCGAGATCGAACACCCCGATCAGCCGGTCGCGGTGAATGAGCGGCACCACGATCTCCGAGCGGCTGTCGGCGTCGCAGGCGATGTGGTCGGGTACGGCATGGACGTCAGCCACTAACTGGGTGGCTCGGGTGCGGGCGGCGGCCCCGCACACACCCTTGTCCAGCGGGATACGGACACACGCCGGCTTTCCCTGGAACGGCCCCACCACCAGTTCGGTGCCGTCGAAGAAGTAGAAGCCCACCCAGTTGACCTGTGGCAAGGCGTGATACACCAGCGACGAGAGATTGGCGGCATTCGCGATGCGATCGGGCTCGCCCTCGATCAGGCCGCGAGCGGCGTCGTCGAGCGCGGCATAGTCGGGTACTGGCCGGTCCGGTGGCACGTTGCCGGGATCGGGTGTCGGCACGACGTCGAAGGTCATGCCCTCAGCCTGCCATTCGTCCCGTCGGGATCGAAGTGACCGCCGCGCGATGGAGGGTCGAGATGCTTTGGGGCATGCCGAATAGAACCGGGTGCAACGACTGTGGCCGGACAGTCGGAACCAGGTCCGGCCGTCCGGCCACAAATGAGCCGCTCGGGCAATGAGCCGCTCGGGGTTACTGACGTACCGTGCGGCCCCTGATCGACAGGTAGGCGGCGATGAGTGCGATCGCCACCACGACGCCGACGATGAAGGGAATGACCTCCCAACCGCCGTTGCTGTTGCTGTAGCCGAACTGGTACGTGAGCCACGAGCCGAGCAACGAGCCGACGACACCGAGCACGATGGTCATGATGATGCCGATGTCCTGTTTGCCCGGCATGACGAGACGGGCCAGCGCGCCGATGATCAAGCCGACGACGATCGCGCTGATGATGGTTCCGATCACCCTGCAACTCCTCTGTTGTGGGGGCCCCGATCCTTGGCGGACGCATTCCACGGCTGCTTCATGGATGGACCGTCGACGAAAGCACTTCGCCGGGGGCCTAAAGCCACCGTAGGCTGCCGCCGTCGCGTCGCGTCCATCGCGGCGGGACCGTGACGCAACCGCAACGCGCGACGAGGGCGATGTGCGCGTCAGTGACCACCGCCTTCGTCCTGGTGAATCGGATCAGTGGCGATGACGCCGCAGGTGCACGAGGTGGGTGTCGCGCTCGTCGTTGACCCACGCGTAGTAGAAGCCGATGAGCACACCGCCGCCGACCAGGTTTCCCAGCAGGACGATGCCCAGATTTCCCAGCGCGGCACCGACATTGATGCCGTCCTGCAGTCCCACGATCATGAACAGGACCGTGTTGGCCACCGAATGCTCGAAGTCGAGGAATGCGAACACGAACACCGCGGTGATCATCGTCATGCACTTGGCGATGTCCTCGGTGAGGTAGCCGTTGTACACGAGCAACATCGCGAGGTTGATCATGAAGTTGCAGAGGATCGCGCGGATGAACAGGTCGAGCCACCCGCTGAACCCGGCGTCGAGATATCCGGTCTTCACGGCCACGGAATGGTTCATCGCCTCCAACACCGGGCCGCGGATCAGAGTGGTTCCGCGAAGCAGGGCCGCGATCAGCAGGCCGCCGAGGATGTTGCCCAGATAGCAGAATCCCAGGATGCGAAGGACCAGCATCGGAGTCACGCGCCGGTAGTAGGTTCCCACCGAGACGATCATCATGTTCGACGTCAGGAGTTCGGACTTCGAGTAGTAGATGAACACCAGCGCCCAGCCGAACGCCAACGCCCCGATGAGCTTGCCCACCGCGTGAAGCTGCGCTGTGGTGCTGCCCATCGCGTCAAAGGCGCCGACGATCGTGTAGTTGATCACGTAGAAGATCGCGATGATGATGCCGGCCATCGCGGCGCGCTGGATGAATCGGCGTCGCAGATGGCCGGTCATCTTCTTCTTCGACTCGAGCACGTCGAGCGTGGTGCTGATGAAGAACTTGCCGGGGAACAGCTTGTTCACATCGAACTCGGGGCTGCTCATGGGTAAACGGTCCCACAGCCTCCGGTGCGGCGCGCGTTTGCCGGATCTCGGTCGAGCGTGCCCGGATTTGGGTCGAGCGTGCCCACTTCCCCGTCGAGCGTGCCCGGATCCGGGTCGAGCGTGCCCTAGTTCAGCGTGGCGGCGTCGATCACGAAGCGGTAGCGCACGTCGCTGTCGACCACCCTGTCGTAGGCGGCGTTGATCTCGTCGGCGCTGATCTTCTCGATCTCGGCCCCGATCCCGTGTTCGGCGCAGAAGTCGAGCATGTCCTGGGTCGCGGGAATGCCGCCGACCATCGATCCCGCCAGTGAGCGTCGGTTACCCAGTAGCGAGAAGGCCTTGACCTGCAGCGGATGCTCGGGAACGCCGAGTTCGACGAGGGTGCCGTCGATCGCGAGCAGCGAGAGGTACTGGTCCAAATCGAGATTCACCGACACGGTGTTGATGATCAGGTCGAACTCGTTGCGCAGCGTCGTGAAGGTCTCCGGGTCACCGGTGGCGTAGTAGTGGTCGGCACCGAATCGTCGACCGTCGTCCTGCTTGCTCAGTGTCTGGCTGAGCACCGTCACCTCGGCGCCGAGCGCGTGGGCGATCTTGACCCCGATGTGTCCGAGTCCACCCATGCCGATGATCGCGACCTTCTTGCCCGGTCCGGCACGCCAATGGGTCAGCGGTGCATACAGCGTGATTCCCGCGCAGAGCAGCGGCGCGGCAACGTCGAGGTCGATGCCGTCGGGGATCTTGAGTACGAAGTCCTCGGTGACGACGATCTTCTCCGAATAGCCGCCGTGGGTGAACTCGCCGTCGTAGGTCTTGGAGTTGTAGGTCTGCACGACGCCCGCGAAGCAGTACTGCTGGTCACCGTTCTTGCAGGCTTCGCATTCGCCGCAGGAGTCGACAAAGCAGCCCACGCCGACGCGGTCGCCGACCTTGTGCCGGGTGACCTCCGAACCGACGTCGGCGACGAGGCCTGCGATCTCGTGGCCGGGCACCACCGGGTAGGTGGTGTTTCCCCACTCGTTGCGGGCGGTGTGGATGTCGGAATGGCAGATGCCCGCGAACGCCACATCGATGAGCACGTCGCGGGGGCCCAGCTCGCGTCGCTCGACGGTGGTCTTCGACAGTGGCTGATCGGCGGCGGTCGCCTGGTATGCGTTGACGGTTGTCGTCACGTCATCCTCTCCATGGGTCCGAGGAGCCGCGCGACGATCTGTCGGGGACTCGGACCCACCGTTATCGAGTCTGCCGACATGGCCGCAGTCGTGCATGAGCCGTGCATTTCGGACATTCCGCCGTCGAAGGACCTTGTTCCGGGCACGCTCGACGCGGATCCGGGCACGCTCGACGCGGATCTGGGCACGCTCGGCGCGGATGTGGGCACGCTCGACGCGGATCTGGGCACGCTCGACGCGGATGTGGGCACGCTCGACGGTTGGGGTGGTTTGGGATCGTCACAGGGTCGCTGACTAGCATTCGCGAGGTGAGCAGATCGGCGGACGCGACCACCCCGGGGCCGGTGCCCCCTCGATCCGACGATCCGACCACCCGCGCACAGCGCCTCTCACCTCGAACGACGGCGCTCGTCGCGGTGGTCGCCGGCATCACCGCGATCGTCGCCGCGGTCCTCACCCCGTTCCTGCCCGTCGTCACCACCACGGCCACCGTCACGTGGCCGCAGGGACAGCAACTGTCGTCGAGCACCCCCGACATCACCGCCCCCCTCGTCGCGCAGATCCCCCAGAACCTCGACGTCACCATCCCCTGCGACGTGCTGCGTGAGCTGGACACCGACACGACAAGCACCGTTCTGGCCACCATGCCGTCGGGTGCCAAGCAGCAGCGCGAATCGGCGCTGATCGTCACCGCCGACGCCAACACCGTCACCGTCTCCGCGCGGGGCGACACCATCGCCAGTGCCCCGCGCTCCGATCTGTCGCGCTGCCAGGAACTGCACATCTGGTCGTCGGCCGCGCAGACCGGCGCCCGTTTCGTCGGCGCCGGCCCCGCCCAGATCGCCGAACCGGGTCATCGCCCGCAGGTGTCGGGGCTGTTCACCGACCTCTCCACCTCCCAGGTCGCGGCCGCGCAAGGGTTGCAGGTGCGCATCGTGGTCGACGACCGGTTCGACTCATCACCGTCGATCATCAAGTGGATCGTCATGGTGGTCGGCGTGCTCGCGGCGATAGTCGCGCTGGCGGCACTCGCCGCGCTGGACTACCTCTACGGCTATCACCGCCGCATCGGACGGGTGCGGTGGCTGGCCCTGCTAAGGCCCCGCGTCACCGATGTCGCCGTCACCGCGGTTCTGCTGGTGTGGCACTTCCTGGGCGCCGGATCACCCGACGACGGCTACATCCTCAACATGGGCCGCAACGCCGCCCGGGCCGGCTACCTGGCCGACTATTACCGCTACTACGGCATCCCCGAGGCGCCGTTCGACTGGTACTACGACTTCCTGGCGCACTGGTCGACGGTGTCGGCGACCGGTGTGTGGATGCGGATCCCGTCGCTGATCATCGGTCTGGTCAGCTGGTTCGTACTCAGCCGCGTGCTGTTGCCCCGACTCGGACGGTCGGTGCGCACGTCCCGCTGGGCGATGCTCACCGCCGCAGCCGTCTTCCTCGCCTTCTGGCTACCGATGGCCTCGGGTCTGCGCAGCGAAGGCGTCGTGGTGCTGGGCAGCCTGCTCACCTGGTGGGGTGTGGAGCAGGCCATCGCAACGCGCCGCATGCTGCCCGCCGCCGGTGCGGCGTTCGCCGCCGCGCTCACCCTCGCCACCGCACCCACCGGCGTCATCGCCATCGCGCTGCTCATCACCGGCGCCCGCCCGATGCTGCGCATCCTGGTGCGACGACGCCGCGAATCGGGCCTCGCCTCCCTGCTGGCGCCGCTGCTGGCGGCACCGGCCATCGTGCTCATCATCGTGTTCCGCGACCAGACCCTCGCGTCGGTGTTCGAGGCGATCCGGGTGCGCTACACGGTGGGGCCCACCCTCGGCTGGTATCAGGAGTTGCTGCGGTACTACTTCCTGGCGGTCACCACCCGCGACGGCGCCCTCACCCGCCGGGTGCCGGTGCTGCTGCTCGCGGTGTCACTGTTCGTCGTGCTGGCCATCATGTTGCGCCGCAAGCGAATCAGCGGCGTCGACAGCGGCCCGGTGTGGCGGGTCACCGGTGCGGTGCTCATCACCATCGGCCTGCTCTCGCTGACACCCACCAAATGGACCATCCAGTTCGGCATCTGGGCCGGCTTGGCCGCAGCCCTCGCCGCGGTGGCTTGCGTGGGTATCGAGCAAGTGGCGCTTCGCAATACGCGCAATCTCTCGATCCTGGTGGCGGGACTGCTCGTCGCCTGTGCGGCCGCGGCAGCGGGCAAGAACGCCTGGCCGTGGTCATACGATTTCGGCATCTCCTGGTTCGACAAGGCCCCCGTGGTCGCGGGCGTCCAGGTGTCGTCGGTGCTGCTCGTCCTCGCCGCGATCGCGCTGGCCGTGGCGCTCTGGCAGCACCTGCGACTCGATTACGTCTCCGACACGGGCCTGCATCACGACGCCGGCAAACCGCCCAAGCGGTGGCGTATCGCCGTCGCGTCCTCGCCCATCGCGGTGATCGCGGTGATCGTGTTGATCGCCGAACTCGCCGTGTTCGCCAAAGCGGCCGCTGCACGAGCCGACACCTACTCCGTGTTCAAAGGCAACGTCAACGCCTTGACCGGTGGTTGCGGTATGGCCGATTACGTTCTGGCCGAAACGAATACCAACGACGGCACACTCGCCCCGGTGGGCGGCGCGAACATCTCGACCACGCTGGAGGGCCAATCGCGCGGATTCAGCCCGCAGGGTGTGGCCGCCGACCTGACGCCGAAGGCGGGATCGATGAAGCCGGGCACGCAGAACACCTCGGCGGATCTGTCGAAGACGTTCATCGTCTCCGGGGCCAGCCCCGGCACCACCGGTGGAACCGGCCCGAAGGGTGTCAACGGCAGCACCGCGGCGCTCCCGTTCGGATTGAACCCGGAGACCACACCGGTGATGGGGAGCTACGGAGCCACCGACGGTCAGGCGTCGCTGACCACCGGCTGGTATCAACTGCCCGCCCGCGAGACCTCACCGCTGATCGTGATCACCGCGGCCGGCGCGATCGCCTCGACCGATCCCGACGGGGTGGCCACCTACGGGCAGTCGCTGCGGGTGGAGTTCGGTGTGCAGCGCGGCAACGACTTCGACGAGGTGGGTGCGCCGGTGATCCCGATCGACGCCGACAACGACGCCAACCGTCCGTGGCGCAACCTCCGCATCCCGATGGCCTGGGTGCCCCCGCGGGCCACCGCCATGCGCATCGTCGCCAAGGACAACAACCTCGACCCCGACCAGTGGCTGGCCATCACCCCGCCGCGCGCGCCCCGGCTCGAGACACTTCAGCGCATGGTGGGTTCGACGTCACCGGTGCTGGTCGACTTCGCGGTGGGCGCGGCCTTCCCGTGCCAGCACCCCATGACCGCGGCCAACGGGATCAACCAGATCCCGCAGTGGCGCATCCTGCCCGAACCGTCGATCGCCAACTCGCAGTCCAAGACGTGGATGGCGACGGTCAACGGTGGCCTGCTCACCACCGCGGAGGCGCTCACGTCACCGGCGACGGTGGCCACCTACCTCGACAACGACTGGTACCGGGACTGGGGGAGCCTGCAGCAACTGACACCGCTGGTGCCCGACGCGGTTCCCGCAGCCGTGTCGACCGGCACGGTCACGCGGTGGGGTTGGGACAGGCCCGGAGCGATGCAGGTGGTGCCGCAAGGTGAGTGAGACGGTGGTGGACCAGAGCAAGCAACCCGAGCCGACGTCGACGACGGGCGGCACCGACCGGCGCATCCGGATCGCGAAACTCGTCGCAGTGGTCGCGGGACTGATCGGCATCGCACTCGCGGTGCTGACGCCGTTCCTGCCCGTCAACGTCACCAAGACCGAAGTGAACTGGCCGCAACAGAACTCGGTGGGCAGCGTCGCGGCGCCCAGCGTGTCGTTCGCGCCGGTATCGATGGACATCGCAGTGCCGTGCGCGCTCGGTGCAGACCTGCCGGCTGACGGCGGGGTGATCGTGTCGACGGTTCCGTGGAACGCGCCCGACGCGAACAAGGTGGGTCTCTTCGTCCGCGCCACGCGCGACTCGCTGCAGGTGACACAACGAAACATCGTGCTGCTCAGCGCACCTCGCGCGCCGGCACAAGCTGCCCCGGACTGTCGGATCGTCATCCACGCCGACGGACAGGGCGCGGCGGGCCGCTTCGAGAACCTCGCCGCCGGCGACAACACCCTTGAATCCTTCGACCTGCGCGATCCCACCGCCCGCCCGCAGATCATCGGCGTCTACTCCCAGCTCCCCGCCGGCACCGCCACCGACGGACTGAGCTTCCGCGCCACCCTCGACACCCGGTTCGTCTCCACGCCGACCACACTGAAGTTCTGGGTGATGGTGATCGGCATCCTGATGACGATCGCGTCGATGCTCGCCCTGGCGGTGCTCGACGCGCGCGACGGCCGCGGATTCCTGGCGCCGTTGCCGCGTCAGTGGTGGCGGCCCCGCTGGGTGGACGGGTTCGTCACCCTGATCCTGCTGATCTGGCTGTTCGTCGGCGGCAACACCGCCGACGACGGCTATCAGGTCACCGTCGGCCGGATCGCACGCAACGCCGGATACCTCGACAACTACTACCGCTATTACGGTGTGCCGCAAGATCCCTTCGGATGGCACTACCAGTATCTGTCGCTGTGGATGGAGGTCAGCACCGCCACGCCGTGGCTGCGTCTGCTGCCGTTCCTCTACGCGATGGTCGGCTGGTGGCTCATCAGCCGGGTGGCGATTCCCCGGCTCGGCGAGGCGGTACGGCGCTCCACGTCGGCCACCTGGGCGGCAGCGCTGGTGTTCCTCGCGGTGTGGATGCCGTTCAACAACGGTCTGCGGGTGGAACCGATCATTGCCGTGGGCACACTGCTGTCGTGGGTGCTGGTGGAGCGGGCCATCGCCAGCGGCCGGTTCTTCCCGCTCTCGGTGGCCGTGGTGGTGGCCGCATTCACGCTGACCATCCACCCGACCGGCGTGATCGCCGCCATCCCCCTGATCGCCGGAATCCGGCCGCTCCTCAAACGGCTGATGATCCGGCGACGCCGAGACGGTCTGTGGCCCATCCTGATACCGATCGGGGCCGCGGGCCTGGCGGTGTTGTACGAGATCTTCGCCGACCAGACCCCCGCCTCGATCATGGAGGCCATCAGGGTCAACTCGGCGGTCGGTCCCACCAACAAGTGGTGGGAAGAGGGCATGCGCTACTACATGCTGATGAACCCCACGGCCGACGGCGGCATCGCGCGGCGGTTCGGGGTACTCATCACCTTTGTCTGCCTGATTCTGGTGGTGGTGATGCTGCTGCACCGGCGGCGGCTGCCGGGCATCGCGTCGGCCCCCACCTGGCGGCTGGTGGCGACGGTCGCCGGTACCGCGGTGATGATGGCGTTCCTGCCCACCAAGTGGACACATCAGATGGGCGTGTACGCGTGCATCGCGGGTGCTCTCGCGGCGGTGGCCACGGCCTGCGTGGACCGATCGGTGATGCACCGGCGCCGCAACCGCACCTTGTTTGCCGCGGCGTGCTTCTACGTGCTGGCGCTTGCGTTCACCGGCCGCAACCAGTGGTGGTACGTGGGCAGTTACGGCATCCCGTGGGGCGATGCGGTGCCCGAGGTCCGCGGCATCCCGATCTGGTCGGTGCTTCTCGCGGTGGCGGTGGCGCTCACGCTGCTCGGGCTGTGGCAACACTTCCGCGACGACTACGTCTCCGAGGACGTGCGGCGTGGCGGCGGTGCGGCGCAGCGGCGTTCGTGGACGTCGGTCCTGCGGAGCCCGTCGATCATCGTGGTGTCGACCATCATGCTCGCGTTCACCTTGGTGTCCTTCGCCAAAGCCGATTGGACACAACGGCACTCGTGGTCGTGGCTGAGTTCGAACGTGGATGCGCTGCGCGGACATCCGTGTGCGCTGGCCGACGCGGTACTGGTGGAGGCCGACCCCAACGTCGGGTTGCTGCGGCCGGCTGCGGTTGCCGGACAGAACAATCCGAGCCCGGGGCAGGCGTTGGCCGGGCAGGGCATGACCGGATTCTCCCCGAACGGTGTGGGATCGGATCTGTCCGACGACGACAC
This sequence comes from Gordonia sp. NPDC003425, assembly GCF_053588635.1. Classification (NCBI taxonomy): domain Bacteria; kingdom Bacillati; phylum Actinomycetota; class Actinomycetes; order Mycobacteriales; family Gordoniaceae; genus Gordonia; species Gordonia sp. NPDC003425. Next base: position 22,015 of record NZ_JBSFQI010000020.1, on the reverse strand, counting down.
TGATTCACAGGAGACGGGCGGCTCGTCGTCGCCCGAGGTGGACCGCACCCAGAACGACCCCACCAAGGAGGACACCACTGGGTCGACGAGCCCGTCGTCGGACACCCAGGGCGGTACCACCGGGGTCACCGGGGTCAACGGATCGATGGTGAAGCTGCCCTTCGGTCTATCGCCGCAGCAGACGCCTGTGCTCGGCACCTACGGATCACCCACCGGTACAGGCACACTCACCTCCGACTGGTATCAGCTTCCGGCTCGCTCGGCCGACGCCCCGCTCATCACCATGTCGGTGGCCGGGCAGGTCACCTACGTCGATGATCTCGCCGTGACACGCAGCGGCCAGCCGGTGCGTCTGCAGTTCGGCCGGGTGCAACCCGACGGTGCCGTGGTGCCGGCCGGAATGATGACACCGCTCGACATCGGAGGTGCCCCCGCGTGGCGTAACCTGCGCTTCCCGCTCGACACGGCGCCGACCGGTGCCACCGTGGTGCGCGTGGTGGCCGAGGACACCTCCACCAACGCCGACCAGTGGCTGGCGGTGACGCCGCCGCGCGTCTCGAAGATGGTGACCCTCGACAGCCTCGTGGGTCGCGAGGCGCCGGTGATGATCGATTGGGAGGCCGGTCTGGCATTCCCGTGCCAGCGCCCCGCCGAGGTCCACAACGGTGTCCTCGAGACACCGCAGTGGCGAATCTCGCCGGACCGTGAGGGTGAACGCGTCAACTCGCAGCGCTGGATGGCCGGCGATGCCGGAGGTCCCTTGGGCATCGTCGACAACCTCGTGTCGCCGACGGTGCTGCCGTCGTACCTGCGCAATGACTGGGCCAAGGATTGGGGCATGCTGCAGAGCCTCACCCCGCTGGTGCCGCAGAAGACCGCGCAGCTGACCGTCACCACCGACGTGCACGGCGGGTTGTGGAATCCGGGACCGATCCGGGCCGTCAATTACTGATTACCCTTGTCTCAGAGGCCGAAACACGTGCCGGACAGGAGAAGCATGACATCCGCCTACGATTTCACCGCAACCGACATCGACGGCAACCCGGTGGACCTGAGTGTCTACAAGGGGCAGCCGTTGTTGATTGTCAACACGGCGTCGAAATGCGGATTCACACCGCAGTACACCGGACTCGAGGAACTCAGCCGCACCTACAAGGACAGCGGCCTGGTGGTGCTCGGCTTCCCGTGCGATCAGTTCGCCCACCAGGAACCCGGTGACGAGGAGGAGATCAAGAACTTCTGCTCCCTCAACTACGACGTCACCTTCCCGATGTTCGCGAAGGTCGATGTCAACGGTGATGACGCGCATCCGCTGTTCAGGTGGCTGCGCGAACAGAAGTCCGGCGTCCTCGGCAACCGGGTCAAGTGGAACTTCACCAAGTTCCTCGTCGACCGGTCCGGGCAGGTCGTCGACCGGTTCGCGCCGACGGTCAAACCGGAGAAGCTGACCGACGACATCGAGAAGGTGCTCTGACGCTGCAGGACTGAGTCTGACGCTGCAGGCCTGAGTCTCGGTCAGGAGCCAGAACTCACGAGGCAGTCGCCGCCACCGTATGCAGTGCCCGGAGCAGTGCATCGGTGTCGGTGACGTCGCCCACCGTGATCCGCACACCGTAGGGCCGGTACTGTTTGACGGCCACCCCGCACGCCGTCAAGACCTCGCCGAGGGCGATTCCGGCGGCACCCGGGACGAACAGGAAGTTGGCCTCGCTCGCGAGCGGACGAGCGCCCACCGCGCGCAGGCGATGTTCGAGTTCGGTTCGCTCCGCACGCATTCGCGCGATCCGCGCAGCCAGTGACGATTGCTGCGCGAGCGATACCGGTACCGCCGCGGCGGCCGGTGTCGCCACACCGAAGGGCATCTCGAACTGGCGCAGCGCGGTGATCGTCTCGGGCGAACCGATCCCGTAGCCGACGCGCAGCCCGGCCAGTCCGTACGCCTTGCTGAAGGTGCGCACCACGACGACTCGTGGGTGAGCGGCGAGCAGATGCTCGAGATCGGGTGCCGTGGAGGCGAACTCGATGTAGGCCTGATCGACGATCACCGTCACTCGGTGGGGCAGCGTCCCGAGGACACCGGCCAGTGCCCCCGAGTCGACGACGGCGCCGGTCGGGTTGTGCGGTGAGCAGATCGCCACCGCAACGGTGCGGGGTCCGACCGCAGCGGCCACCGCGTCGAGGTCGGGGCGTCCGAGCACGTCGAGCGGTACACCAGTCATCTGCAGGCCGAGCATGCGGGCGATGAGCGGGTACCCGCCGAACGTTGGTGTCGGCGTGACGAATTCGGGCGATTCGGTGGCGCCCGATGGCCTGTCCCGCAGACTCATCTGCAGCGCGGCCGCGATCACACCGGTCCCGCCGGCGCCGACCGTCACCCGTGCCTCCTCGACACCCATGTGGGCGGCGATCGTGCGCCGCGTCGTGTCGGGGAGGAACTCCGGATATCGGTTCGCCTCTTCGACTGCCCTGCTCAGCGCTGCCGCCACCTCGGGCAGCGGACCGTACGCCGACTCGTTGAGGTCGAGAATCACCCGGCCCGGACCGGCGGCGCGGTCCACCGCGTGCAGGAGGGGGGTCATGACGTTATCGCCGCCCGCCCCACCGGATGGCGGCAGCGGCGGCGAAGTCGCCAGCGTGCGCGAACGCCGACATCATCACCACGTCGTCGGGTGCGATCCTCCCGTCGGTGATCGCCGCATCCAGGGTGACCGGGATGCCCACCCCGAACAGGTTTCCGCACTCGTCGAAGGTGTCGGGGTGCCGCTCGCGGGGCAACTCCAGCGCATCTCGCCAGTTGCGCAGAAAGATCCGGTTGGGCTGATTGGTGATGAACCAGTCCAATTCCGGTGTCGGAACACCGATCGCGTCGGCCACCTCCATCGCGACCTCCGGCACCATCCTGTTACCGCGGGCGAGGACCTTGGTGATCTTGGCCTCGGTGAAGCCGATGTGGATCTCACCGGGGCCCGCCTCCCAGTACTTGCGCGACGGGTACGACACCGAGGTCATGTCTGCGGCGTACTCACCGTAGGAGTGGGAGGCCAGGCCGAGCACCGGCGAACCGGCGCCGTCGAGCGACACCACCGCCGCCGCAGCACCGTCTCCGGGTATCCCGGCCTGCGCTTTGCCGCGCACCTGAGGCTGCGTGAAGATCTGCGCGGCACTGTTCTGCGCGAGTGCCAACAGGGCCGTCCCGCCGCCGTCGGCGCGCAGGAGCGATCCGGCGAGATCGATCATGTGCATGAATGCGGCGCACCCGCCGTTGTGCACGTCGAGCACGGTCCGTGGCCGCAGTCCGAGCCGGTGGGCCACCTCACCACCGCAGCCGCGCACCGGCACTTCGGGGAGCTGGCTGTGGGTGAGGACCACCGACACGTCGTCGAGGTAGTCGGGACCGTGCCGCTCCACCAGGGTGCGCGTGGCGCAGAGCATCATGTCTGCCGACGATTCGCCGTCGGCGGCGTGGTGGCGGAACCGGGGCGCGGAGAACATCTGGTGCCCGGACAAGTCGTCGCCCTCGGCGAACTGCGCGAAATAGTCTGCTGGTACGCGGTTTTCGGGAAGATAGGTCGCGAGGTCGCGGAGCACCGTGGTGGTGTGCGTCGGTGTGGTCATCGCTTCATCCAATCGGGGGTCAGGGGGAGTCCGTGTGCGTGGCGGAACTCGGCGATTGCGGTGAGATTGTTCAGTTCGAGTTGGTGTCCGGCGGAGAACATGTCCCAGAAGTCCCCGACCCACACCGGGCGTCCGGCGGGCGCGGTCTCCGGATAGGGATTGCGGTCATAGAACGGATGGCGGCAATTGGTCCACAGGACAACCGATCCGGGTTTGTCGAGGACGATCTGTGCGTCCACCACCCGCATGAGATAGATCATCCAGAGGTGCGCGCCCTGATCCCAGGCGCAGTGATAGTCCACGGTCATCGACTCGGGATGGGCGATGGTGCGCGTGTAGATGTCGGTGTCGTCACCGAGCATGTCCTTGGCCACCCACAGTCCCGGTTCCTCGGTTTCGGCGAAGCCCCGCAGACTGTACGTCCACTCCTCGAGGGAGCGCGTGTCGGACAACCACTCGAAGAGTTCGGCCGGCGGTGCATCGACGTATCCCTGGACGGGGCAGAAGTCGCCGTAGATCCGGTCGTGCGGGTACACCGATCTGAGCATGTCGACGATGACCGGGGTGGCCACCGAGCGTGGATGGGTCTCGATCCGCATGAGGCCGTCGATGCCGGCGGCCTGCTCGCCGATATCGGCGAGCGGCGATGGATGAATGGTCATCATGATCCTTTCGGGAGGAATGGCAGGAACGGGGGTACCTCGTCGCTGTGGCATTCGACGACGAGGCAGTTGGGACCGGTTGCGGTGAACAGTTCGGCGCAGTCGGCGCCGAGTTCGTCCGCGTTGCTCGGGTGGCGCACGTCGAGGCCGGTGAACATCGACGCCATGCCGGCGGCGATATCGGTGTGCTGAAACCGGTTGACGTTGGCTGTGTCCGGGAAGTAGATGTTCTCGCGGGTGACGCACATGCCGTGCGCGTCGTTGTTCAGGACGATCATGGTCACCGGAGCGGAATGTTCTATGGCGGTGTGAAATTCCATGCCGTGCATGAAGAATGCGCCGTCGCCGGCGATGACCACACTGCGGTTCGAGGTGTCGGCCAATGCGGTGCCGATCGCGGCTGCGATGGCATATCCCATGCCGCCCATGCCCAGCGCGACACCGAAGCGGCCGCCGACGAAGGGTGTCAGGTGGTGAACCGCCGCAGCGCCGACGTTGCCGGCGTCGGCGAAAACCCGGGTCCCGGTGGGAAGGGCACCCCCGATCGCGGCCATGATGTCGGCAAGCGACGGATATGGGTTCCCCGGTACCGCGGGCGTGCGCAGGGTGTCGCGTCGCACCGCAATCGCCGGTCGGGTGATCTGAAGTCCCAGCGCAGAAAGCGCATCGTCGAGCCGGTGCACTGCTGCGGCCACCGAGCGCACCGGGATGGTCGGGGTCTTCCGGCGCGGCGGGAAGCGCCCGATGTGGTGGACGTCGACGTCGTCGAGCGCGTCGTCGACACCGGCCCGATCGGTGAGCGTCATGCGGCACCCGATCACCAAACAGACCGCCGACTCGGCGATTGCGCGCTGCGCGGAAGGGTGTCCCATCACCCCGGTGACACCGGCGTGACGATGCAGGCTGTCGGTGGCGTCGGCACCGCCGGGTGCGGCCACCACGGTGGCGTCCAGACGACTCGCGAGGTCGGCCAGCGCCGGGCCGATCCGTGTCCGGGATACCTCCTCGCCCAACCACATACACACGCGATCGCCGTGTCGCACCGCGTCCGCGAGCCGCTTCGCGAGTGCATCGATCGCCGACATGGCCGCCACATCCAACCCGGGAGGTGTTGTGCGCAAACCGATGTCACAATCACCGGCGGGGGCGGACTGGATGTCCTTGGGAATCACCAGTGCTGCGGGACGGTCGTCGTCGAGGCAGTCGAAAGCGCTGGTCAGGGCCGCATCGAGGTCGGTGGCCGAATCGACCAGGGCGCAGTGGCCCGTGACGCCGCGCAACACGCCGAGAAGATCGATGGTGTCGGGAGGCGCGAGCATGTCCTGGAATGCCCCGCGGCCGGTCAGTGTGGTGGGGGGTGCTCCGATCACGGCCAGCACGGGTACCCGGCTGTCGAACGATTCAGCCAGCGCAGCAACCACATTCATTGCTCCGCCCCCCGACGTGGTGACCACCATCCCGGTCTGCCCCCCGAGGCGGGCCGTCGCGTCCGCCATGGCACCGGCGGCGAACTCGTGTTTGGCCACCACCACGGGCAGCTGTGCCTCCGGCGCGGCGGCGTACACGTCCTCGATGTTTGCTCCGTGGACACCGAATGCCGTTGCGACGCCGTGCCGGCGTGCCTGTTCGAGTACGCGGTAGGCAACTGTGCGGTGGACTGTCACTCTGCCACCGTGCCCGCGGCAACCTGAAGGATCGCTGAAATGCCGTCCTGGTTGCATCTCGCGGCACGCGCATACACTCGGGCACACAAGCGCCTCGGCCGGTCGGCCATCGAGGTGTGGAACGGAACTGACTGTGAGCGAATCTCTCGATGCGTGCGAGCGGACCCCTCGATGGGGTGTGCGAACACAGTCGACACTGATCGCGGCCATCACGGTGACGGTGGCGCTCGTCCTCGGCGGCGTGCTCATGCTCGTGCTGCTGCATCGGGCGAACACCGAGTCGATGTACCGCGCCACCGGACGTCAGGCGTATCAGATCGCGACCGCGGTGCAGCGCGGAGGAGCGGCGGCGGTGGACCCCGACGATCTGGCGCCGGGCGCGGGCGTCGACATGGTGCAGGTGAGCAACGCCGACGGGGTGGTACTGACCGCGTCTCCGGGTGCACCGGGCAAGCACATCCATGTGAACGGGGCACACGCCGGTGCCGACGTCGCCCACCCGTACTACGCCGACGACGTGCGGATTCCCGGATACAGCGGGGTGTACTGTGCCACCGTCGTCGGCGCCGAGTATCAGGGGCAGTACTACGAGGTGGTCGCACTCGATCTCGCCTCGGGTATCCGCGACAGTGAGTGGACCGCAGCGACACTGATGGCGGTCGAATTGCCGGTGATCGTCGCGCTCGGCGCCGCCGCGGTGTATCTGCTTGTCGGCCGGTCGCTACGGTCGGTGTCGCGGATATCGCGGCGCGTCAACGAGATCACCGCGAGCCAACTCGAACAGCGGGTACCGGTGCCCCGTGCGAAAGACGAGATCCGCACCCTGGCGACCACGATGAATGGGATGCTGCAGCGACTCGATGCGAGTCATCAGGCGCAGCAGCGGTTTGTCGGGGACGCTTCGCACGAACTGCGCAGTCCGCTGACCACCGTCGTCGGGCTTCTCGACCTCGCCGACGACACCGGCGCCGCCCTCGATGTGACGACCGTCCGTAATGTCCTGCTCCCGGAGGCCCGCAGGATGCAACGGATCGTCGACGACCTGCTGCTGCTGGCCCGCGCGGACGAACGGGGCCTGCCGATCGCGTCGACTGCGGTCGACCTCGACGACATCGTGGGTGCCGAGGTTGCGCGACTGCGCCCACGAGTGCTGCTCGCCGTCCACTCGCACATCGAGGCGGCTCGTGTGTCCGGGGATCGCGAGATGCTGGCTCGTGCACTGCGCAACCTCACCGACAATGCGGTGCGTTATGCGCGCACGGCCATCTGGCTGCACCTGCGGGTGGTGGGCAGTGAGGCCGTGGTGACGGTGAGCGACGACGGCCCGGGTATACCGCGGCCACAGCGAGACCGTGTCTTCGAAAGGTTCGCTCGCCTCGACGCCGACCGCCGCGACGTGACCGGAAGCGGACTGGGGCTCGCGATCGTCCGCGAGATCGTCAATGCGCATGGGGGACAGGTGCGCATCGTGGACGGTGACAACAAAGGTGCCTGCATCGAGCTGCGACTGCCGATCAGCGATATCGGGTCGCAGCGGCGCAAGGCGGCATCGGTGGAACGTGAAAGTCGTTCGGCGTCATCAGATCTCGCGGAGTCGGTACCCGGCGCCGCGGATGGTCTCGATCGACGACACACCGAACGGCTCGTCGATCCGGCGCCGTAGATAACGGATGTAGACCTCGACGATGTTGTTGTCGCCGTCGTAGTTCTCATCCCAGATGGATTGGAGGATAGAGGTTTTGGACACCACTGTGCCCTTGTTCCGGATCAGGTACTCGAGTACGGAGAACTCCCGCGGGGTCAACTCGATGGTTTCCCCGTCACGCGCGACGCTTCGTTGCGCGGGATCGACCGATAGGCCGCCGGCCTCCAGGACCGCGGGGCGCTCACGCACTCCGCGGCGCACCACGGCGCGCAGATGTGCCTTGAGCACCACCACCGAGAACGGTTTGAGGAGGTAGTCGTCGGCACCGTAGTCGAGCGCCTCGGCCTGATCGTATTCGCCGTCCTTGGCCGAGAGCATCACCACCGGAACCCACACCGAACTCTTCCGCAGCTCACGCAGTACCTCGTAGCCGTTGAGGCCCGGCAGCACGATGTCGAGGACGATCGCATCGAAGTGTTCGTCGCGGGCGCGTCGCAATCCGTCGACGCCGTCGGACGAGACGGCCACATTCCATCCCTCGCTGGCCAGGACCCGCCGCACCGTCTCGGCGACATGCACGTCGTCGTCGACCACCAGCACCCGCACACCGATCTCCTCTGCGCTCGCCGCATTGCGCCCAGAGAAGGGCAGAAAGGGCATTATGCGTCACCGAATTCTCTCCGACCCCGACCCTGTCTCAACCCTACGCGCGGTGAGGGGCCCCGCGATCCTGCCGATCCGGGCGGCGATGCGGGTGCGGTCGGATCCGGCCGGATTCGCCCTTGAACTGCGGCAACGGTACGGTGATCTCTCGGTACTGAGGGTCATGGGGCGAGACATCGTCGTGGCGCAGGGGCCCGAACTGGCATCCGAACTGGTGCGCGACGCCGACCGCGCCTTCGCGAACGAACCCGTCTACGGGTTCGCTCTCGGCAGCCTGTTCGAGCGCGGCATCTTGCTGATGGACAACGACGAGCACCGGCGGCATCGCCGGATCATGCAGCAGGCTTTCACCTCCGATCGGCTCGACGACTATCAGTGTCGAATACATGGGCTCGCCGAGGCGGCGATGGAACGGTTTCCGCGGGGCTCGGTGGACATGCGCGCCGAGCTCAAGGCGCTGGCACTGGACATCGCGCTCGATGTGTTCGCCGGTGAGAACCTTTCCCGCGCCGACGCCAACCGGATCAACAAGGCATTCGTCGAACTCATCGAGGCCGGTGGTGCGTTGGTGCGGATGCCGATACCGGGAAGCAGGTGGCACCGCGGACACCGGGCCCGCCGGGTGGTCGACGACTTCTTCGGTGAGCTATTGCCGCAGCGTCGCCGCAATCCCGGATCCGACCTCATGTCCGCGCTTTGTGAGGCCCGTGATGCCGACGGCGAGCAGCTATCCGACGAACGCGTCGTCGACCACATGCGGTTCATGCTGTTCGCCGCGCATGACACCGCCACGATCGCCATGACATCGATGGCCTACCGGCTCGGACGCAACCCGCTCTGGCGCGATCGGCTGCGTGCTGAGGCCGAATCCGCCGGACGCGCACCGTCTCTCGCGCAGTTGCGGGACTCAGATGCGATGCAATGGGTGTTCAAGGAGTCGTTGCGGCTGCGTCCGCCCGTACCGGTGATCCCACGTGCCGCGATCAAGGACACGTCGTTGGGTGGGTACCACATTCCGGCGGGCACCTTCGTGATCGTCGTGACCGGCAGCAACCACCGCCTCGACGATGTCTGGGCCGAACCCGAGTCGTTTGTGCCCGAAAGGTTTTCCGCGGATGAGGAGAAGCGACGCCACCGTATGGCGTGGATGCCATTCGGGGGCGGGGCGCATCAGTGCATCGGCATGCACTTCTCCTTCATGGAGGCGGCCACCGTGCTCCATCACATGCTGCGGCACCTCGACTGGTCGGTACCGTCGGCGGACTATGAGCACACCGACACCGCGCTGACGACGAACCTCGGCTTCACCGCGGAGGTGCGTGGGCCGTGACACGACGGTAGATGGGGATGGTAAATACAGAAGATGCCGTTCTATTTCACCGCCGACGGGGAGACACTGACGCCGACCAACTACGCGGGTAGTCCGTGGTCGCCGAAACAACTGGGCGGGCCGGTCGTGTGCGGGGCGTTCGCCCGGGCGCTCGAGCGCTACATCCCCGAGGGATTCCAGCCGATCCGGCTCACCGTCGACATGTTCAGCCCGGTGCTGCGCCAGCCCTGCACCGTCGACACCGAAGTGATGCGCCAGGGCTCGCGGATCGTCGTGGTGGACGCGACCATCGTCCAGGAGGGAAAACCGCGTGCTCGGGCGGCGGCTGTGATAGCGGTGGAGGCCGACGATCCGCGCGGCGAGACGTGGCATGCGCCGGTGGACGCCTTGCTGACCGCTCCGGACCGTACCGCGGTGGCGGGCGGCAACATTCCGCTGTTCCGCAGTGGCGATCACGACTGGACCACCGACTACCTCTCCAATCAGAACGCACGACGCAAGAGCGTGTGGCAGGATCAGGCGCCGCTGGTCGAGGGCGAGGAGTCGTCGGGATTCGTGCGCGCGGCGATGGTCGCGGAGAACACCAGTCTCGTGTGCAACTGGGGAACCGACGGCGTCGGATTCATCAATTCCGATCTCACCGTTGCGCTTTCGCGAATGCCGCGGACCCCCGATTTCGGTCTGCTGGCGATCGACCAGCTGGTGGGTGCCGGCGTTGCGGTGGGCAGTGCGTACCTCTTCGACCGCGACGGCGCGTTCGGCATCGCGACGGTGACCGCCCTGTCGAACACCAGGCGCCAGCTCGACATCGCCGGACTGGCCGACGAGCACGGGTGGAGCGAGGGGCCCGACGCGCGGCGATTCCGGGTACCGTGACCGCGTCGCCGATGGAATTGGGTGCTTCTGGAGGATTTGGGAGACTCGTCACGCACGGTTGTAGGCGACGGCGGCACGTATCAGGTCACCGAAGGCGTCCGCGTCGAGGGTGTCTCCTTCTTTGAGGTCGACGGCGCGGCGCGTTCCGGCGGTGAGGCTGGCGTTGAAGACTTTGCCCGGATCGGGCAGCGCCGCACCCTGCGCGAAGGTGAGTTTGATCTTGTCCTTGTAGGTCTCCAAGGTGCAGACCAGGCCGTCGAGCGAGAACGTCGGCACCCCATCCGGATTGGACGGTTTGCGCCATTTGACCTCTTCGGTGATGTCCGGTTCGGCCGCCATGATCAGTGCCCGTACCTCGTCGGCGCGTGTCGCGCGCCAGTCGCTGCTCATGGCACCAGACTATGTTGTCTAGACGCGGCACAACGCGCGTTCCGGCGTGACCGGAGAACTGGCGATGGAGAAGGTCCATGCACTCACTGATCAGGCGGATTCTCGCCACCGCGGCCATCGTGGCCGCCGCGATGCTCGCGCCGACCGCTGCTTCGGCGCACGCCGCTCCGGCGACCGCCCCGTCGATCGTCACGGCCGACGATCACATCTCCCTCACCTGTCTTCAGCAGCGCGTCGACGTCTCCGCGCGTTGGTATTTTCCCTCGCATGAGGCCGTCGGCCTGGTGTGGCTTCAGCACGGGTTCTTGCGTTCGGGCGCCAATCTCGCCGGCATGGCCAAGGCCTATGCCGACCAGGGCCTGCTGGTGGTGGTGCCGACACTCGACTCGTTCAGTACGGCCGGTTGTTCGGTGGCCAACAATCTCGCCGACAACACACCGTTCATTTCGACGATGACCGATGTGTTTGCGCACAGCACCGATCCGAAGGGTGCGCTCGCGCAGAGTCTGGATCGGGCCGAGCGCCGAGCGCACGTCACCGGCGTGACGATGCCGGCGAAGATGCTGTTCTCCGGGCATTCGGCCGGCGGAGATTTCGTCCTGACCGCAGCGAACGAGCTGCGGCGCGACCACCCGGCGGCTTACCGCCGACTCACCGGACTGATGCTGTTCGATCCGGTGAATTCCTTCATCGGCAACAACTTTCACACCGCGGCCGTTGAACTCGGGCGGGCTGGACTGCCGATCAGGGTGCTCTCGTCGCCGCCGTCGCTCTCCAATGCCGGAGGCCAAGGTGTGCGGTGGCTGCAGGAAACCACCCGCCAGCACTTCCTCGGCGCGCAGCTGACCACCGGACTGCACATCGACGTCGAGGGCAGCGACACCGACGCCATCGGCATCGCCTCGGTGTTCGGGGTGCCACGCCCGGAGAACGTGCAGATCCTCCGCAGGTTGGCGCCGCACTGGGTGAGCGACATGGTGATCGGTGAGAAGTCTGCCGACTACTACCCGGGTGGGCGCTATTACGACATGCTCCTGCGCACGAATCAGATCTCCACGCTGCGCGTGGGGTAACCGGGTCACCGGTATTCTCGGATTCATGGCGCCACCAGCTCTGCCGCGCCGGGAGCCCAGCCGCGATACCCGGTTCTGCCGCAGCGCTGACGGCACCCGGATTGCCTATGCGATTCATGGCAGCGGTCCGCCATTGCTGCTCGCGTCGTGCTGGCTCAGCCATCTGGAGTTCGATTGGCAGAGTCCGGTGTGGCATCACTTTCTCCAGGACCTGGGAGGCATCGCCACGGTCATCCGCTACGACGAGCGCGGCTTCGGCATGTCCGACTGGGACGTCGACGATTTCGGACTCGAGGCACGCGTTGCGGACCTGTCCGCGGTGATCGACGCGGCCGGTCTCGACCGCTGCGCGATCGTGGGTATGTCGCAGGGTGGCCCGGTCGCGGTGGCGTATGCCGTGCAGCAGCCGACACGGGTCAGTCGGCTCATTCTGTACGGAGCCTATGCGGCCATCGTCCGTGACGCCGAAGCGATGGAACTCGAAGACATGCTGCAGCGATTGATCAGGGTGGGATGGGCTCGTCCGGACAGCACGTTCCGTCGTGTCTTCACCCAGCTGATGATTCCCGGTGCATCCGAGCAGCAGGCGTCGTGGCTCGACGATCTGCAGGTACGGGCCACCTCTGCCGACAACGCCGCGCGGTCGCGCGAGGCTCGCGCCCAGACCGATGTGACGTCCCTTCTCGCCGACATCGGGCAACCGACCCTGGTGATCCATGCCCGCGGTGACCGCTTCAACCCATTCGCCGAAGGCCGTCAGCTGGCCGCCGGAATTCCCCACGCGCGCTTGATGTCCCTGGACAGCGACAACCACATCACGCTCGCCGACGAGCCGGTGTGGCCCGAGGTGGTCAGGGAGATCGGGGCGTTCATCTCGGGCGACGCGGTGTCGACGCCCGACACACCGTCAGTGCTACGCAGTCTGACCGCCCGCGAACGCGACGTCCTGCAACTCGTCGGGCGCGGCTACGACAATGCGCGGATCGCGCAGGAACTGTCGCTGTCGGTGCGGACGGTCGAACGTCATCTCGGTGGGGTGTACGCGAAACTCGGGTTGAGCGGACGGTCGGCACGGGCCGCGGCGGTGGCCCGTCTCATGAGTGGTTGAGCGCAGCGTCGATCAGCCGACGGTGTCCGGGAGTACGTGGTAGCCGCCACCGTCGCTCGTCGACGTCGAACCAATTGTGGCGGCCGGCACGGATTCCCGCCGCGGGTTCGGATCGTAGCGTTCGTGGTGTCGAAATCTTCCAGACCCACGAAGGAGTAAACGTGAGTGACAACAAGGCTGCCATCAGTCTGACCACCGGCCTCGAAGACGCGGAGAAGGTGACTGTCGCGTTCCTCGTTGCCGTCGGTGCCGCCGAAAGTGGCCGTCCCACAGTAATGTTCTTGACGAAGGAGGCCGTTCGCCTCGCGGTGAAAGGTGTCGCGGTGGCCACCGCCTGTGTTGACTGCCCGTCGCTGCAATCCCTGATGGAACGCTACGAGACGGCAGGCGGTCGCTACCTGGTGTGCCCGATCTGCGTGAATTCCAAGCACATCGATCCGTCGACGTTCATCGCCGCGGCCGAGATGGGTGGCACCGTGCAACTGTGGGAGTGGATCGGTGACGGCGCAACCGCTTTCAGCTATTGAAGTGCGGACAACGGCGCGCTTCGATGGCCGCGGGCACCGTATTGCTGAACGCCGCTGAGCATCGAATCCGTCTCGGTCATCATGTCACCGTGATGACCGAGACGGTGTTGTCGTTGGCGTTGGCGACGTACACGGTGGTCCCGGTCTGACTCACCGCGATTCCGGTCGGCCAGCTTCCCACGGCGACGGTGTCGATGACGGCCAGCGTCGAGGTATCGATCACCGACACGGTGCCGTCACCCATGTTCGTCACGTAGAGCAGCGAGCCGTCGGGATTGGTTGCGGCGTCGACCGACCAGCGGCCCACTGGGATCGTCTGGGTGACCGCGTTGGTGGCCGCGTCGATCACGAAGACTGCGCCTCCGGTGTATTTCGCGGTGACCGTGTAGACCGTCAGGCCGTCCGGGGCGGTCGCGATCGCCGCCGGACCCTCCCCGTCGGGGGTCGTGCCGATCGTGATCGTCGTCGTCACGACGTTGTTGGCCGCGTCGATCACCGACACCGTTCCGCTGTTGATGTTAGTGACATAGGCACGCGAGCCGTCGGGCGTGAATGCGACGCGCTGGGGCGTCTGGCCGACACCGATCGTGGTGGTGGTGACGGTGTTCGACGTCGTGTCGATCACGGTGAGTGAGTCCTGTCCGACGATGACGTACGCGAAGAGGCCGTCGGGATCGGCGATCACCTGCTGCGGAGCGCTGGGGAAGCCGATCTGACCCGTGACGAGGTTGGTCGCCGTGTCGATCACCTGCACGGTGTTGTTGCCGTTGACCGCGAGGTAGGCCGACCCGTTGGGGGCGATTTCCGCGCATTGCAGGTAGGCGCCGATCGGGATGGCGCCGATCATCGTGGCGGTCGCGGTGTCGATCACGGAGATCGCGCCTCCCGCGCTGGTCTTGCCGTTGTCCGCGACGTAAGCGTGTGCGCCGTCGGCGGTCAGCGCGATGTCCACCGGATATTCGCCGACGGGGATGGTGGCGGTGACTGTGTGCATGGCTCTCGTCCTCGTAGCTCGTGCGCATCCTTGTGAAGCAAGGTTCGCAACGGCATGGCCTGCGGTCACGAGTAGCGCGCTACCTGTTCCGACAGCGGGTGCGGGCCGCTGACAGCACGACGCCAGTCGGTGACAGGTCCACGACAGCGGACCTTCTTACCGTGAGGTTCATCAAGCGTCCCTCTGACCGTGAGGAGGTCCCAGATGACCACCACCGTGAGCGCGACCGGCACACCGTCGCGCACCTATACGTCCCTCGCCGCGGCGGCGATCCCGCTGGCCGCGCTGTGTCTGGCCTTCTTCGTCGAGATGGTCGACAACACGCTGCTCTCGATCGCGTTGCCGACCATCGGCCGCGACCTGGGCAGCAGCACCACCGCCCTGCAATGGATCACCAGCGCCTACTCGCTGACCTTCGGCGGGTTGCTGCTGACCGCCGGGTCGGTGGCCGACAGGTTCGGTCGTCGCCGTGTGCTGATGATCGGCCTCGGCGCATTCGGCGCGCTGAGTCTGCTGGTGCTGGCGGTGACCACCACCGGCGAGCTCATCGCGTTGCGCGCCGCGCTCGGGGTCGCAGCGGCGATGATGGCCCCGATCACCAACTCACTGGTGTTCCGGCTCTTCGACGACAAGACCCTGCGCATGCGTGCGATGACCGTGATGATCGTCGTCGGCATGAGCGGGTTCATCCTCGGCCCCATTCTCGGCGGCACCGCCCTGGCACACGTGCGGTGGGAATGGCTGCTCGTGGTGAACGCGCCGATCGCGCTCATCGCCGCCATCGGAATTCGCTTCGGCGTGGCCGCCGACACCCGCGACGGACTGACCGACGACAGACTCGACATCCCCGGCGCGCTGCTGAGTATTGCCGCCATCGGTCTGGCGTGCTGGTCGCTGACAAGTGGAGTCGATCATGGCTGGCTGTCGGCGATGACGGTGGCCTCGATCATCGGATCCATCGCAGCCGCAGTGGCCTTCGTCTGGCGTGAACGTCGTACCGCCGCACCGATGCTCGACCTGACGATGTTCAAGCTCGGAACGGTGCGCGGTGCTGCGATCGCTCAGGTGGGATCGTCGGTTGCGATGGCCTCGGTGATGTTCGGGCTGATCCTGCACTTCCAGTACGCCTGGGGATGGAGCCCGATGAAGGCGGGCCTCGCCAACCTTCCGATGATCGTCACGATGCTGGTGGCCACCCCGCTCACCGAGTGGATGGTGAAGCGCTTCGGTCACCGGATCGCTTGTCTGATAGGAGCTCTGGCGCTGACCGTATCTCTGGTGGGTCTCGCCTGGGGCGTCAACCACGGGTACCTCGCCATCGCGGTCTGCATGGTGTTGCTGACGATCGGTCTGCGGACCGTGATGACGATCTGTGCGGTCGCACTGGTGGACGCGATGCCGGCCAACCGCACCTCGATCGGCACCGCACTCAATGACACCGCACAGGAAGTGGGCACCAGTGTCGGCACTGCTCTGGTCGGCACCATGATCGCGGCGCTGGTGGCCACGCACCTGCCTTCCGGGACATGGGGCAGCGATCTGGTGCACACCTTCTTCCACGGCGAGAGCGTCGCCTACGCGGTGCTCGCGGTGGTGGTCGGCGTGATCTCCGTCTTCGGTGCGCTCACTCTCACCAACTCGCACAGCACCGAGGAAGCGCACTGACATCGCTTTGGCCACCGCGAGGTACTACATTGGTACCCAATCCGGTGCCGATGGTTGCGACGTGAAGGGAAGAACTCAACGATGCCGTCACTCAACATCGAATTCACCGATGCGGAACACGCCCAACTGAAGGCGGCGGCCGAACGAGAGGGCACGTCGCTGAAGGCATTTGTCCACAATGCGGTGATTGATCGGTCGAGCAACTACCGCCAGCGCGTCGAGGACCTTGCCCGGGAGGGGGCCGAGTGGTCGGCTGAACTGAACCGCAGACTCAAGTGACGATCTACCTCGATCGAGACGCGGTTGTCACTGTTGGTTCGATCGCATGCGAGGAGCCCCTTGTCGTCCGCGACGAGGGGCTCCTTCAGTCTGCGGTGGCGCGACCCAAGGCGTCGGCGTTCGGTCTCGACGCCTACCCCGACGAATGGGGCAAGGCCGCCGCGCTGCTGCAATCGCTCACTGCGAACCACCCGTTCGTCGATGGGAACAAGCGGACCGCATGGCAATCCGCTTACGTCTTCCTGGGCCTCAACGACATTCACCCCGAGGTCGCGCTGGATAACGATGGCGCCGAGGACTTCATGAACGCGGTGGCCACCGGCGACCTGGTCGACTGGAGAGATATCGGCAGGACCCTTCACAGCCTCTACACGACGTAGCGCGGTCTATCCCTGGGAACCGACCTGCGAGCGAGCGCGTCCCGATGTGAACGCTGGCCGGCGGACTGTAGGCGCCAGTCGAAAGCGACCCGCATCACACCAGCTCGCGGTAGCGTCGTGACAGGCACGCAGCTGCAGGGACTGGGGGAGAAACATGTCTCGTCTGACCTCGTGGTATCGCTCCAGCGGCGCGGACCGTCCATTCGGCAATCTCCTTGCGGGGCACGGTGTGGCCATGGAGGGCTACTTCTGGCGGTTCACCCAACCCGACCAGGGACGCACGCTGATCGCATTGTGCGGGGTCAACACGGCTCCGGACGGCGAGCGTTGGGCCACACTGGGTATGGCCTCCCATCCGAATCGAATGCTGCGGACGTCTGCGCATCCAAATGCGTCGGACAATCCCCGCGTTCTCGAGGTCACCGCGAGTCCGGCCTTTCGCGCCGACACGGGCGAGGTCCACATGGATCTTGGCGCGGATTCGCGACTCGACGTCCGCGTCGACAATCCTGTGCCGTGGCCGCGACATTCGCACGGCGCCTCGGGTCTTTTCCACTCCGTGCCGGCGCTCAACCAGTACTGGCATCCGTGGCTCCTCGGTGGCCGAGCGAGCGGCACCGCCACCGTCGGCGACGCGACATGGGACCTCGACGGCGCCCAGGTGTACGCCGAAAAGAATTGGGGTCGTGAAGGATTCCCGGAGACTTGGTGGTGGGGACAGGCTCAGGGATTCGCCGAGCCGGATGCGTGTGTGGCCTTCGCGGGCGGGACCGTCCGTGCCGGACCACTCAAGACCGAGGTCACCGTCATCGTGGTGCGCCTGCCGGGTGGACGTCTGGTGCGGGTCGGCGACCCACTGATCTCTCCCGTTCGCGCACGGGTGACCGACGAATCATGGTTGCTGCAGTCCGCCGGACGCCGTTACAGCGTACGAGTCGAAGGCACCGGCCGATTGGGCGATGCACATGTGCTGCCGGTGCCGATTCCCAGCCAGCGACGCAACATCCCGGGCGCGATCGAACATCTCGGGGCACGCATGACCGTCGAAGTTCGGTGCCGCGGCGGCGAGATTGTGTGGGCCGGGGAGTCGGTTCTCGCAGCGTTGGAGCACGGTGGCATCGATCGTGCCCGGGCTGAAATACTGCGCCGTGGAGGCGATCCGGACGACACCGACGCACCTCCGATCGCCTGAGCTCTGAGTTATCCAACCACCGCTGCACCGCACTTGCAGTGTGGCCCGCGGGATTTCCAGGTCACGTGTCTTGGTCGTTGCGCACCTCGGACAGGATGGCCCATCCGCTTGCCGAAGTCCCGGAATGCCTGACGCGCAATGTCGCCTTGCGCCTTGTCGGTATCCACCACGTCGACCCCGTTGACATCGAGGATGCGATCGAGTCTCCGGCCGGCCGCGGGAATCTTCTTCGCATCAACTTCGATGCCAGCTGACAACGAGGGCGGCGGCCGCTGCCTCTGGATGCATCGACGAGGTCATCATTACGCGCGGTAGATCTCCACGTGAGCTCCGGTCACGACGCCGACATTGAACGACGGCGCGCCCCAACTCGAACTACAGTTGCCCGACGCTCGACCGGTGGGCACAAACCATCGACTGGATTGTCTGTAGGGGCCGAACTCATAGAGCGGGAATTTGTTGGGAACACCGTGGAGACCCCAACACTCCACGATCAACACATACTCTCTGCTCTGGGGAGCGCCGGTGTCGTGACATGCCACCGACGCACCGAGGGGATCCCACCGGACGTCGCACTTGTTCGTGTCTGCGCGAGCATCGCCGGCACCGGCCAACACCAGGCCGGTCGCGAGGAGTGCTGCGATTGCCGCACCTATCCGTTTCGTCGAAATGCGTGTTGCTGACATGACGGACCTTTCAGTGATCTATATCACAGTAGTCGTCGTGGCGGTCCGCATCGTTACGGCCGCTGTTGCGGATTCGAGGAAGTGACTTTGGGCATGCTCGTCTGAGGGCACGAAACTGTCGGCGCGGTCTGGTACCAACTCGCGTGGGCCAGCCACCCGATGGATACGTTTGATGGGACGGACGGACAAAGCGAGCGTGGGAGACGATGGCGCGACCTGATCCGGAACATCGCCGAATAGCCACGAGGGCCGTTCCAGCCCAATGAGTACGGCGACGTCATTCTCCGGTTGCAATTCTGGGTCGTCTGGACTGCATTCTTGAGCCGACAAAGGATGAGGTGCTCGCCGAGCACAAGAAGCTCACGAAGTCGAAGGTCGATCCGGACATCGTCCTCAAATCCAAGTTCAAGCTGCCGTTTTACAACACCTCGCGCTGGGACTTCTGTGCCCTGACTCGGACGCCGAAGATGTTGCAGAAACAACTCACAGGCGCAGTTCGAAGCCAGCCCGGACATCGACATCGAGTTCAATGGCGCTGTGATCGAGGCGATGGATGCCCATTCAGATCTGTCTGCACAGATCCTGAACAACTCGGTGATCAGAGACAAGTTGGCGTCGGAACTGGTGCCAGCTATCTACCGAAAACTGAGGGAAGAGCCAGCGTCGTGAGACCGCTGCCGACTAACCTTTGCTGCAACGAAAGCGAGTTTCCCTAATGGGATTTCAGACCCCGCTCTACGAGCTCACAGACTATTTGAAGTGGGCGGAATCAGGAAAGATCCAGCTCCCCGACTTCCAGCGCGGCTACAAGTGGGAGGACGAGCGAATCCGTCAGCTCCTCGTGACCGTACTGCGTGAACCCACCGGCCCGCAAACCTTCCACATCACCATCACCGACGGCACCTACACCGCCACCGACAACTGTTGGGTCCCCACCAGCGGAACCTAGACGTGGAACGATGGCGGCACCGTCCAGATCACCGCGAGAAAGCCTAGCGTCGCCACCGGCGTCCACGACACCATCACCGAGTCCACACAGTTGGCATGGCAATACGGCAACGACCGCTTCGCGGTCCAAGCTTCCTGGGACAGCAACACCAAAACCCTCACACTTATCGGCACCGACGGCGACGGCAACCCACTACCGATCAGCGCAGTCAGACAATAGATTGGGTGCACATCGAATCGCGACGAGCCGCTGGGCGTAAGCCAAGAAGCATGTGACTGTAGTGCGGTGACGAAGATGTTCCTGCCTTCATTTCGCGGGCGAGCGACCACACGACAGCAGACCCGCGATCGGGGTCAGTGATCGGCGCTGATGGCGTGGTCAGAGGCCTGGGTGAGCAATCTGCCAGGCACCGAGAATCCGCGACGTTCGCTCATCTGTTCTGACTTACGGACGCTCCTCAAGATCAGCGATGCGATCGATGTACTGGTCACGCAGTTCGCCGAGCCGTTTGGCACGCTCCGCAGTCACGGATGCGACCAGCATCATGCTGGCCGCGAGGGCTACGCGGATCATCAAGAACACTCCCGAGTTGCACGGCGGAAACACGCTGAGCAAAGGGATCGTAGCCAGTGCCATGGCGTTGGCTGTATAGATGTTGGATCGTTGTTGCGAGGCCATCGATGCATAAGCTCGCGCGACAGATACAGTCTGCAGCTGTGCCGGGTCGTACCAATACGACCCGTACTTTTTCACGATGCGCGAGTTCGCGAAGTACCTATCACCGACTGCACGGTCCGCCAGCGGAGGTCGGTTAACGTGCGGCTGTGCCGCCTGGAGACTGCCCAATAGCCCGCGCAACGCAACCAATGAAGCAATCAGTGGGATGACAGCGCCGGTCAGGATCGCCACGTTCGGAGCATGCTTGAGAATGAATACGCCCGAGCACAGGCCAACGAGCGCTACGCCCGTCAACTGAAAGTCTCTCGTCGCGGCAAGCGAACTGAGCTGCTTGCGCCATCCAACCCGGTTGCCATTGCCATCGCGCACCGGGGCACAGGTGACGATCATGCTTGAGTAGGCGATTTGCAGGGCGAGCATCGACACCTGGACCAGCAGTCCCGCCAAGGCCATTGGAAGCCAAATGCCCCACTCTGCAATGACTTTCGGTAAGGCGTAGGGGCTAATGCACCACAATGCGGTGGCGGCCGTACCGACGACGAACACCCATACGGCTCCTACCAGGGAGCGCACCGCGTGCTTGGCCGCTAGCCATTGCCATCGCATCGGGTAAAGCTCGATCCCCACTGACTCGAACATCGCCATCTCCATCTGTCGGGGCCACCCCACTATGTGGTAGCCGTGCCGACATGTTGCCCGATGCCACTGACATGGTCATCGACGTTCCGCCAGAAATGAGTTGCGCGAGAAGGCTCGACAGCGACGCACATCGCACATGTCCGAGCACATATGTCCGGCTACGACGAGGGCGAGCTCGTGTGAACTACGCCAACCTCGGTGGATCGTCACCGCGGGAAACGCCTCCACCATTGACCTCAATGATGGAATTGGCACCAGATCCGTCACCACTGACCGCACCCCAGCGCCGACGATGCCGGTTGGTGCCCGGCAGGGCTGCTTGAGAGACCCCGCCATCAAGATCGGTAAACTGAATACTTGTGACTCTTCCACGACTATTCATCGGGTCGTCTGCCGAAGGGCGAGTGGTCGCACACAATCTGCAGGCAGTGTTGGAAGACCGCAAGGTGTGCGAGGTCGAGGTGTGGGACCAGGGCGTGTTCGAACCTGGCGGATACGCGCTCGACTCGCTACTCGAGGTCGCGGCACGCTCGGACTATGCGGTTCTCGTCGCGTCTCCGGATGATGTGACGACGAGTAGAGACAATACCTCAGCCTCGGTGCGGGACAACATCATCCTGGAGTTTGGCCTCTTCCTTGGGGTCCTCGGTCGCAGCCGGACCTACCTCCTGGCTACAGGTGACGTAAAACTGCCCACCGACACCTTGGGACTGACGCGACTCCCTTACTCCGATCGCGCAGATGGGAATGTCGGTGCTGCGGTGAACGCTGCAGCTCTCCAGATCGCTGGCCAGGTTGATCGACAAGGCCCGCGAGAAGGCGGCGGGGTGACAGCCATAAATCCGGACGAGACTCGACTTCTTGAACTTGAACTCGCCCTATTGTGCGCGAATGCCGAAGCCCAAGAGATATTGTCAAGACCTGTGGATGAGCGGTTTTCAGGCGGCCTCCTGGGTGCCTGAGGTGGCGTCGGGTTCGACGAGTTTGCCTTTCTCGAAGG
>NZ_JBSFQI010000019.1:0-94646 GCF_053588635.1 Gordonia sp. NPDC003425 | reverse complement strand
CGCCAGCGCTGCAACGCTGACTTGATCAAGTGACTACCGGGATCATTCTGCGGGAAGGCACGCCCTCCCAGATCCACAGGTCTTGATCATTCCTCGCGCAGCTCGGCGTTCCAATCGTCGTCGTGGCTACTCGCGATAGTTCGTGCCCGGCAGGAGCGTGGGCACTCGCCTGAAAGCGAGTACGGACCCCCGGCGATGAAAAGACGCTGATGGGCTCGTGATCAACTGCTGGAATGGGATTGGCTCATCCGCTCGCTGATCTCCCGCTGCCGTCCCGCGGCCACATGTTGGTAGAGCGCCGCCATGTCCGCCGTGGTGTGCCCAAGCCGCTCCTGCAGCTCGGCCGTCGAAGCGCCGGCCTGGGCGGCCAATACAGCGCCCGTATGGCGGAGAGCGTGAACGTGCATCTCCGACTTCGTAGACGGTAGTGCAGCTTTGAATGCTTTGGTGAACGTCGCGCGAGGCAGTCGATCACCGCGAAAGTTGGTCACTACAAGCGTGTTTGGTTCCTTGTTGAGGCTCCCCAAGCGCTTCCGAATCACTACAGCCAAGTCCGGCGGCACCCACACATCCCGAGTACCCGCATCAGACTTGCTGCCCTGCTTGACGACGGGTACGCCGTCGACGAGCGGCGCAGAGCGTCGGACATGGATCACCATGCCGTCCGGGCCGTCGTCGATGTCCTTCACGCGCAGCTCCGACACCTCGGCGTACCGCAGGGCACACCACGCCATGATCGGGAGCGCGATCGCGTAGTAGCTGGGCAACTTCGCCGCAGTCTCGGCAATCTCCGCCGGGGTCAGGAGAATGATCTGGCGCCGATTGGGGCGTTTCCCGTAGCGCTTGAACCGCGGGCCGTCGGCCGGACTGCTTGTGATGATCTCGCGCTCGACGGCCTCCTTCAGCAGCGACTTCAGCAAGTTCCACGCGTGCGCGCGGCTCGCTTCGTACTCGACGCCGAGACCACGCCACCACTCCTGTAGGTCGTCGGCCGTGATGTCGCGGACCACGAGGTCTCCGAGGCCAGGTTCGATGCGCGTCTCCCACAACCGTTTGTAGTTGGACCTGGTCGTCGGCTCAAGACGGCGACCAGCGAGGGCATCTTCTGCGAAGTCTCGCAATCGAATTGACGAACGAGCCGCCGCCTTGGCGCGCTCGGCAGGCGGCGTCCAGGTGCCCTGGTCGATCAGTTGGCGCTCCTTGTGGAGCCACGCTTCCGCGGCCATCCGCGTATCGAACGTCTTCGGCGCGTTGAACCTCGTCAGGGTGCCGTCGTGGATGTGCATGTACGAGGCCGCGAACCGGCAAGTCGCCGAACGTGGCGCACGGACGTAGCCCCAACCCCGTCGTCGGCGCTTACTCGGCAAGGGCTCGTCCTCCGCATCGTCACCCACGCTTCACCGTGCGTACTTGTGCTCACTCGTGTCGATATCGTGGCTGATATGGATGGTAGCGCGTGGATGCTTGCACTGGTCAGTGCTCGCGGCTAGAGTCGCTCTCACCGGGAAATATGCACGCTATGTCGCCTGGTGACACAAGTGAATGGGTCCTCATGTGCAACCAGGTTCGAGTCCTGGTGGGGGAGCAGTCAGCAGAAGCCGGCGAGGACGCGCCGACCACGGAATCGGAGCCGCGCCCGATCAGTTCAGAAGTTCCTGCCAATTCGGCGGAATCCGGTCGGCCGGTGCCGGGACCGGCTGGTCGACGGGATGGCTCGTCGGCGGCGCCAACTCAGGACCCTGGGCGAACTGATCCGACGAATAGTCCCAAAACCAGTCCTCGCCGGGCTCGAAGCTCTGGATGTAGGGGTGGCCGGTGTCGGCGGCGTGATGCGAGGCGTGCTGGGCTGGCGAGCTGTCGCAGCAGCCGATGTGGCCGCACGCGGCACAGCGCCGCAGGTGAAACCACCATCCGGAATCGGAGGCAAGGCATTCGACGCAACCTTGACCGGACGGGGCAACGCTGGGATCGAGCGATTCTTCTGCCATGACCCGACGCTACGCGCGAATCGTATCGGCGTGACGGGTCACAGGCAGTCTACGCCTACCCATCACCGAACGCGGGGTGAAATGCAACCTCTCCGGACGGTGTCGGCTCGCGCAACGTAAACGCCATGAAGTGGTCGTCGGCCGCCGGGTACCGCAGTGTCGACGAACGCTCGAATCCGAAGCGTCGGTAGTAGTCGGTGTCGCCGACCAATACGCAACCGGCAGCACCGATTTCTTCCAATCGGGCCAGACCGGACCGAACGAGCGCACTTCCGATGCCGCGGCCATGGAAGGTCGGAGTCACCGACAACGGCCCGCCGCCGAACCAACCCAGATCGCGGCCGTCGATGGTCACCGGACTGAACGCGATATGGCCGACCAGATCGTCGCCGACGACGGCCACCATCGAGATCGACAGCGCGCCCGCGTTGCGGAGTGCATCGATGATCGCCGGCTCGCTGCCGTCGGAGTACGGGTTGAGCTCGAACGCCGCTCCCGTCACCTCCCGGATCGCCTCGGCGTCCTCGGGCGACTCGTCGCGGATCAGTAGGCCGTCGGGAGTGTGCACGCATCCGACGATGGCGCTATCGGTCCGGCATTTCAAGCGATTTCTCGGTCTGGGACCAAAACCGCACCCGATGCTGTTCTTCCTGATGACACCGCAGCCAGCGGTGGCCCGGAGAGGAGAATTGATGTCCCACGACTATCGCAAGACCCCCGAGGCGTTGAGCAAGCTCAGCGCCGACCAGTACCGCGTGACCCAGCAGGACGGCACCGAGCCGGCCTTCCGCAACGAGTACTGGGACAACCACGAGCCAGGTATCTACGTCGACGTCGTCTCGGGTGAGCCGCTGTTCGCGTCCACCGACAAGTACGACAGCGGCACCGGCTGGCCCAGCTTCACCCGACCGATCACCGGCGACGCGGTCTCGACCCGCACCGACCGCACGTTGTTCATGTCGCGCACCGAGGTGCGCTCCGCATACGCCGACAGCCACCTCGGGCACGTCTTCACCGACGGCCCGCGCGCCGACGGCGGACTGCGCTACTGCATGAATTCGGCGGCACTGCGGTTCATTCCGGCCGGTGAACTCGAGGAGCAGGGCTACGGGCAGTTCCGCAGCCTGTTCGAGAACACCACCGACACCACCACCGACCACAGCGAGGAGAACGCATCATGACCAGCGGAACCCACGACGACGGACACATCACCCGCACACCGGGCACCGAGACCGCAGTGCTTGCGGGCGGATGCTTCTGGGGCGTCGAGGATCTGATCCGTCGACAGCCCGGCGTCATCTCGACCCGAGTCGGCTACACCGGCGGCTCCAACGATCACGCCACCTACCGCAACCACCCCGGTCACGCGGAGGCGGTGGAGATCGTCTTCGACCCCACCGTCACCACCTACCGCGACATCCTGGCGTTCTTCTTCCAGATCCACGATCCGACGACGAAGAACCGTCAGGGCAACGACATCGGCAGCAGCTACCGCTCGACGATCTTCCCGTTGACCGAAGAGCAGGAGCAGGTCGCGCGGGACACGATCGCCGACGTCGACGCCTCGGGCCTGTGGCCGGGGAACGCGGTCACCACCATCGAGCCGGCCGGCCCGTTCTGGGAGGCCGAGCCCGAGCATCAGGATTACCTGCTGCGCTACCCCAGTGGCTACACCTGCCACTTCCCGCGCCCGAACTGGGTGCTGCCGCGCCGCGACGAGGCAGCCACCCGCTGACCGCGAGAGCTCGGCCCGCGCGCTGACCCCCAGAGCTCTGACCGCGCGCGGGTCGACCGCAAACGCCTGACGGCACACAAAAGGCCCGACCGCTGAATCACTCAGCGGCCGGGCCTTTCTCGTGCGAATCGTCGACGGGTGTCAGTGCACCAGCGCGAGGTTCTCCTCACCCTCGGTGGCCGGGAGTTTGCCGCCGCGGACCACCAGCGCGGTGATCACACTGCCGGCGGCGAACACCGCGGCCGCGACCCAGAAGGCCGTCGTGTAGGAATGCACCGCCGCCAATTGCTGCAACATCATCGGATTCGTCGCCTGCGCGGCGTGACTCGTGACGTACGACGTGGCCGCGCTGGCCGCGATCGTGCTGAGCAGCGCGGTACCCACCGAGCCGCCGACCTGCTGCATCGTGTTCACCGTCGCCGACGCGACTCCGGCGTCCTCGTGCGACACGCCCGACACCGCGCCCTGCATGGCCGGGGCCATCGACATGCCGAGTCCCAGACCCATCACCAGCAGCGCCGGCAGGATGTGCGGGGCGTAGGTGCTGGTCTCGGTGAGCTGGGTGAGCAGCACCATGCCGCCCGCGGCGATCAGCAGCCCACCCGACATCAGCCAGCGCGGACCGAAGCGCGGCAACAGCACCCCGGTGGAGGTGGTGGCCGTGACGATCAGCATGGCGATCATCGGCAGGAATGCCAATCCGGTTCGGATCGGGCTGAACTGGAGGTTCTGCTGCAGGTAGTAGGTGAGGAACAAGAAGATGCCGAACATGCCCACACCGACGATGAACACGGCCAGGTACGACCCGCCGCGGGTGCGGTCGAGGATCACGCGCAGCGGCAGCAGCGCGTGTTCGGTCCGCGACTGCCACCAGACGAACACCGCGAGCAGCACCGCACCCACGGCCAGCCAGGTCAGCGTGGCCCAATCGAGCCAGCCGTTGGTCTCCGCGTTTGAGAAGCCGTAGACGATCGAGAACAGTGCCGTCGAGACGGTGACCACGCCCGGGATATCGAGCTTCGGGCTGGTCTCCGACTTGTGCGGCCCGATCAGCAACACCGCGCCGACCAGCGCGATCGCCGCGATCACCAGGTTGACGTAGAGGCACCAGCGCCAGTCGGCCCACTCGGTCAGCATGCCGCCGAGCAGCAGCCCCAGGGCGCCGCCACCGCCGGCGATGGCGCCGAAGATGCCGAATGCCTTACCGCGTTCGGACGGGTCGGTGAAGGTTGTGGTCAGCAGCGAGAGCGCGGCCGGTGCGAGCAGCGCACCGAAGACGCCCTGACCGGCGCGCGCCGCCACCAGCATCTCGAAGTTCACCGCGGCACCACCGATCGCCGACATCACCGCGAAACCCACCAGCCCGATGATGAACGTGGTCCGCCGGCCGAGGAGATCGGAGAGCCGGCCGCCGAGGAGCAGCAGACTGCCGAAGGCCAGCGAGTAGGCGGTGACGATCCACTGGCGGTCGGCGTCGTCGAAGCCGAGGGACGTTTGGGCGTGCGGCAACGCGATGTTCACGATGGTGGCGTCGAGCACCACCATCAGCTGGGCGAGTCCGAGCACAGCCAGCACCCACCACCGCATGCGGTGATGTCGTGACGCCCGGGACTCGTCATCGGCCGACGAAGCGTCGGTGATGTCGTAAGTTGTGGTCATCAGTCCTCCAGGTCGGAATAGTGGAGACAATCCCTCCGTTTACCAAGAGGACAACGGCAGCTATCCGGAGATGATTCCTCCGGTTGAGAGAATGTGACGATGACCACACAAGCTGGGGGCGCGACCGGAACCAGCAGGCGTCTGCGCGCAGACGCCGAACGCAACCGACTGCGGATCATCGCAGCCGCCCGCAGACTGTTCGCCGAACGCGGCCTCGAGGTCTCCCTCGACGACGTCGCCGACGCCGCCGGAGTGGGCGTGGGCACGGTGTACCGGCGTTTCGCCAACCGCGATCAGCTCATCGTCGGCATCTTCGCGCAGCACCTCGAGGATGTACTCGACGAACTCGACGACGAAGCGCTCGACGATCTCGACCCGTGGTCGACGCTGGTGACCTGCGCGACGACGGTATGCACGGCGATCGCAGAAGACCGCGGACTCGCCGCGATCATGATCGAGATCGACCACACCGACCCCCAGATCGAGGCGATCAAATCGCGGCTCACCGAACTCATGCGACGTGTCTTCGACCGCGCGCATGCCGCCGAGGTGATCCGGCCCGACATCGCCGACACCGACTTCTTCGCCATCTTCGCGATGATCTCCGCCGTCGCGGACACCACGCAGGCCACCGCACCGGGCACCTGGCGCCGCTACCTGGAGTTGCTGCTCGACTCGATCCACACCGGCGGGGAGCGGCTCGCGCTCACCATGCCCCCGCTGACCGAGGCGCAGATCCGTGCCATCCAGCAGTACAAACACGGTCGACGCTGCGGTGGCACCGGGTCGTGAGGCCACCTACCTCTGCGGCACCTGCTGCCGGTGGACCTACTTCTGGGGGACGATCAGTTTCTCGCTGATCAGCCAGTCGTAGGCCACCTGCGCCGGGTCCTCGCCGTCGATGTCGACGCGGCCGTTGAGTTCCTGCATCACGTTGTCGGTCAGACGGGACGAGATGGTGCCCAGCAACTCGTTGAGCTGCGGATAGCGGTCCATGATCTCTTTGCGCACCACGGCGGTACCGCTGTAGGGCAGGAAGAACTTCTTGTCGTCGGTGAGCACCACGAGATCGAGGTTCTTGATGCGGCCGTCGGTGGTGTACACCATGCCGAAGTTGCACGGCGAACTCTTGGCCGTCGAGGTGTACACCACGCCGGCGTCCATGCGCGTCACATTGCCCAGCGGCACCCCGCCGGGCTGGCCGAGCGGAATCCCGTACTTCTCCAGCATCGGCTTGAAACCGTCAGGGCGGGAGAAGAACTCGTCGTCGACACAGAACGTGCGGTCGGCGACGGGCAGCTTCGCGACGTCGGAGAGGGTGGTCACGTTGAGCCGCTTCGCGGTGGGCGTGGACGCCGCGAACGCGTAGGTGTCGTTGAAGTTCGCCGGCGGCAACCACACCAGGTTGTGGTCCCGCAGTTCGACGTCGTGGACCTTCTGCCACAGTTCCTGCGGATCGGAGATCGTCTCGGTCTCGCCGTGATAGTTCACCCACCCGGTGCCGGTGTACTCCCAGAGGATGTCGGCGTCACCGTTGAGCTGCGCCTGCCGCGACGACGCCGACCCGGGTGCTCCCGTCAGGTCGGTGACATCGGCGCCGGCGGCCGCCAGGTACGTCGCGGTGATCTTGCCCAGGATCACCCCCTCGGTGAAGCTCTTCGACGTCACCGTCAGCTTGGCGCCGTCGAGCGGCGTCTGGCCGTCGGGCAGCGACGCCGACTTGAAGGTGCCCGACGAACTGACCAGTCCGCAGCCGACCAGGCCGAGCGCCCCGGCCACCAGCAGCGCGACGAACAGCAGCGCTCTGCGGCGTGCCGAGGTCATGACACCCCCCGCGGTGTGGCGACCAACTCGAAGACCCGGCCCAGCCAGTCGATGATCATCGCGAGCAGGGCCACCAGGATGGCACCCGAGATCAGTAGCTTCGGCAGGAACAGCGTGACACCGGTGGTGATCAGGGTGCCCAGGCTGGTGGCCCCGATGAACGTGCTCAGTGTGGCCGTGCCCACCAGGATCACCAGCGCGGTGCGCACCCCGTTGAGGATCACCGGCACCGCGAGCGGCAACTCCACCTGGAACAGGGTGCGGGCCGCGGAGTAGCCGATGCCGCGCGAGGCCTCGATGGTGCGCTGATCGACCTGCCGGAGTCCGATGATGGTGTTCTGCAGGATCGGCAGGATGGCATAGACGACGAGACCGACCACCGCCGTGCGGAATCCGGTGCCCAGCCAGAACGTGAACAGCACCAGCAGACCCACCGCGGGCGCGGCCTGACCGATGTTCGCGATGTTCACCGCGATCGGATTCAGCCAGCGCAGCGAGGGACGGGTCAGCGCGATACCCGCCGGGATCGCGATGACGATCACGATCACCGTTGCCGTCAACGTCAGCTTGATGTGATCGAGAATGGTGGTCTGCAACGTGGCCCAGCCCAGCGAGGCCTGCTCGGTCTCGGTGAACGTGGTGGTGGCGTACCAGGTGAAGTAGCCGACACCGATCACGATGAAGACCAACGGTTCGAACCAGACGTCGATCGGCAGCCGCCGAAGCTGTTTCATGATCCGGCTGACTCGTCGGGGTCGTCGGCGGCGACGATCGGCGTCTCGATGGGGCCGGTGCCCTCGTCGTGACTCTCGTAGCCCGTGTCGGGTTCGTCGCTGCGGACCTGCGCCAACTGGCCACGGATGATGTCCATCACCGCACCGATGTTCAGCATGCCCACCACCGCGCCGTGGCCGTCGGTCACCAGGGTGGCGCCCTGACTGGCCGCGAGCATGGTGTCGAGTGCGTCGTTGAGTGTCGAGGACTGCGCCACCACGGGCAGCCGGGCATCGAGGAAATCGGAGATCTCCGGTTTGGTGCCCACCTCGTCGAGCGTGGGCCACGCCCGCGGACGACCTTCGTTGTCCACCACCACGATCCAGGTGTGCCCGGCCGCCCGCGCCCGGCCGATCACCTCGCCGGCGGGTTCGCCCACACGGGCGGTGATCACTTCCTGATGGTCCACGTCGCGCACCCTCGACAGCGTCAGTTGCGCCAGCGTGGCACCCGATCCGATGAACTCCTCGACGAACGGTGTCGCCGGGCTGGCCAGGATCTCGTCCGGCGTCGCGTACTGCTCGATGTGTCCGCCCTCGGACAGGATCAGTACCTTGTCGCCGAGCTTGGTGGCCTCCTCGAAATCGTGCGTGACGACGACGATCGTCTTGCCGAGTTCGTGCTGAATGGCAATGAGGCTGTCCTGCAAGCGGACCCGGGTGATCGGGTCGACCGCGCTGAACGGCTCGTCCATCAGCAGTACCGGTGGGTCGGCGGCCAGCGCGCGTGCCACCCCGACCCGCTGCTCCTGTCCACCCGACATGTCCTTGGGCAGCCGGTCGGCGAAGGTGGCCGCGTCCAGGCCCACCAGGTCGAGCAGGTAGTCGGTGCGTTCGGCGATGCGCTTCTTGTCCCAGCCCAGCACCCGGGGGATGGCGCCGATGTTCTTGGCGACCGACCAGTGTGGGAACAGGCCGCCGGACTGGATGACGTACCCGATGGATTGCCGCAGCTTGTCGGGGTTCTCACGGGTCACGTCGCGGTCGTCGATGAAGATACGGCCCTCGGTGGGTTCGATGAGCCGGTTGATCATCTTCAACGTGGTGGTCTTGCCGCAGCCGGAGGGACCCACGAACGCGACGATGTGTCCCGCGTCGATGTCGAGGTCGAGGTGCTCCACCGCCGGCCGTTCCTGCCCGCGGAACCGTTTGACCACCCCGTCGAGTCGGATGGATGCGCCGGTGACCGTGCGGCCACTGCTGGATTCGCCGGAGGCCGGCGTGTTCGCTACGTCGGTCATTGCAGTCCTTTTGAGATCGTGAGGCGGCCGAGGAGGACGAGCAGGCCGTCGAAGACCAGCGCGATGAGAACGATGAGTATCGTTCCGGTGAGCGCCATCTCGAGGGCGTTGGCACCGCCGAGTCGCGAAAGTCCGTTGAAGATCAGCGATCCCAGCCCGGGACCGAGAACGTAGGCGACGATGGCCGCCACGCCCACGATCATCTGGGTGGACACGCGAATCCCGGTGAGGATCACCGGCCACGCGATGGGCAGTTCCACGGTGAGCAGGATGCGCCAGCGGGAAAGGCCTATGCCGCGGGCGGATTCGACGACGCCGGCGGGTACCGACCGCAGGCCGAGGATGGCGTTGCCGATCACCGGCATCGCCGCGAAGAAGGCCAGCATGATGAACGACGGCACCACGCCGAGTCCGAACGGCACGATCAGCAACGCGAGCAGGGCCAACGACGGAATCGTCAGTGCCACACGGCTCGAGGTGAGCGTCAGCGCCGACCCCAGCGGCAACCGGTAGACCGCGGCGGCGACGATGATCGCCACGACAGTGCCGACGAGGACGGTCTGGAACGACAGCGATGCGTGCTGATAGGTCAGGAAAGCCAGGTTTTCAGCGTGTTGCTGAATGTAATCCCACAGTTGCACGCAGTCTCCATGGTGTGGCCGCATCCTACGAACGGTGTCGCATCAACGGCAATGTGTGGACGGCTCGGGCCCGATTTGCACACGGACCTCAAACGACCGTACCCCTATCGATGATCGTCCTGCATGATTTGACTCGACGTGAGGCAAATCCTCCCGGGTACGCCGGGTGGCGGATACCGCACTCCTCGATAGTCTGGGAGCCATGCCAGTGAGTCGCCCGACGGACAAGGCGGAGGTCCATCGCGCCCCCCGCGCGCGGATGACCGGCGCCCAGCGCAGATTGCAGCTGATCGAGGTGGCCCGCGGTCTGTTCGCCGAACGTGGCTTCGAGGGCACCTCGATCGAGGAGATCGCCCAGCGTGCGGGGGTCTCCAAACCCATCGTCTACGAGCATTTCGGCGGCAAGGAAGGCCTGTACGCGGTGGTGGTGGACCGCGAGATGGAAACCCTGCTCGAGATGGTCACGTCGTCGCTGACCAAGAATCGCTCGCTCTACCGCATTCAGCAGGTGGCACTTGCCCTGCTCACCTACATGGAGGAGCGCACCGACGGTTTCCGCATTCTGGTTCGCGGTGAGCGCACCAGCTCCGGCGCCGGCGACACCGCCACGTACGGAAGCCTGCTCAACGACGCGATCAGCCAGGTGGAGCACATCCTCGCCGGCGACTTCGAGCGACGCGGATTCGATCCCAAACTGGCACCGCTGTATGCCCAGGCCCTGGTCGGCATGGTGTCGGTCACCGCGCAATGGTGGCTCGACGTCCGGGAACCGCCCAAGGAGGTGGTGGCCGCGCATCTGGTCAATCTGTGCTGGAACGGCCTCACCCGCCTCGATCCCGACCCGGAACTCGTCGGACCCGACTACGTCGAGCCGCGCGATCGCACCACCGCACCTGGCGAACCGACACACGGTCAATCGGCGGACGGCCAATCGGCGGACGACGACGTGGCAGAATCCGCGGACGACGAGAGCTGAACCGGTTCAGCAGCAGTGCGGCGTGTCCGTACCCACCGCGTCGAGGCGGCACAGGCACGACGCGGTGATCGGGACGTCGGCCAGCGCGGCGGCCAGGGCGAGTTCACGCCCGATGATCGCTGCCTCGCCGCTCTTTCCGAGCCTCGTCAGACATTCGTGATACCCGTGCAGCGCCCACACATTGCGTGGATGCTGC
This sequence comes from Gordonia sp. NPDC003425, assembly GCF_053588635.1. NCBI lineage: Bacteria > Bacillati > Actinomycetota > Actinomycetes > Mycobacteriales > Gordoniaceae > Gordonia > Gordonia sp. NPDC003425. Next base: position 83,613 of record NZ_JBSFQI010000019.1, on the reverse strand, counting down.
ACCGCCCGCGCAAGTGTGTCGTCGTAGCCCAGATCGGCGCGGTAGACCGCTTCGGCCTCCTCGACGCGGCCCTGTTCGAGTAGCAGCGCTCCATAGGCGTGCCGTGTCGGCTGCATCCATCCCCACGGTTCGTCGTAGGGGAGGGTGTCGTCGAGCGTGATCGATCTCCGCAAGTGGGCGAACGCATCGTCGATGCTGCCGCGCCGGTATTCGAGTTCGCCGTCGAGCATTGCCGACGCCACGGCGAGGATGTCCACGCAGGTGTTGTTGAACAGGGTGCGCGAGGTCGGAACCCGGCTCACCGCGGCCGCGAACAGCTCCCGCTCGGCCTGTGCCTCATCCACCCGGCCGGTCGCGGCGTAGGCCACCCCGCGACCGTAGTGGATCATCGCCGTTGTGGTGCAATAGAGTTCGCGGTCGTCGGGCAGGCTCATCGCGATCAGCTCAGGCCACATGCCGAACCGGATGTACACGTGCACCCGGATGCTGAGGAAGCTCTCGATCCAGTCGGCCATCGGGGGAACCTCGACGCGCACGAGGTCGTCGGGAATGGTGGCCTCCAGACGCGCGACGGTGGACAACGCCACTTCCGATTGCCCGAGGAACATGGCCCCGTAGATCGCGAAGTGCAGGTTGTGGCAACGGTAGAGCGTGTAGAAATTCATCGGGCCGGCATACGCGAGGAACCTGTCGTCGGCGTCGATGGCGCGCAGGTTCGATGTGATCACCTGCTGGTAGTCGCCGCACAGCACGTCGAGGTGAGTCGGCATGTGCTGCAGGTGACCGGCATCGGGCACCAGCTCACGCAGGCGATTGGCGACGAGCAGCCCGCTCTCGGGTGCCGCGGACATCTCGACGAGGTGGATGTAGAGGTGCAGCAGACCCGGATGGTCGCGCCCGCCGGGACGTTGGAACGCCGCGTCGAGCACCTCCCGGATCTCCACTGCGTGTGACCCGGGCGCCGGCTCGCCGGTGGTCAGATCCCAGAGCGCCCATGGCGTCAGGTTCATCATCGAATCCGCGAACAGAGCCGCCACCTCGAGATCGTCGGGATACTGCCGGTACACGGCGCGCATCGCGTCGGCGAACCCGACGTTCCACACCGAACAGGTGTCGGCATCACCGGCGGGCCCGGTCGGTTCGGCCGCGGGATAGCGGTGGACCAGGGCTCCGATCAGTGCCTGTTCGACCGGGCTCGCCGACGCGGACAGCTCGCGGGCCCGCAACGCCGCCGAATGTGTGCGCTGCACAGCGGTTTCCAGCTCGACGTCGTCGAAGAACTCCCACGGCTTGTTGTAGTTCGGGCCCATCGCGTAGGCGACACCCCAGTAGGCCATCGCGCACTCCGGGTCGGCCTCGATCGCGCGGTCGAAACAGGCGACCGCCTCCTCGTGGTTGAAGCCGTACGCCCACACCAGGCCGCGGTCGAACCACAGTTGTGCCTGCGGCGAGGAAGTCGTCACCGGCCGCGTGTAGGTACCCAGGTCGAAGTACGTCTCGCTCATGTCCCCATCATGACCCGTCGGGTGCCGCAGCCGATAGGGCTGCGTCGAGTTCGGTGCCGAACCAGTCGGCGTCGGACGCCGAGAACACCATCGGTGGGCGGATCTTGAGGACGTTTCCGTCGCGCCCGCACACCGAGATCAGCACCCGGCGTTCGCGCAGTTCGTTGGTCACCCGCTTGGCCAGGGCGCGGTCGGCCACGCCGTCGGTCCGCAGTTCCACACCGATGTACAGCCCGCGGCCGCGCACCTGGGCGACCGCGTCGTGGCGCGCACCGATCTCGTCGATCATCCGGTGCAAACGCTCGCCGGTGGCCTTGGCGTGTGCGATCAGATCCTCGTCCTCGATGACGTCGAGCACGGCACCCGCGGCGGCCATCGCCGCGGGGCTGCCGGCGAAGGTGTTGAAGTAGGGCACGGTGGTGGCGAACGGTTCGAGTACCGCGCGTGCGGCCGCCATCGCCGCCACCGGATAACCGTTGCCCATGGGCTTTCCGAGCGTCACGATGTCCGGGACCACCGACGACCGCGCGAATCCCCACATACCGTCGCCGGTTCGCCCGAAACCGGGTTGCACCTCGTCGGCGATGAACACCCCACCGGCGTCGTGCACGGCGCGCACCGCCGCCCCCAGAATGCCGGGGTCGACAAAGATGCCGTCCGACGAGAACAGGGTGTCGACGATGAGGCAGGAGATGCCGTACCCCGACTCGCGGAGATCGGCGATCGCGGCGCGAACGTTCGCGGCGAAGACATCACTGGCATCCGGCGTCGTCGTGGGGGCGGGTACCGTCCGCACGTGATCGCCGAGGCCCACACCGCTTCCCAGCGAGGGCGAGATCATGCTGACCGCAGCCGAATTGCCGTGATAGGCGTCCTCGGTGACGATCACCCCCCGGTTGCCGGTGAAGGTGTCTGCCACCCGCAGCGCCAGGTCGTTGGCCTCCGAACCGGTACAGGCGTACATGATCTGATCGACGGGAAGCGTCGCGAGCAATCGTGCGGAGTAGTCGACAAGGCCCTCGTGCAGGTAGCGGGTATGCGTGTTGAGTTCGCCGAGTTGGGCGGCCACCCGCTCGGTGACATACGGGTGGGCGTGACCGACGCAGGCCACGTTGTTGTAGGCGTCGAGATAGCGGTTGCCCTCGGCGTCGAACAGGTGGCTGCCCCTGCCCCGCACCAGGTGTACCGGGCGGTCGTAGAACAGCCGATAGGCCGGGCCCAGCATCTGTTGCCTGCCCGCCACGAGGGCGGCAGCCATGGGATCCACCACTCCGGTGCCATCAAAGATATTGGAATCCATGATGTTCGAGAATCCCACGGCTGCCTTCTCCTCGATTATCGGTACTCGCTGATTATCGGTACTCGCTGATTGTCGGTACTCGCCGTGCTGTGGGTACTAGCGTTCGTGCGAGTCCTCGAGAACGATCCGCCCGAGGTGCACATAGCGGCCCGGCGACTTGTACTTGAGGACGAGCGCGACGACGACACCGGCGATACCCACCGTTCCGACGATCCACGGGATCGCCGCGAACACCACGTCGGTGGCCGCCGTGCCGGCGGCGAACTGCGCGTTCTTGGCGAGCAGGTAGATCACGTACAGCATGCCGAGTCCGCCGAGCAGTGGGGCCAGGAAGGTCTTGAACCAGTGCGCGGTTTCCGGATGCCGTTTGAGCACATGGAAATACGCGATCACCGAGAACGCCGCGATCGCCTGCACGATCAGGATCGCCGTGGTGCCCAGCAGCGCCATGAGTCCGTACAGCCCGGTGTAGGGATCGCGGTGGGTCACCGCGAAGAACACCACGATCAGGGTCGCCACCGTGGTCTGGGCGAATCCGGCGATGTAGGGCGATCCGTACTTGGGGTGTGAGGCGCCGAGAGTCTTGGCGGTGCCGGGGATCACGTCCTCGCGCCCGATCGCGTAGATGTAGCGCGCAGCGCAGTTGTGAAAGGCCATGCCGCAGGCGAAGGAGCCGGTCATCAGCAGAATCCGGAACATGTCGACGGCCCAGGTGCCCAGATGCTGCGACACCGGATTGAAGAAGATGTCGCCGGCGGTCGACGAATCCTGGGCCAGCGCAATCGAATTCTGCGGACCCGTACCGACGATGGCCAGCCACGAGATGAACACGTAGAACACGCCGATCCCGACGACGGAGCCGACCACCGCGATCGGGATGATCTTCTTGGGGTTCTTCGACTCCTCCCCGTACATCGCGCTCGATTCGAATCCGACCCACGACCAGAAGGCGAAGAACAGCCCGACGCCCGCGGACCCGGCCACCGCGATCGTGCTCCCATCCATGCCGACCACCGAACCCGACAGGCTGTGAAAACCGTTGATCGGGTTCAGCGATCCCCACGACCACCCCTGCGGGCCGCCGCCGCTGAACAGCACCGACAGCGCCATCAGGGTCAGCATCAGGATCTCGGTGATGAGGAAGACGCCCAACACCTTTGCGGCCAGATTGATGTCGAAGTAGGTGAGTACGGCGTTCACCGCGAGCATGCCGAGTGCCAGGATGATCCACGGGATCTGGACGTTGAAGAACGACTTCAACAGGTCCTCGCCGAAGAAGGAGAAGATCCCGACCAGCGAGGCCTCGAACACCATGTAGGCCAGCGCGGTGAGGAATCCGGCGCCCAGGCCCACCACTCTGCCCATCCCGTGCGAGATGTAACCGTAGAAGGCTCCGGTGGCGGTGATGTGCTTCGACATCGACGCGTAGCCGATGGCGAACAGGGTGAGCACGATGGTGGCCACCATGTAGCCGGCGGGGGCGTAGGCGCCGTTGCCGAAGCCCACCGAGATGGGCACGTTGCCCACCATCGCGGTGATGGGCGCGGCGGTGGCGACGGCCATGAACAGCACGCCGACCAGACCGACCGCGTTGGGTTTGAGTCGTTGCACCCCGGGCGGGGCGGTCGCAGCAGGAGATTTCACCAGGTCACTCATCAGTACCTCACAGGAATGTTTTTGGTCTGGTCCGCACCGCTGGGGACGAGAGAGCACACCGAATGGTCGAGACCGACCGTTGGGTGGAGATCATTGTGAGCTGCGTTGAACATACACGTCAACCAGCACAAAGTGCGCAAACCGCCCATTGACGTTTCGGCGTGGTTACGTGCGGGTCGGCCACGTAAAACCTTCGCTATTTGGTCTGCTCCCGTTGCCAGACGACGGTGTGCACGGGACGCTACGTACAACCAGAGGAGGAGTGATGGACCCCGATCCCTACCGTCGCTTCGCTCGAGCGGCCGCACCCGCGTACGGCTTCGGTGACGCCACGATCACGCTGCTGTCGATCAGCGAGAACGCCACGTTCCTGCTCACCGAGGGCGATCGTCGTCTCGTGCTGCGTATCCACCGCGACGGCTATCATCCGTTGCCCGCGATCCGGTCGGAGCTCGCCTGGATCGACGACCTCAGAAGGGTCGACGCCGTGCGGACGCCGTCCCTGGTCCCGGCCACCACCGGTGAATCGGTGACGTCCGTGACCTCGTGTGGCGCCACCCGATTCGTCTCGGCGTTCGAGTTCATCGACGGTGTGATCGCCGAAGAACGACCCACCGACATCGGCTACGACGACCTCGGCGAGATCACCGCCCGCCTGCACGCGCACGCGTGTGGGTGGGATCGGCCGGAATGGTTCGAACGATTCCGGTGGGATGCCGACACCATGCTCGGACCACAGGCGCGCTGGGGCGATTGGCGATCCGCTCCGAACATGAACCGTTCTCTGCGCGAACGCATCACGCCGGCCGCCGAGCAGGCGGTCGCCGCGCTGCACCGCTACGGGACGGCCCCCGACCGGTTCGGCCTTGTGCACGCCGACCTCAGGCTGGCCAACCTGATGGTCGGGTCCGACACCGTCGACACGATCACCGTGATCGACTTCGACGACTGCGGATGGAGTTGGTTTCTCGCCGACCTCGGCTCGGTGGTGTCGTGGATGGAGGACTCCGCCGAGGTGGACTCCATCATCGCCGCCTGGCTGGACGGCTACCGGCGTGTCCGCGATCTCGGCGAGGAGCACAGGGCCATGATCCCCACTTTCGTGATGGTTCGCCGCCTCATGCTGACCGCGTGGATCGGGACCCACCCCGAGGCCGAGATCGCGCAACAGGTCAGCGGTCACTTCGCCTCGGGCACCGCCGAACTGGCTGATCGGTACCTGCACGATCCGGCGTGGCTCGCCGATGCCTGCGGCATGACGCCCGCCCCGAGCCGCACCACCTGACACCGGGTATGTGACCGCAAACACCGAGGCAAAGGAGTATCGATGTTCACGCTCGACGGCCGTTCGGTCCTCGTCACCGGGGGCAGCAAGGGAATCGGGAAAGGGATCGCCGGGGTGTTCGCCGCGGCAGGTGCGGACGTGGCCATCGCCGCACGTTCGACGGCCCAGCTCGACGCCGTCGTCGACGAACTGTCCGCTGCGGGAACCGGATCGGTGATCGGGGTGAGCGCCGACGTGTCCGACCCGAAATCGTGCCGCACCATGGTGGCGCAGACGGTGGATGCGTTCGGCGGGCTGGATGTGTTGTGCGCCAACGCAGGCATCTTCCCGGAGGCGTCGCTGGACGCGATGACCCCCGATGACCTCGCGGAGATCCTCGACGTGAACGTCAAGGGCACCATCTACTCGGTGCAGGCCGCGATCGAGGCCCTGACGCGATCGTCGTGCGGACGCGTGATCCTGACCTCCTCGATCACCGGCCCGATCACCGGATTCCCCGGCTGGTCGCACTACGGCGCGTCGAAGGCGGCCCAACTGGGTTTCATGCGTTCGGCGGCAATCGAACTGGCGCCCAAGGGAATCACGGTCAACGCGATCATGCCCGGCAACATCCTCACCGAGGGGCTCGCCGAGATGGGCGAGGAGTACATCAACTCGATGACCAGCGCCATCCCGGCCGGGACACTCGGCGATCCCCGCGACATCGGACATCTCGCGGCGTTCCTCGCCTCCGCGGAGGCGTCCTACATCACCGGTCAGGCGATCGCCGTCGACGGCGGACAGACGTTGCCCGAGTCACCGGACGCGGTTCGTCCCGTATCCTGAGCCCCGCGAGGGCCGACGGAGGTGCGCGATGGCGGAGACAGACGGTGGTCCGGTCGCCGAGGACGTTCGGCGACGCATCCTGGCGATGCTGGCCGCCGGACGACTGCGGCCCGGGTCTCGCCTCGGCTCCGAACGCGAGATGGCCGAGACCTTCGCGGTATCTCGTGCCACCCTGCGCAGCGCGCTGCTGCCGCTGAGTCGAGCGGGCATCATCGAACGTCGTGCCGGCCGGGCGGGCGGCACGTTCATCCGCTCGGACGTGGTCGAACGCAATGCGGCCGAACTGCTTCCGCTGCCGCGACGGCTCCAGTCCGGTGGACACACGAGTTCGTCGACGGTGCTGGGGACCGAACGGCGCCCGGCCACCGAGGACGAAGCCGCCGCGTTGGAGGTGTCGGCCGATTCGGAGGTGATCGTGGTGCGGCGACTGCGGTTCGCCGACGCCCACCCGCTGTCGGTGGAACGCGCGTGCTTCGTGGCCGACGACGCACCGGACCTACTCGAACAACCACTCGGCGGGTCGCTCTACGAGTTGCTACGGGTGCGGTACGGATTCGTGGTGGCCTCTGCCGCAGAAACATTCGAGGTGGTGCTGGCCAACCCGCGGGAGGCGGGATGGCTGCACATCCCCGTGCGTAGCCCGCTGGTGTCGGTGACCCGGGTGACCCGCGATCGTGGCGGTGTGCCGTTCGAATACGGCGTCGACGTGTTTCGCGCCGACCGGATTCGCATCGTGGCCACCACGTCGGCCACCGCGGTCGACGAGGAACTCACCGACGACGGCCGGGTGGTCCGGATCGTCCATCCCTGACCGTCGCATGCCCCCGGACCGTCGGCGCGGTCAGACCACGCTCAGTGCGTCGTCGAGGATCGCAAGTGCCTGCTTGGTCTCCGCGGCCGACACCGTGCACGGCGGGGTGAGGTGGAAACGGTTCATGTTCTGGAACAACAGGAGTCCGTTGCGCTGAGCCCGGTCGGCGATCGCCTTCATCGCCGCCGAACTGCCTCCGTAGGGTGCCAGCGGTTCACGGGTCGCACGGTCGGCGACGAGTTCCACCGCCCAGAACACCCCGAGCCCGCGGACGTCTCCGATCACCTCGTGTCGCGCGGCGAGTTCATCCAGGCCCGGCCCGAGCACCTCGGCGCCGATGCGTGCGGCGTTCTCCACGATGGCCTCGTCACGCATGGTCTCGATGGTGGCCACCGCGGCCGCGCAGGCGAGCGGGTGGCCGGAGTAGGTGAGGCCGCCGGGGTAGGGGCGGGTGGCGAACGCGTCGGCGATCGGCTCGGAGATGATGACGCCGCCGAGCGGCACGTATCCGGAGTTCACTCCCTTGGCGAACGTGATGAGATCGGGCACGGCGTCGAAATGGTCGAGCGCCAACCACTTTCCGGTGCGGCCGAATCCCGCCATCACCTCGTCGAGGATCATCACGATGCCGTGCCGGTCGCACAGCCGTCGCACACCGGCCAGATATCCGGGTGGCGGCGGCATGATCCCGGCCGTGCCGGGCACCGACTCGAGGATGATCGCGGCAAACGAGTCGGGTCCCTCGAAGTCGATCAGATCCGACAGGTGCGCGAGCGCGCGAGCGCATTCCTCCTCTTCGGTGGTGGCGTGAAAAGCGCTGCGGTAGAGAAAAGGTCCGAAGAAGTGGACGGAGCCCGCCGAGCCGTAGTCGTTGGGCCAGCGGCGTGGATCCCCGGTCAGGTTGATCGCCTGCTGGGTGCCGCCGTGGTAGCCGCGGAACGCCGACAGCGTCTTGTAGCGTCCGGTGGTCAGCCGCGCCATGCGGATCGCGTGTTCCACCGCGTCGGCGCCACCATTGGTGAAGAACACCTTGGTGAACCCTTCCGGGGCGATGTCGACGATCAGTTCGGCGGCCCGCGCGCGGGCGGCGTTGGCATGGGCGGGCGCCACCGTGCACAGGGTGGACGCCTGCTCGGCGATCGCGGCCACCACCCGCGGATGATTGTGGCCGATGTTGGTGAAGACCAGCTGGGACGAGAAGTCCAGCAACCGGTTTCCGTCGCCGTCGATCACGTGGCAGCCGTCGGCGCCGGTGATCACCAGGGGGTCGATCGTCGCCTGCGCCGACCAGGAGTGGAAGACGTGAGCCCTCTCGGTGGCGTAGATCTGGGCGGCGTCGGGATTGTGCGGTGCGGGCATGCCTCCATCGTCGCAGCAATCGGTCCCGCGTGCGTGGTCGTTCAGGCGAGTATCAGGCTGCGCTTGGCCAGACCCATCCAGAAGCCGTCGATCACCTGATCTCCGGGGCGTTGCGGATCGTCGCCGGCGCCGAGCGCGACGAACAGCGGCGCGAAGTGTCCGATCGTCGGATGCGCGTACGGCATTCCCGGTGCGCGGTGCCGGAAGTCGATGAGCGACTCCACATCTCCCGCGGCGAATCGCTCGTGCGCCCAGGCGTCGAACTCCTTCGACCAGGTGGGCGGGGTGGCCTCGGGCCGGGGGTCGGTGAGATAGGGCAGGCCGTGGGTGGTGAACCCCGATCCGATGATCAGCACACCTTCGTCGCGCAGCGGGGCGAGGCGGCGACCCAGGTCGAGCAGACGTGCCGGATCGAGTGTGGGCAGAGAGATCTGCAGCACCGGGATGTCGGCGTCGGGATACATGACGGTGAGCGGCACGTAGGCGCCGTGATCGAGTCGCCGGTGTGCGTCGTGGGCGATCGGTTCGCCGTCGGGCATCATCGACGCGACCCGCGAGGCGAGGTCGGCGGCGCCGGGCGACCAGTAGGTGGTGCGGTAGAAGCGTTCGGGGAATCCCCAGAAATCGTAGGTCAGCGGTGTGTCCGGATCGGTGGAGCCGATGGTCAGCGGTGCCGCCTCCCAATGCGCGGAGACCACCAGGATCGCCGTCGGACGGTCCAGGCTCGCCGACAGGTCGGTGAGCTGCTGCACCCACCGTGCACTGTCGACCAGCGGGGGAGCGCCGTGGCTGAGGAACAGGGGCGGCATACGGGCGGGATCGGGCTGCGACATGCACCAATGATACCAAATCGGACCACGGTCCGGTTACGGTTCGTCGATGTCGCGCTGCAGGTAGATGGTGTCGATCCACTGGTCATGTTTGAAGCCGATGTGCGGGGTCCGTCCGACAATGGTGAAACCGAACTTCTCATGCAGCGCCACCGAGGCCTCGCCGCCGGTCGCGGCGATCACCGCGACGATGCGTCGCACGGTGGCCGGGTCGACGGCGGCGATGAGTGCGGCCATCAACGCCGACCCGATGCCCCGGCCGCCGGTGCCCGGACGCAGATAGATCGTGTCCTCAACGGTGCGGTCGTAGGCCGACGGGCCGTCGAACGTGCGGAACGGGCCGAGGTAGGCGAAACCGGTCACCGTGGCGTCGGCGGAATCGAGCGCGACGAGAAAGGGGCGGCCCGCCGACACGATCCCGTCGAGTTTGCGCTCCCAGGCCTCGACGCCCGGGGCGACGTAGGCGAAGGTCGCCACGGTGTTGTCCACGTAGTGCCGGTAGATCTCGGCGACGGCCGGGCAGTCCGCGGCGGTGGCCTCACGAACGAGGACGTCGCCCGACGGGGGCGCGGAGGTGGCCATGGCGTCACCCTACGGCCGGGCACCTACAATTGCTCGGGTGTCGACGTCACCTGCCGCTCTCTCCGGGCTCGCCGCGCTGACCTGTACCGATTCCGCATTCACCGCTCTGGCAACCGCTGCCGCTGACGACACCGGCACCACGCGTCGCGACATCACCGCACCCGATGCGGCGCGCCCGTTCGCGGTGACCTGCCTGAGCCAGGCCGTCGACACCCCACTGCTCGTCGTGTCGGCCAACGGCCGCGAAGCCGACGACCTCACCGGCGAACTCCGCGAGCTCATCGGTGGCGATTCGGTCGGGGCCGACTCGGTGGCGCAGTTCCCCTCCTGGGAGACGCTGCCGCACGAACGACTCTCGCCGAGCGCCGAGGTGGTGGGGCAGCGACTGGCGGTGCTGCACCGCCTGGCCGAACCGGGCGACACCCCGCTGCGCGTGGTGGTCACCACCGTCCGCTCGCTGGTGCAGCCGATGGCCCCGGGCCTCGGCCACATCCGGACCATCGCCCTGCGGGAGGGCATCGAGATCGACTTCGACACGCTGCTCGCCGACCTGGTGGAGATGGCCTACGAGCGGGTCGACATGGTGGGCCGCCGAGGCGAGTTCGCGGTCCGCGGCGGCATCCTGGACGTGTTCCCCAACACCGCCGACTACCCCGTGCGAGTGGAGTTCTGGGGTGACGAGATCACCGAGATGCGGGCCTTCTCCGTGGCCGACCAGCGCAGTCAGCCCGAAGTGGACGCCTCGACCGTGCTCATCCACCCCTGCCGCGAACTGATCCTCACCCCCGCGGTGCGGGACCGGGCGAGCGCGCTGGCCGAGGTGCACGCCGGCGAACCCGCGCTGGCCGAGATGCTCACCAAGCTCGCCGAAGGCATTCCCGTCGCCGGGATGGAGGCGCTCATCCCCGCCCTGATCGACGGCGAGATGCAACTGCTCACCGAGGTGGTGCCCGACGGCACCCGCGTGCTGGTGCTCGACCCGGAGAAGGTCCGCACCCGCGCCGCCGACCTCGCCGCGACCGGTGCCGAGTTCCTCGAGGCGTCGTGGAACGCCGCCGCGATGGGCGCATCCGCCCCGGTCGACGCGCGCGGTGGCGCCCCGACCGGCAGCGCCATCGACCTTCAGGCCAGCGCCTACCGGTCACTCGATGATGTGGAGGCGGCCACACTGGCCGCAGGCCGCTCATGGTGGACGATGAGTCCGCTGGAATCGGGGTCGGGCGACGAACTCTCGCTCGACGTGAGCGCCGGACCCACGCCACGCGGCGACGAGGGCGAGATCGCCGCGGTGTTCGCCTCGCTGCGCGCCCACGTGAGCGCGGGCAACCCCGCCGCGATCGTGGTGGCGGGCAAGGGCACCGCGCAACGCGTCGGTGAGCGACTCGCCGACGCCGAGGTGCCGCACCACGTCGTCGAACCCGGAGCGCGGCCCGCGCCGGGTGTGGTCTCCATCCTCGGTGGTGCACTGCGCCACGGAATCGTCTGTCCCGCAGCGGGTCTGGTGGTGGTCACGGAAACCGACCTCACCGGCACCCGGATCGCGGGAGCGCGCGATGGCCGCCGGTTGCCGGCCAAGCGCCGCAACCAGGTGGATCCGCTCGCGCTCACCGCCGGCGACCTGGTGGTGCACGACCAGCACGGCATCGGCAAGTTCGTCGAGATGATCGAACGCACGGTGTCGGGGGCGCGACGCGAATACCTGGTCCTCGAGTACGCGGCGTCCAAACGCGGCCAGCCCGGCGACCGGCTCTACGTGCCCATGGACGCCCTCGATCAGCTCTCCCGCTACGTCGGCGGTGAACAGCCGTCGCTGTCGAAACTGGGCGGGTCGGATTGGCAGAACACCAAACGCAAGGCGCGCAAGGCGGTTCGTGAGATCGCCGGAGAACTCGTGCAGCTCTACGCCGCCCGGCACGCGGCGCCCGGCTACGCCTACAGTCCGGACACCCCGTGGCAGCGGGAGATGGAGGACGCCTTCGACTTCACCGAGACCGTCGACCAGCTCACCGTGATCGGCGAGGTGAAGGACGACATGGAAAAGCCCGTCCCGATGGACCGGGTGATCGTCGGCGACGTGGGGTACGGCAAGACCGAGATCGCGGTGCGCGCCGCCTTCAAAGCCGTCCAGGACGGCAAGCAGGTGGCCGTGCTCGTACCGACAACCATTCTGGCGCAACAGCATCTGCAGACCTTCACCGAGCGGATGGCCGGTTTCCCGGTGCGGATCGCCGGCCTGTCTCGGTTCACCGACGCCAAGGAGTCGCGCAAGATCATCGACGCGATGGCCGCCGGCGAGGTGGACGTGGTGATCGGCACCCACCGCCTGCTGCAGACCGGCATCACCTGGAAGGATCTTGGCCTGGTGATCGTCGACGAGGAACAGCGATTCGGGGTGGAACACAAGGAACACATCAAATCGCTGCGCACCCACGTCGACGTGCTGACCATGTCGGCCACCCCCATCCCACGGACGCTGGAGATGTCGATGGCGGGCATCCGCGAGATGTCCACCATCCTCACCCCACCCGAGGAACGCCACCCGGTGCTGACCTATGTCGGCGCGTACGCACCCAAGCAGGTGGCCGCGGCGATCCGGCGTGAACTGCTGCGCGACGGGCAGGTGTTCTACGTGCACAACCGTGTGTCGACGATCGACAAGACCGCCCGCGACATCGCCGCCATGGTGCCCGAGGCCAAAGTGGTGGTGGCGCACGGACAGATGAATGAGGACCAGCTCGAACGCACCGTGTCGGGGTTCTGGAACCGCGAATACGACGTGCTGGTGTGCACCACCATCATCGAGACCGGACTCGACATCTCCAACGCCAACACCCTCATCGTCGACCGCGCCGAGAACCTCGGCCTGTCCCAACTGCATCAGCTTCGCGGGCGCGTCGGCCGCAGCCGCGAACGCGGCTACGCCTATCTGCTCTACAGCGGCGAGAAGCCGCTCACCGAGACCGCCTACGACCGGCTGGCCACCATCGCCCAGAACAACGAGCTCGGCGCCGGAATGGCGGTGGCGCTCAAGGATCTTGAGCTGCGTGGTGCGGGCAATGTGCTCGGCGCCGAGCAGTCCGGTCACGTGGCAGGGGTGGGATTCGACCTCTATGTGCGGCTGGTGGGCGAGGCGGTGGAGGCCTACCGTGCGGCGGCCGACGGACAGCCGGTGTCGTCCACCGAGCCCGCCGAGGTGCGCATCGACCTGCCCGTCGACGCGCACATCCCCGTCGAATACGTCGACTCCGACCGGCTGCGACTGGAGGCCTACCGCAAACTCGCCTCGGCCACCGACGACGACGCCGTCGACGGTGTGCTGGCCGAGCTGACCGACCGCTACGGCGACCCGCCCGAGGAAACGCGTCGGCTGGCCGCCATCGCGAAGCTGCGGCTGCGTTGCCGGGAACGGGGCGTCACCGAAGTGGGATCGGTGGGCACCGGAGTCAAGATCTCGCCGCTGCACCTGCTCGACAGTGAACAGGTGCGCCTCAAACGCCTCTATTCCGCCGCCGGCTACCGCGCGACGACATCGGTTGTCACACTGCCCATTCCGCGTACCGGCGGGGTGGGTTCGGCACGGTTGCGCGACGACGAACTGATCGACTACCTCACCACCTTCCTCAAGGCACTCAAACCCGACCCGCAGGCGGGCGCGGCATGACGGTGGTGCTGCTCGACGCGCAACGGCCCGAGGTGATCCCACTCGCGGCTCGCGAGGTGCTGTCCGGCGTCGTGCTGGTGACCGAGGACGTGCCCACCTCGGTGCTGTGGGCGCTCGACCACTTCGAGGCGGCGACGCCCGAGTCGGATCCGTCGCGCACACTGGTGGGCACCGACCCCGAACATCCGTTGGTGCGGGCGCGGATTACGGACGGCGACACCGTGTTCGCGGTGCCCCGCGTCGCCGGCGAGGATCTCCTCGATGCGGTGGCGTTGATGAACACCCTGCGGCGCAACGGTCCGTGGGAATCAACCCAGACCCATGCGTCGCTGCGCCGGTATCTGCTCGAGGAGGTCTACGAACTGCTCGACGCGATCGACGCCGACGATCCGGTGAATCTGCGCGAAGAACTCGGCGATCTGTTGCTGCAGGTGCTCTTTCACGCGAGTATCGGTGCCGACGACCCGCGCGCGCCCTTCGACATCGACGCCGTGGCACGCAGTTTCACCGAGAAGGTGCGCCGGCGTACGCCCGGCGTGCTGTCCGGAGCCCACAGCGACCTCGAGACCCAGATCCGGGAATGGGAGGACCGCAAGGCCGCCGAGAAGCAGCGCGGCTCGGTGCTCGACGGCATCGCGACCACCGCACCGGCACTCGCCCTGACGCAGAAGGTTCTCGAACGCCTGACCGCGGCAGGCTACCCGGTGGAGACCATCGACCCGGCCGTGATCACCGTGACCGTGACGCCGGGCGACGACAGCGTGGAGGTGGCCGCCCGTGAACGCACGCTGCGCCTGATGGCGCACGTGCGGTCGGCCGAACAGCGCGCGAAGGACGGGGGCGTCGTGCTCGACTCGCCCGATGCGTGGAGCGCGGTCCTCGACGAGGGCTGAGGTCCCACCGACCCGGCTGCAACCGTCTGCGTGTCCGTGAGGCTCCGGGGTGTCGGTGACGCCCCGGGGCACCCTCCGCGACGTGGGTAAACGGCGGGTGCATCATGGAAAGATGGCTTTCGACGACGCGCCCGCCCGCTCCGGCGATTCCGTCCCCGCCCCCGAGAACGTGATCCTGGTGCACTGGCACGACCTGGGGCGTCACCTCGCGTGTTACGGCGCCGACGGCGTGGAGAGCCCGCACATGGACGCCCTGGCCGCCGCCGGTATCCGGTTCACCGACGCCCACTCCACCGCGCCACTGTGCTCGCCGGCGCGTGGATCGCTGTTCACCGGGCAGTATCCGCACCGCAACGGACTCGTCGGCCTCGCCCACCACGGATTCGAATACCGCGACGGCGTCCGCACCCTGCCGTCGGTGCTCGCCGACGCGGGCTACCGGACCGTGCTGTTCGGCATGCAGCACGAGAGTGCCGACCCGGAGACCCTCGGTTTCGACACCGTCGACGTCTCCGATTCGCGCTGCGACTACGTGGTCGCCGAGTCGCAGCGGTGGCTGCGCCGATATGCCGATCGCGGCGAGACCCGGCCGTTCTTCCTCACCGCCGGATTCTTCGAGACGCACCGGCCCTACCCGGCCGACGAGTACACCCCCGCGGACACGCGCAGCATCGACGTTCCGGAGTTCCTCCCCGACACCAGCGACGTCCGTGACGACCTCGCCGGCCTCCACGGCAGCATCACCAAGGCCGACGCGGCGGTCGGTCGCCTGCTCGACACCGTGGCGTCGCTGGGACTCGAGCGCACCACCTGGATCGTCTTCGTCACCGACCACGGACTCGCGTTCCCGCGCGCCAAATCGACGTTGTACGCCGAGGGCACCGGTGTTGCGCTGATCGTGCGGCCCCCGACCGCCCGCGAGATCGCGCCCCGCGTCTACGACGACCTGTTCTCCGGCGTGGATCTCGCACCGACGGTTCTCGACCTGTTGGGGGTACCCGCACCGGCCGGCATCGACGGCATCTCACATGCGGTCGAACTCACCCGCGACGCCCAGAACCCGGCGCGTGCGGAGGTCTTCACCGAGAAGACCTATCACGATGCCTACGACCCCATCCGGGCCGTTCGCACCAAGAGGCACAGCTACATCGAGAACTATGCGCACCGGCCCGCCCTGCTGTTGCCGCTCGACATCGCCGACAGTTCGTCGGCACGCTCGATCGACCCCGAGGAGATGCGCATCCCGCGCGCCGCGGTGGAACTGTACGACCTTCGTCACGATCCGACAGAGCAGAACAATCTGGCCGACGATCCCGCCTACGCCGCGGTGCGCGCCGAACTCGCGAAACGCCTCGCGCAGTGGCGTGCGGTCACCGGGGACTCGCTGCCCGACGAAGCGGCGGGGACCGCGGTGGCCGAAGAGTTCATGCACCGCTTCCACCAGCGCGCCGAAGGCATCGAGCCTGATGAGGAGGCGCTGCCGTCGCGGCGCCCGCTCGGCGTCTCGCGCGAGCTGTCCGGCGAACTGCAGGGCGGCGACATCGACGACGAGGCACGCGAATCGGCCCGTGAGATCGAGGCCCGCACCCGCGCGCGACTCTGAGCCCCCACGCGAATCACATCGGTGCGCCGTTGTAAAGGTTTACCCCGTCGTTGCGTCTAAAATACCAGGTTGCGCGCCGTTTTCGGCTCGTTAGACTGACCCGGTGCCGCCAGTCGACAATTACCTCGTGTGCGCAAGTCAGCGCAGCGGAAGCACGCTGCTCGTGGAGTCCCTCGCGGCCACCGGAGTAGCGGGAACACCGGAGGAGTTCTTCCAGTACTTCACGTCGTCGTCGCTGTCGCCGCAGCCCAGGGAATGGTTCGCCGGCGTCGACGACCCGGAGATTCTCGACCTGCTCGACGACATCGACCCCGGCCGGCCGGACGATCGCGACTTTCGCCGGTGGCGCTCGGACGTCCTGGCAGCCGGACGCGGCGCCAACGGGGTGTGGGGCGGCAAGCTGATGTGGAATCAGACGCCGCTGCTCATCGCCCGCACGCGGGTGGGGTCCGGTTCGCTGCGTACCGCGATCCGCGAGATCCTCGGCGACGATCCGTTGTTCGTGCATGTCTATCGTGAAGATGTTGTGGGACAAGCGGTCTCGATGTGGCGCGCGGTGCAGACCCGGATCTGGCGCGACGGCGGCGGGCACGGCACGCACGACCGCGCCGTGTACAACGCCCGCGGGATCGCGCATCTCGCCACGATTCTCCTCGACGAGGAGCGCCACTGGCGAGCCTGGTTCGAGGCCGAGGACATCAGCCCGATCGACGTCGAATTCGGACAGCTGGTCAAGGATCCGACAGGTACCACCGCCCGCGTGTTGAGCGCGCTGGGACAAGATCCCGCGCTCGCCCCCACGCCACCCACCAAACCCCAGTCGAATTCGCGGTCCAAGCAATGGGCGCAGCGATACCGTGAGGACGCCACCCGGAACGGATATCCGCAATGACCACAGAACTCACCGCCCCCGACCGGGCGAACACCGCCGATCGCGTCACCGCCCTGCGCGCGCTGGAGGCGGAGTCGGTCCACATCATTCGTGAGGTGGCCGCCGAACTCGAACGGCCCGTCCTGCTGTTCTCCGGCGGCAAGGACTCCATCGTGCTGCTCCGACTCGCGGAAAAGGCGTTTCGGCCCTCGCCGTTGCCGTTCCCGGTGATGCACGTGGACACCGGCCACAACTTCGACGAGGTGATCGAGTTCCGTGACCGCCGTGTTGCGCCGACCGACGACAATCCCGACGGCATCAAACTCATCGTCGCCTCGGTGCCCGACGCGATCGCCGCGGGACGCATCGCCGAATCCACCGATCCGTCGGGGTCACGCAATCGCCTGCAGACCCGCGTGCTTCTCGATGCGTTGGAGGCGAACGGATTCGACGCCGCTTTCGGTGGGGCACGCCGCGACGAGGATCGTGCGCGCGCCAAGGAACGCGTGTTCAGTTTCCGTGACGAGTTCGGGCAGTGGGACCCGCGGGCCCAGCGGCCCGAGCCCTGGTCGCTGTACAACGGTCGTATCCGCCGGGGCGAGTCGGTGCGGGTGTTCCCGCTGTCGAACTGGACCGAGGTCGACATCTGGCGCTACATCGAACTGGAGAACCTCGAACTGCCGTCGATCTATTATGCGGCGCAACGTGAGGTGTTCGACCGCGACGGCATCCTGCTGACGGTGTCGCCGTATTCGCAACCGGATTCGGCCGACGACGTGCACACCGAATGGGTCCGTTATCGCACCGTCGGCGATCTCACCATCACCGGTGCGGTGCGTTCGCGGGCCACCACCATCCCCGAGATCATCGACGAGATCAGCGCGGCCACCGTCTCCGAACGTGGCGAGACCCGCGCCGACGACCGAACGTCGTCGGCGGCGATGGAGGACCGGAAACGAGAGGGCTACTTCTGATGACCGCGACCGCCACACCCGACACCTCCGGCACCGATGTCGCGGGTGCCCGAGCACAGCGGCAGATCCTGCGGATGGCCACCGCGGGCAGTGTGGACGACGGCAAGTCGACCCTGATCGGGCGCATCCTGCACGACACGGGTTCGCTGCCCACCGATCATCTCGCCGGGGTGACGTCCGAGGAGGGCGACGTCGACCTGGCCGCCCTCTCCGACGGGCTGCGGGCCGAACGCGAACAGGGCATCACCATCGACGTGGCCTATCGGTTCTTCTCCAGCGACACACGCAACTACGTGCTCGCCGACACCCCCGGTCACGAGCGGTACACGCGCAACACGTTCACCGGGGCGTCCAATGCGCACGTGGCGGTGCTGCTGGTGGACGCCCGCAAGGGACTGCTGCGGCAGACCCGGCGGCATGCGCGGATCGCCACCCTGGTCGGCGTGCCGCACATCGTCGCCGCGGTGAACAAGATCGACCTGGTGGACTTCTCCGCCGAACGGTTCGCCGAACTTCAGGCCGACCTCGCCGAGCTCGCGGTCAACGTCGGCGCCGACGAGATCACCGCGATCCCGGTGGCCGCCAAACTCGGCGACAACGTGGTCCATCGCTCGGCCAACACGCCGTGGTACACCGGCCCGACACTGCTGGAGTATCTCGAGGGCATCGAACTGCACGCACCGAATCCGGTCGCTCGCGAACTGCGCCTGCCGGTGCAGTGGGTGTCGCGGCCTGGTCCGGACGGCAAACGCAACTACACCGGCAGGGTTGCGGCGGGCACGCTGCGGGTCGGCGACCCGGTGGTGGTGTTGCCGTCGGGATCGCGGAGCACGGTCACCGCGCTCGACACCCTCGACCCCGACCGGGATGTCGCGGTGGCGCCGCTGTCGGTGTCGGTGCAGCTCGCCGACGACATCGACGTGGGCCGCGGCGACGTGTTCGTCAGTGGGGCCGACGACGCGCACCTGCCCGTCCTCGCGCGAGAACTGTCGGCGACGGTGTGCTGGATGTCGGAGACGCCACTGCATGCCGGCGACCGGGTGGCCCTCAAACAGGGCGCCTCGACCGTCCGGGCGACGGTGCAATCACTCGAACGCCGCCTCGATCCGGAATCGCTGCTCGAGCAGGTGGGTCCATCGGAGTTGGGGCTCAACGACATCGGCACCGTCACGCTGCGCACCTCCTCGGTGGTGGTGGCCGACCCATATGTGTCCAATCGCAGCACCGGCGCATTCATCCTGATCGACGAGGCGTCCAACGACACCGTCGGCGCGGGCACCATTCTCGAACCGCGAGAGGTGATTCCGGGCAAGGCGACCCGCAACGACATCAAGTGGCATCCGAGTGCGCTCAGCCGCCACGAGCGGTGGACCAAGACCGGTCAGCGCGGTGCCACCGTGTGGCTCACCGGGTTGCCCGCGTCGGGCAAGTCCACGGTCGCCGTGGCACTGGAGCGCGAACTGGTGAACCGCGCCCGGGTGGCGTACCTGCTCGACGGGGACAACATCCGTCACGGCATCTCCGACGACCTGGGGTTCTCGCCGGGCGATCGGGCCGAGAACATCCGTCGGGTGGGGCATCTGGCACGTCTGTTCGCCGACGCCGGGGTGATCGCGATCGCCTCGATGGTCTCGCCGTTACGGTCCGACCGCGACATCGCGCGTGAACTCCATCAGGCCGCCGACCTCGAGTTCATCGAGGTGCACGTGTCCACACCGGTCACCGAGTGTGAACGCCGCGATCCCAAAGGCCTCTACGAACGCGCCCGCCGCGGCGAACTCAAGGGACTCACCGGGATCGACGCGCCATACGAGAAGCCCGAAGCCCCGGATCTGCGTTTCGACACCACCGGCGCCGACATCGAGGAACTCGCTGGCAGGATCGTCGCCGAACTCGTCGCCCGCGGCATCCTCGACCAACCCGACTCGGGTACTCGCCACGCCGAGTAGGCTGACTCCTCGCCGGCCACGGGTCTGCTCAGTCCTGGTATCCGAACATCTTCTTGCCGTACCAGTCACCGATCTTCGACAACCCCGGCGGGACGGCGAACAAGGAACTGGAGATGGGGGAGATGTACTCGTTCAGCCCGTCCTGCGCGAGGTTGTTCTGGATGCGCACAAACTGCTCGTGGGCGTTCTTCTGGTACGCCATGAAGAATAGCCCGGCCGCGAGAGTGCCTGTGCGGGTGTCGATTCCATCGGTGTAGTTGTAACCGCGGCGCAGCAGTTGCGCCCCGCCGTTGTTATCGGGATGTGCCAGCCGCACGTGGGAGAAGCGATCCACCGCGAACTTGCCGTCGCCCAGTTTCTTGTGGAAGTCGATGGTGGAGAACTCGCCGCCGCCCGACAGGGGGGCGCCGGAGTCCTTGGCGCGTCCGAAGATCAGTTCCTGATCGGTGATGTCGTCGGAATCCCACGCCTCGATGTGCATGCGGATCTTGCGGGTGACGAGGTAGCTGCCGCCCTTCATCCACGGCTGGTCGGTTTCCTCGCCGACCCACACCCACTGCTGCGCGACGGGGGGATCCTCGGCCTTGATGTTCGCGGTGCCGTCCTTGAATCCCATCAGGTTTCGCGGGGTCACCTGGGTGGTCGAGGTGGCCGAGGCGCGTCCGAATCCCTCTTGTAGCCACCGCATGGTGACGGCGCTGCGGCCGATCCGCGCGAGGTTGCGCACCGCGTGAAAGGCGACCTGCGGATCCTCCGAGCAGGCCTGCACGCAGATGTCCCCACCGCTGATCGCCGGGTCGATGGTGGTGTCGACCGCCAACTGTCCCAACGGTTTCAGGGCGGCGGGCATCTTGCCCGCCAGGCCGAGACGCTCGTCGAAGAACGTCGGCCCGAACCCGACCGTCACGGTGAGTCGATGCGGACCGAGGTCGAACGCCTCACCGGTGTCGGCCGGCGGTGATCCGGGCCGGGACTCGACCGGTCCGACGGGTTTGCCCTGGGTCAGCAGGCTGGCCGCGGCGGCCCAGCGGGCCAGCATCACCTCCACCGCGTCGACGGTCACCCCGTCCTTGAGATCGAAGGTCGCGAACACCAGCGAATTCTGTTGCCGGGTGATGATTCCCGCCTGGTGTTCACCGTAGAACGGCACCGCCTCGTCGCCGCCGTCGGAATTGTCGGCCGTGACGGCCGCGGTGATCCCGGCGCCGGCGGCACCACCGACCGCCAGCCCCGCACCCGCGATCCCCGCCCCGGTGAGGAATCTTCTGCGGTTGACTCCCCGCTTGGGCGGCTGGTCGGGTGCGGTGTCCGGCGTGTCGGTGGTGCTCATCGGGCTGGGTGACTCTCTCGATCTCGTTGTTGCCGTGCGCGGATCAGCTTGCCGCGGCGATCTTTCCGCCGGCCTGGGCCAGCGGGTCCTTGACGGCGATGATGGCTGCGGCCATCTCGCGGCGCTGCTGCTCGGACACCTGGTCGAACGGCTTGAATCCGCCGGGCGCGTTGGGGTCCCGGAACGAATCGACCAGCGAGTTCACCTTGTCGAAGGCCTGCTGGATCGTCGTGGCCAGTTGTGGATCGATCTGGGTGAGGGCGGGCTTGACGATCTCGAACGCCTGCTGGCTGCCCTCGATGTTGGCCTGCATGTCGACGAAGTCGATGTGCGAGTACGCCTCTTCCTCGCCGGTGAGTTTGGAGGTGGACACCTCGTCGAGCAGATCGCCGGCACCGTTGATGATGTCGGCGGGTTTCACCTCGAAGCTCGGTTCGTTGACGAGTCTCTTGAGGTCGGAGACGTTGCGCTGCAGCGTTTCTGCCACCGGCACCATGCCGTCGAGGTTGTTGTCGACCCACAGTTGCTTCTCGATGACGTGGAAGCCCTCCCAGGTGTCGCCGGGGCCCAGCGCGTCGGGTCGGGCATCGATCGCGACGTCGAGGTTGACCGCGTTGTTGTTCGAGCAGTCCGCGGCACCGTTGGCGCAGAACGCGCCGGCGATCGGTTCGATCCGTTCGTAGTAGGGGCGGGCCCGCACGTACGCCTCCTTGGCAGCGGCGACATCACCCGCCTTGACCGCGGTGACGAGCTGATTCGTCGCGTCGTTGAGGCTGTTGACCTGGGTGATGACGTACTGTTTGTACTCGTTGGCGGCCGCCTTGAGCTGGTCGGCGACGGTGCCCGACGCCTGCGCCGCCTTGCCGGTGACGGTGAAGGTGGTCTTCTCGTTGGTCGCGCCCGGGCAGTACAGCTGGTAGGTGCCGCCATCGAGTTTGTGCGAGAACGAGGTGGCGGCCATGCCCGGCGCGATGTTCTCGCGTTCGGCGAGGATCTTGCCGTCCTGGAGGAGTTCCACCTCGCTGACGGCGGCGGCATTGGTGTTGCTGATCTCGAAGGTGATGGGTCCGGCGGCCACCTTGTCGGGGGTGACCTTGCACCCGTCGTTGGTCATCTCGACCTTGACGGTCTTCGCTTCACTGGAGGACGACGAATCGTCGGAGCCATTCGAACAACCGGCGAGTCCGGCGATGGTCAGCGTGGCGACGCCGGCCGCGACGAGTGGTCCAGCCCTCATTGGGTTCTCTCCTTTGTGCGAGCGGCGTCATCCGACGTCGCTGATGGTGAAACTCTGGGTGGCGGGGTGCGCCGCCGGCCGACGCCGAGCGCGAGTGCTGCGATCACACCCAGCACCACGGCGGCGACGAGCAACGCCACCGGTGCGACGACGCCGCGCGTGTGATGAGCCGTGCGCTGGTCGGAGGCCCGCCCGATGGCGGCGACGGTGTCGGCGTCGGCGGCCTGCTCGGCGTCGAACTGGGCCACCTTGCCCAGTACCACCGCCGAGCCGCGCTCGGGTGTCACCGTCGCGGTCACCACGTAGTGCACGCGCGCGGCCACGGGGGCACCGAAGGTGCGCTCGGCGTCCACCCCGACTGTTGCGGTGACCGAGTAGATGACCGGCGCCGAGGCCCCGAAGGTCTGCGGATTGAGGCCGACCGGCAGCCTGCCGTCGTTGGCCGCCACGATCTGGGCGGGGGAGACGCGCACCGGTGCATCGGGCACGAGGGCGGAGATGTCGATGTCGGGGCTGACGAGTTGCTCGTAACCGGTGGTGCTCAGGCCGCCGACGCTGTCGTTGCCGGTGCTCTGCAGCGCGGGCAACCCGGTGCGCACCGTACCGCTGGTCAGCGTGCCCTGCGCCGTGTCCCCCGCGGCGGACTCCAGCGTGACCGCCACCGGCGACGGAGAGGTGAGGGTTCGGCCGGCGAGCAGGCCCGAGGTGGTGGCGGTGCCGACCGGAACAGCGGTCACCGTGTTCGACGGTGCCTGCGCCTGACCGGGGGCGGTGGCGAAAACGATGACGGCGCTCAGCGCGAGAACGGCCGAGGTGGCGGCCGCGCCGAGACCCACCGCACGCCGCGGGAACGGCTTGCCCGCGGGCCACAGGACCACCGCGCCGACCACGATCAGGTAGATCGCCCAGCCGAGCACCTCGATGAGCACCGGCTTGGGCTGGATGCCCAGCACTCCGGTGAGCAGCGAGGACTGGATGGAGCCGGGCTGCACCAGCCAGGTGAGGTCGACCACCTGCTGTTGTCCGAAATTGACCCACCCGGCCTCGTGCGCGGTACGGAACGCGGTCATCACCAGGCCGGCGGCCACCAGCGCCAGCAGCAGTCCGGTGACCTTGAAGAATCGGGCCAGGTTCAGGTGCACTCCACCGCGATAGATCCCGTAACCCAGCGCCACCGCGATACCGATACCGATGATCGCGCCGGCGGCCGACGGGATCGCGTTGTGGCTGGCGTTGAACGCCGCCACCAGGAACACCGAGGTCTCCAGACCCTCACGGAGCACCGCGAGGAACGCCATCATCACGAAGGCGATGGCCGAACCCTCGTTCATGGCGTCCGACGCGGCGGCCTCCAGATCGCCTTTGAGGTCGCGGGCATGCTGACGCATCCAGACGATCATGTAGGTGACCATCGCGACGGCGATCACGCCGATGACGGTTTCGAGCGCCTCCTGCTGGCGTTGCGGAAGATCGCGCGAGAGCAGTTCGAGTCCGATCGCCACCGCGACACAGATCGCGACCGCCACCACCACGCCGACCCACATCCACCGCAGCGCATCGGCGCGACCCTGCCGTTTGAGGAAGGCAGCGATGATCCCGACGATCAGTGCGGCCTCGAGCCCCTCCCGCAGGCCGATGATGAGGGTGGCGAACATTCGACTCCGGTCTATGGGTTGCGCAGCCTCGCCTAATTTCGGCGGAAAACGAATTAAGGCTACGCTGCCCTATCCCAAACCACCAAGGGACCAATGGCACCATGGTGGGCGATGACTCACGCTCGACGGGCTCTGGCCTCACTCTTCGCTCTCACCTGCATCGCAGTGAGCAGCTCGGCATGCCTGAATCTGCCCACCCTCAAGCGCCCCGACATTCCCGATGGCATCCCGCCCGGCGCCGGCGCACCCACGCCCTACGTCGACGTCAATGCGCCCGGGCGCACCGCCGACCTCTTCGACGCCTGGGCACGCCCCATCGCGGAGTCGACGGGCATTCCGTTCATCGCGATGGAGGCCTACGGCAATGCCGCCGAGATCCAGCGGCAACAGCATCCCGAATGCGGGATCGCCTGGACCACGCTCGCCGGGATAGCGGCGGTGGAGAGCAAACACGGCACCCACCGGGGCACCACGATCGCACCCAACGGCGACACGTCGCCGCCGATCCGCGGCGTGCCCCTCGACGGCACCCGCGGCAACCTGGAGATCCCCGACACCGACCACGGTGCCCTCGACGGGGATGCCATCCACGACCGTGCGATGGGTCCGTTCCAGTTCATCCCGGAGACCTGGCGGCGGTACGGCGTGGATGCGAACGGCGACGGTCGCGCCGACCCGGACAACATCGACGACGCCGCGTTGTCGGCGGCACGGTATCTGTGTGTCTCGTCCGGTGGCGACATGACCACCCCGCGCGGATGGGAGAAGGCGGTGCGCGTCTACAACAACTCGATGGCCTACGTGATCGACGTCCGCGATCACGCCAACGCGTATTCGATCAACGTCCGCTATTGACCTCCCCGACCCACCCCGTTCACCCGCGATGGCCGTTGGGCGGCGATGTGCCGGAATGGGGGACGCACTTGGCGGGTGTGCGTCGCCCGCACCGACTAGGCTTTCTTCCGTACCCGGCGGCGAGGTGCCGCCGACACGTCGACCGATAGGGGCGAAACCGTGGCAATCATCGAACAGGTTGGGGCACGCGAGATTCTCGACTCGCGTGGTAATCCGACCGTCGAGGTCGAGGTCGTGCTGGATGACGGCACGTTCACGCGGGCAGCCGTGCCGTCCGGCGCGTCGACCGGCGAACACGAGGCCGTGGAGTTGCGCGACGGCGGCGAACGCTACGGCGGCAAAGGCGTCACCAAGGCTGTCGAGGGTGTGCTCAGCGAGCTCGCGCCTGCGGTGATCGGTATCGAGGCCGAGGAGCAGCGCCTCGTCGATCAGGCCCTCATCGACTGCGACGGCACGCCGGACAAGAGCCGGATCGGCGCCAACGCCATCCTCGGTGTGTCCCTCGCGGTGGCCAAGGGCGCGGCCGAATCGGCCGGTCTGCCGCTGTTCCGCTACATCGGCGGACCCAACGCGCACATCCTTCCGGTGCCCTGCCTGAACATCATCAACGGCGGCGAGCACGCCGACAACGGCATCGATTTCCAGGAGTTCATGATCTCGCCGATCGGCGCACCCACCTTCAAGGAGGCCCTGCGCTGCGGCGCCGAGGTGTATCACGCGCTGAAGTCGGTGCTCGCCAAGCAGGGCATGAACACCGCGCTCGGTGACGAGGGCGGCTTCGCGCCGGACCTGCCGAACACCGATGCGGCCATCGCGGCGGTCGGCGAGGCCGTGGCCAAGGCGGGCTACGACTTCGGCAAGGACGTGGTGATCGCGCTCGACGCCGCGGCCACCGAGTTCTACAGCGACGGCGTGTACGCGCTGGAGGGCAAGAAGCTCAGCAGCGACGAGATGATCCCGTTCTACGAGAAGCTGATCGCCGACTTCCCGATCGTCTCGATCGAAGATGGCCTCGCCGAGGACGACTGGGACGGATGGGCCAAGCTCACCGAGGCCATCGGCGACAAGGTGCAACTCGTCGGCGACGACCTGTTCGTGACCAACCCCGAACGCCTCGAAGAGGGCATCTCCAAGGGCATCGCGAACGCTCTGCTGGTGAAGGTGAACCAGATCGGCACGCTCACCGAGACCCTCGACGCGGTGGCCCTGGCGCACAACAACAGCTACAAGACGATGATGAGTCACCGGTCGGGTGAGACCGAGGACACCACCATCGCCGACCTCGCGGTGGCATGTGCCTGCGGTCAGATCAAGACCGGCGCGCCGGCCCGCAGCGAGCGGGTGGCCAAGTACAACCAGCTGCTGCGGATCGAAGAGGGCCTCGGCGACGCGGCACGCTATGCGGGAGACCTCGCCTTCCCGCGATTCTCGTTTGGTTCGTGATTAGCTAGAGCCCATGGCACAGGGCTCTCGTCGTTCGCGCGCGGCCGATGGTCGGCGGCGGAGTTCGGCGCGCGATCCACGCTCGTCCGAGCAAGCGCGGCGGGTCCCGCGACGCGAGCGTGCCGGGCAATCTCGCTCACCGGTCTCGGTTGTGGAGACCGGTGAGCAGGAGATCTACGACGTCGATGCCGACACCGATCTCGATACCGATCTCGACTCCGATTCCGGGTCTCTTGTCGATCCCGACGTCGACGACGCCGAGGAGTCGGGCACCGGCCGTTCGGCATCGGCATCGCGGCGCACGTTGCGCGAGCGACGCACACGCACCGGCCGGCGCCGGCCGGTGGCGACCAGGGTCCGTGCGATCGACACCAGGCGTGCCGTGGTCCTCGCGTTGGTGCTCAGCGTGGTGGCACTGACGCTCGCGATGCCGCTGCGCACGTATTTCGCCCAGCACGCCGAGTTCACCCAGATCGCCGCATCGAATCAGCAGCTGCGTCAGCAGGTCGCCGATTACCAGCAGAAGGTCAACGAACAGAACGATCCCGCCTACATCGAGGCGAAGGCCCGCGAACGGCTGCAGTTCGTCAAGCCGGGTGAGACGCCGCTGGTGATGCTCTACCCGGGCGACGAGGAGCGTAAGGAGGCCGCCAAGCGCGCCGCCGAACACGCGAGCAATCCGTGGTACGGCAATCTCTGGGAAACGCTGTCGACGCCGGTGGGTACCAAGTAATCCGGTGGGCACCACGTAGGACCGGCGATCGTGTGACCGCAGCCGCTCGCACCACCTGGTACCAAGGGAGCGTGAGCATCTCCGAACCGAGCGACGACGCCCTCCCCGACAGCAGCGGTGCCGGCATCTCCGATGCGGATCTGACAACCGTCACCGCGCAGCTCGGCCGGACACCGCGCGGGGTCGTCGAAGTGAGTTACCGCACCCCCGACGGTGTTCCCGCCGTGGTCAAGACCATGCCCCGACTGCCCGACGGCACACCGTTTCCCACGCTCTACTATCTGACCGATCCGCGGCTCACCGCCGAGGCCTCCCGGCTGGAATCTGCCGGCGTGATGAAGGAGATGACCGCCCGGCTCGGTGTCGACGAGCACCTGGCCGACGGTTACCGGCGGGCTCACGAGTCCTATCTGGCCGAGCGGAACGCGCTCGGATCGCTGGGCACCGACTTCACCGGAGGCGGTATGCCCGACCGGGTCAAATGCCTGCATGTGCTCATCGCCCACTCGCTGGCCAAGGGGCCGGGGGTCAACCCGCTCGGCGACGAGGCGGTGGCGCTGGCCGCCGAGGGCCCGCTGCGCGGCACCGCGATCCCGGCCGACTGGCCGCATCTCGGTGGGGACGACCGATGACGACCGTGGCCGCCGTGGACTGCGGCACCAACTCCATCCGCCTGCTGGTTGCCTCGGCCGAACCACCCGGAACCCTCGTCGACGTGCACCGCGAGATGCGGATCGTGCGGCTTGGCCAGGGCGTCGACGCCACCGGACGCTTCGCCGACGAGGCGATCGACCGTACCCGGATCGCGCTCGCCGACTACGTCGAGGTGATGCGCTCCCTGCAGGTCGAGCGGGTGCGGATGGTGGCCACCTCGGCCACCCGTGACGCCACCAATCGCGACGCCTTCTTCGCGATGGCCGCCGAGTTGCTCGGCTGCGTGGTGCCCGGCGCGTCGGCCGAGGTGATCAGCGGTGACGAGGAGGCCAGGCTCTCGTTCCGGGGAGCCGTCGGCGAACTCGAACCGTCGGCCGGGCCGTTCGTCGTGACCGACCTCGGCGGCGGCTCCACCGAGGTGGTGCTCGGCGGATCAGGCGAGGGCGCGGCCGACGGTGTGACCGCTGCGTATTCGGCCGACGTGGGATGCGTGCGAACCACCGAGCGCTGCCTGCACTCCGATCCGCCCACCAGCGGCGAGATCGCCGCCGCGCAGACATTCATCCGCGAGCGGTTGGCCGGCGCGTTCAGCGCTGTCCCGGTGGAACAGGCCCGCACCTGGGTGGGCGTGGCAGGCACGATGACCACGCTCGCTGCCGTCGCCGCGGGCATGAACGAGTACGACTCCGACGCGATTCACCTGTCCCGCATCGGCTTCGACGATCTCGACGACGTGTGCCGACGGCTGGTGGCGATGCCGCGGGCGCAGCGCGCTGCACTCGGGCCGATGCATCCGGGTCGCGTCGACGTGATCGGTGGCGGCGCGCTCATCGCCACCGAACTCGCGCGGGTGCTGTCCGACCGCGCGGGCATCACCGAACTCGTGGTGAGCGAGCACGACATTCTCGACGGCATCGCGCTGGGCCTGCTGGACTGACCCGCAATCCCCCCGACACAGGGGAGGGTGTCAGGCCGGCTGCCGCAGCGAGATGTTGTTGCAGGCCTCGCACACGTCCTCGGGGATCACGTTGTGTCGCTGCAGGAAACCGAAGATGACGCAGCCCAGGCAGAAACCGAACACCGATTCCAGGGTTGCGGCCACGATGAGCACCCCGACCACGATCTGGGCGGCCAGGCCGAATCCCAGCAGACTCAGCACCAGCGCGGTGGTGGAGACCACCAGGCCGATGGTCTGGGCGAAGCGCTTCGGCGGGCCGGGCACCAGCTTGCTCTTGCGCACGATCTTCGGGGCGATGACCCGCACCGAGAGCTGACCGAACGGAGAGAACCGGGGGCCGGCCATCACCCGGAGCCCGAAGCCGACGGCGAGAAGCGCGTACAACGCCCAGTGGTTGACGATGATCGTCACGACCGCCAGCGCCACCACCAGACCGGCGGTGGAGCGTGCCGCGTACTCATTGACGGGGTTGGGAAACGTGAACAGCGACGGCGTCGCCACGTCTGCCTCCTGTAGATACCTGCTGGGGGATCGAGCCACCACGGTGGCTCACAACAGCACGAAACTACGCGGCGTGCTCCGTTCGGCCAAACGTTGTGCCCACGCTGAGCGAAACCCGGCGCTCGGGAATGTTGTGGGGGGTCAGTAGTCGTCGGGATCGGGGACGTCCGGGGATTCCATCATTCCGGCGAGGGTGGCGGATTCGGCCTCGTCGCCGCTGAGGATCTCCGCGGGCGGCGCGTCGTCGAGGTCGTCAGGAACCACCGGTGCCTCGAAGGCGCCCTCGAGGTTGAGTACCTCGGGGGCCGGTTCCTCCACCAGGACCTCCGCGTCGGTCTCCTCGAGTTCGGCGTCGATCACCGACAGTTGCGCCTCGTCGGCCTTGGCCTTGCGTGCGGCATCGCGCATCTCGAAACCATCGGTGATCGCGTCGCCGATCTCGCGTGCGATGTCGGCCACCGCGGTGGTGATGATCGTGGTGATCCGACCGACATGAGTCGCGGTGGACTCGACGAGTTCCTGCACGAGATCCTTGTTGCGTTCCATGCGGTCGACCATGGTTTCAGCTTACTCCGGCAGGTTTGCGCCGTTCGATGTTGACGACGAGATCATTGTCGTCGGTGGTCATGGAGTTCGGCAGCGAGAGCTTCGCGATCTTCGTCCAGGTGGAAAGCAGTTGTGTGTGCAGCGGACCGGTGTTGTACGGCAACCCGTAGCGTTCGCAGATCTCGCGCACCTCGGCCGCCATCTGCGGGTAGCGGCTCGCCGGGATGTCGGGGAACAGGTGGTGTTCGATCTGATGCGACAGGTTGCCGCTCATGATGTGGAACAGCGGACTGCCGGTGATGTTGGCCGAACCGAGCATCTGCCGCAGGTACCACTGTCCGCGCGTCTCGTCCTGGCAGTCCTCGGCCGCGAAAGTCTGTGCACCGGTGGGGAAGTGGCCGCAGAAGATGATCGAGTACGTCCACACGTTACGCACCAGGTTGGCGGTCGCGTTGCCCAGCAGCGTCGGCAGGAAGAAGGGCCCCGACAACGCAGGAAACACCACGTAGTCCTTGAGCACCTGGCGGCTGGCCTTGCGCCACATCCCCTTCACCAGGCCCTTGACGTCGGTCCACTTGCGCTTGCCGGCGATGATGTTCTCGGTCTCGAGGTCATGCAGCATCACGCCCCACTCGAACAACAGCATCAGTCCGGTGGCGTACACGAGATTGCCCAGGTAGTAGGGATTCCACTGCTGGTCGCGGGCCATGCGCAGAATGCCGTAACCGATGTCGCGGTCCTCGCCGATGATGTTGGTGAAGGTGTGGTGCATGTAGTTGTGGCTGTGTCGCCACTGGTCGGCCGGACACACGGTGTCCCACTCGAATTCGCGGGAGTTGTAGGTGTCCTCGCGCATCCAGTCGTACTGGCCGTGCATCACGTTGTGGCCGATCTCCATGTTGTCGAGGATCTTCGACACGCCCAGGGCGCCGACACCGGCGAGCCACGCGGGCGGGAACCATCCGACGAACAACAGTGCGCGGCCGGCCACCTCGAAGCCGCGCTGTGCGCGGATGATCGAGTAGAGGTATTCGCGATCCTTGGCGCCCAGGTCGGCGGCCACCCGCGCCCGGAGTTCATCGAGTTCGCGGCCGAGCGCCTCGACCTGTTCGTAGCTCAGATTGACGACGTTGTGCGGCGGTGCGGCGCGCAGCGCAGGTGGGGCCACAGCGGTCTCGGGTCGGGAGGTGTCGGGACGGGGGGCGTCGTCGCGGGCAGCGTCGGGGAGAAGTTCGGAACCGGTCGGTTCGGAAACAGTCAGTTCGGAAACGGTCAGTTCGGAAACAGTCATGGCTATACCTCGATTTCCACGTCGCCGACAGGGGCATTGATACAGAGCTGGATCTGCGTGTCGGCTTCGGTGTCGGTGTCGCCGGTCAGCACGTTGCGGGTGCAGCCGGATTTCTTGATGGCGGTGCAGGAGAAGCAGATCCCCATCCGGCAGCCGGACGCGGGACGCAGCCCCGCGGCCTCGGCCTGTTCGAGGATGGTCCGGCCGTCGTTGGCCGTGGAACTGCCCGATCGGGTGAAGGTCAGGGCGCCCGACACCGGCTCGTTCGGATCGACGGCTGCCGGGGCGGCCGGGCGGAACGATTCGGTGTGCAGGCGTGCACCGGGATGTTCGGCGGTGACGTGATCGGTCACCGCGTCCATCAGGTCGCGGGGTCCGCAGACGAAGATGTCGGCGGAGTCGATCCCGGCGATGTCGTCGAGATGACCGGGCGTGAAGTGGCCGTGCGTGGCATCGGCATCGTCTCCGGCATCGCGGGTGTAATGCAAGCGCAGGTCGATGTTGTCGTGCACCCGTGCCAGCGCGGCCAGTTCGGTGCGGTAGGCGACGTCGTCCTCGCCGCGGGCGTAGTGCACCACCGTGATCGGATTCGTGTGCAATTCCGATACAAGTGTGCGCAGCATCGACATGATCGGGGTGATGCCGCTGCCGCCGCTGACGAGTACGGTCGAGGACCGCAGATCCGACGGCAACACGAAGTCGCCCGCGGGCGCCGACAACCCGTACACGTCACCCACCCGGGCGTGGTCGCGCAGGTGGCGGGAGACGAATCCGTCGTCGTGTGCGGTGATGGTCAGTTCCACGTCGCCCGACGGCCCGGCGGCGTTGGCAGGGGAGAAGCAGCGGACGTGTTTCACTCCGTCGATAACGACCTTGAGCTGGATGTACTGTCCGGCGAGATGGCCGTGCCACTGACGGGTGGGCCGAAGGGTCAGACGGACGGTGCGGTAGGTGGGGTGGTCGATCGAGACCACGCGGGCGCGCAGCTCGCGCCACGTCAACATCGGATCGAGAAGTTCGAGATAACGGTCGACGGGATGGGGTGACAACCCAGATTCCACTATCGAACCGACGAGATCGGGAAGGCGGATCGCCATGGGCTGGCTCCGTTCGGGGTCACTTTCGGTGTACGTATGTACACCAAGAAGTGTGCCACACGTTCCGGTTACCCCGTCAAGTGCCGGTTTCGTGACGGCGCTCACAATCCGGGCAGGGTGCACCCCTGCCCGACGGCTGCCTGGCCGTAGAATCGGCGGGGTGACCCGAGCCCGTCGACCCAGTTCGTCGCATGTCGCGCGTCCGGGCAGGGTCCACCTCGACGGAGAAAGCCGGGCCGACCGCAAGAACCGGACCCGCCAGGCGCTGCTGGACACCACGCTCGATCTGGTTTCCGACCGCAGTTTCGCCAGCATCAGCCTGCGGGAGGTGGCCCGCGGCGCCGGGATCGTGCCCACCGCCTTCTATCGGCATTTCGCGTCGATGGAAGACCTCGGCGTCACATTGGTCGAGGACTCCATGCGCGTGCTGCGGCGCACCCTGCGCGAGGGACGCCGGGATCTGGCGGCCCGCCAAGCGCTCCCGACCGCGCAGAGTTCGCTGGCGATCCTGCTGCGTCACGTGCACGAGAACGAACCGGCATTTCGGTTTCTGGTTCGCGAGCAGCACGGTGGCGTGGCCGAGATCCGGCGTGCCATCGATACGGAGTTGCGACTGTTCTCCAAGGAACTCGCCATCGACCTCTCCCGGCTGCCCGACCTGGCCGCCTGGAGTGCGGACGACCTCGAGCTCGCGGCCGAACTGATCGTGACGATCATGCTCACCGCGGTCGCGGATCTGCTCGACGGCGAACATCGCGGTCGCGGTGCCGAATCAGAGATCGTGGGACGCACCGAACGCCAACTGGTGATGGTCTTTCTCGGCATGGAGCGCTGGCGCTCGTCCATCGACGACTGAAGTGGGCCGGCGGACGTCGAGCGTGCCCACATCCGGGTTGAGCGTGCCCACATCCGGGTCGAGCGTGCCCACATCCGGGTTGAGCGTGCCCACATCCGGGTTGAGCGTGCCCACATCCGGGTTGAGCGTGCCCACATCCGCGGCGGTTGAATTCAGCGCGATTCCAACGGTGTCTGCGATGCGCGGGTCGGGTGAGACTGGCGGACGCCGCTGCGCGGGTGTCAACCCGGGTCCGGTCACCACGCATGTCCAACCGTCAGGAGTTCCGTGTCCACCGAGAACATCGCCGACCAGATCGACTTCGCCTACTGGGTCCCCAACGTCTCCGGTGGCCTCGTCACCAGCACGATCGAGCAGCGCACGAGCTGGGATTACGACTACAACGTGAAGCTGGCCCGCACGGCGGAGAACAACGGGTTCTCCTATGCGCTCTCGCAGGTTCGCTACGAAGCCAGCTATGGTGCCGAATACCAGCACGAGTCAACGAGTTTCAGCCTGGCTCTGCTGCTGGCCACCGAACGGCTCAAGGTGATCGCCGCCGTTCATCCCGGGCTCTGGCATCCCGCGGTGCTGGCCAAACTCGGTGCCACCGCCGACCATCTGTCCAACGGTCGCTTTGCGATCAACGTCGTGAGCGGCTGGTTCAAGGACGAATTCACCCACCTCGGTGAACCCTGGCTCGAACATGACGAACGCTACCGTCGCAGCGCCGAATTTCTCGAGGTGATCCGCAAGATCTGGACCGAGGACGACGTGGATTTCCGTGGCGACTTCTATCGCATCCACGATTTCACCCTCAAGCCCAAGCCCCTGAACACCCCGGAACGCCCCAATCCCGAACTCTTCCAAGGAGGTAACTCCACTGCGGCGCGCTCCAACGGCGGCCGGTATGCCGACTGGTACTTCTCCAACGGCAAGGATTTCGACGGGGTCACCGAACAACTCGACGATCTGCGTGCGGTGGCGCGAGCGCACGACCGTGAGGTGCGCTTCGGCCTCAACGGCTTCTTCATCGTCCGCGACACCGAGGCCGAGGCCCGCGACACCCTCCGGGAGATCGTCGAGAAGGCCAATCGTCCTGCGGTGGAGGGTTTTCGGGACGCCGTGCAGCAGGCGGGCAACGCGACCGGCGACAAGCGGGGCATGTGGGCCGACTCCAGCTTCGAGGATCTGGTGCAGTACAACGACGGTTTCCGCACCCAACTCATCGGAACACCCGAGCAGGTGGCCGAGCGCATCGTCGCCTACAAGCGTCTCGGGGTGGACCTCATCCTCGGTGGCTTCCTGCACTTCCAGGAGGAGATCGAGTACTTCGGCAGTCGCGTGCTCCCGCTCGTGCGTGAGATCGAGGCCGCCGAGATCGGAGCAGCGGATCGGCCGGTCCGGGTATAACTGTGACCGTGACACGCGAGGACACGGAGAAACTCGACGCGCCGCTCGTTCCGGTCCTCTCCGTTCAGCACGCCGTCGCCGCAGCACGTGAGCTCGCGGGCCGGTTCGCCGAGGACGCCGCCGAGCGCGACCGTGATCGCCTGCTGCCCTACCCTCAGCTCGATGCGTTGTCGGCGAGCGGATTGCTCGCGATCTCGGTGCCCCGGCATCACGGCGGCGCCGACCTACCGCCGAGCGCGGTGGCCGAGGTGACCCGCCTTCTGGCGACGGCCGATCCGAACATCGCGCAGATCCCGCACAGCCACTTCGTCTACCTCAATCTGCTGCGGCTGGCCGCGTCCGATGATCTCGCCGCCCGCATGTTCGCGGGGGTGATGCGAGGCGGCCGGATTGCCAATGCGCAGTCCGAGCGCGGCGGAGCGACCGTTCGCGACATCGCCACCACGCTCACCCCCGCCGGTGGGCGGTTCGTACTCGACGGCGAGAAGTTCTACGCGACCGGATCGCTGTTCGCGCACACCCTGGCCGTGCTGGCCCGTCTCGACGCCCCCGCGTCCGGGTTGGTGTCGGGCGAGTACGTGGCGTTCGTGCCGGCCGAGGCCGACGGGATCCGCATCATCGACGACTGGAATGGCCTCGGCCAGCGGACCACCGGATCGGGAACCGTGCGGTTCACCCAGGTAGTTGTCGAGGCCACCGACCTGGTGGCCCGGGCGCCCGCGGTGGCGCGACCCACCGGCTACGGCGCGTACGCGCAGCTTCTGCACGTGGCGATCGACGCCGGGATCGCTCGCGGTGCGTTGGAGGCGGCGGCGGAGTTCGTGCGGACCCGGTCGCGTCCGTGGTTCGAGGCCGGTGTCGCTCGCGCCGATCAGGACCCGTTGACCGTGCAGCGTTTCGGCGAACTCGGGGTGCAGGTGGCGACGGCCGAGGCCACCTTGGAAGCCGCGGGGCGAGCCGTCGACCGTGCCGTCGCGGCGGTGGACGGCGACGCCGGGAACGGGACGCCGGACGACACCACCGGCAGGGTGGCCGATGCGGTGGCCGAGGCGTCGATCGCGGTGGCCGTGGCCAAGGCGGTGGCCGACACGGCGGCCACGTCGGTGAGTGCCGCGTTGTTCGAGGTCTCCGGTACCCGCAGCGCCGGCGCCGATCTGGTGCTCGACAGGTTCTGGCGCAATGCCCGCACCCATACGCTGCACGACCCGGTCCGCTGGAAGTACCAGCACATCGGCCGATGGGTGTTGCGCGGCGAGAAGCCACCGGTGCACGGGGTCATCTGATCGAACGAACTCCGGTGGCGCAAATCCCGCTGACCGCCTGCATCGGCGTCGCGGTGGCCGCGGCGTCGGAGGGCGCCGATATGCTCGGTCCATGTCGGGTAGCCGGGTGAACAGCCAGTTCGGCCCCTACCGTCTCGACGAGTTGTTGGGACGCGGGGGCATGGGCGAGGTGTACCGCGCGTACGACACCGTCAAGGATCGCGAGGTGGCGCTCAAGCTGCTCAATCCCGGCTTGGCCGACGACGCGGTCTACCAGGAGCGTTTCCGCCGTGAGTCACATGCGGCCGCGCGTCTCGGCGAGCCACATGTGATCCCGATCCACGACTGGGGCGAGATCGACGGGGTGCTCTACATCGACATGCGGCTCGTGTCCGGAGTGGATCTGCGGGCGGTGTTGCGTGCCGAGGATGAGCTCTCGCCCGAACGCGCGGTGGGGATCATCGAGCAGGTCGCGTCGGCGCTCGACGCCGCGCACGCCGACGGCCTCGTTCACCGCGACATCAAACCGGAGAACATTCTGGTGGCGCAGAACGACTTCGCGTATCTCGTCGACTTCGGCATCGCCCACGACGCGGAAGACACCCACCTCACCCAGGCCGGTACCGCCATCGGGTCCATCGCGTACATGGCGCCCGAATTGTTCGACGCGGTGCCGGTGAGTGCGGCCAGCGACATCTACGCGCTCACCTGTGTCCTCTACGAATGCATCACCGGCAGTGTGCCGCACCCGTCGGACACCGTGAGTTCGGCCATCAAGGCCGCGGTGATGGCACCCGCCCCGCGTCCCAGCACGGTGAACTCCGACGTCCCGGCGTCTTTGGATGCGGTGATCCGACGCGGACTCGATGCCGACCCGTCGCGGCGATACCGCACCGCCAGCGAGTTGGCCGCGGCCGCGCGGCGTGCGCTCGCCCCGGGTGTGGCCGGCGAGGAAGAAGTGTTCGCCGAAAACGGTGACGACACCACCCACGTCGTGACCGCGCCACCGACGGTGATCGGTGCCCTGCCCGACGACGAGGCGGCCCGCGCCACGCAGATTCGCCCCACCCCGGTACCGCCCACCCCGATACCCCCCAGCCCGATGCCCCCCAGCCCGGTGACTCCGGGAACGCTCAATTACTCGGGGCCCCAGAACTATTCGGCACCGCAGAATTTTTCGGGACCCCAGAACTATTCACAGCCCCAGAACTATTCGGGACCCCAGAACTATTCACAACCACAGAACTATGCACAACAGCCGTTCGATCAACCGCGTCCGGGGCCCGTCGTCTACCCTCCCGCGTACCAGTCGGGGTATGCGCCGCGCCGCGACCGATCGCTGACCGTGCCGCTGATCGGGGTGATCGCTGTCGCACTGGTGGGGCTGGTGATCCTGGGGGCGTACTGGCTGCTGTCCGGCAGCGGCTCGGATGGCAAGTCCGCGGCGCCCTCCTCGCCGCCGGTGGTGACGCAGTACGTGCAGCCCGAACCGCCCAGCGCCCAGCCCGCCCCCACACCTCCGCCGGGAGCGAGTCCGTGCGACGCGACCGTCGCCACCGGAACCGCGGTCACGAGTTGCCCGTTCGCGCAGGCGGTGCGCGACGAGTACCTGCGCACCGGCACCAAGGGCGAGGCGCGTACGATCAACGCCTTCAGTCCGGTGACCGGTCTGAGTTACTCCATGTCGTGCGCACCCGAGGGTGGCATCGTCACCTGCCGCGGCGGCGACAACGCCGTCGTGTACATCTACTGAAACGGGGTCGACGACGTGTCGAGGCGCGTGATGTTCGCTGCGGGTGTCGCAGCGATGCTGCTGATGAC
Source organism: Gordonia sp. NPDC003425 (assembly GCF_053588635.1). Taxonomy (NCBI): domain Bacteria; kingdom Bacillati; phylum Actinomycetota; class Actinomycetes; order Mycobacteriales; family Gordoniaceae; genus Gordonia; species Gordonia sp. NPDC003425. Next base: position 45,878 of record NZ_JBSFQI010000019.1, on the reverse strand, counting down.
CGCGGGTTGCGCCACCGGTGGTTCGGATTCGGCGGCGGTGTCACCGGTGACGGTCACCGTGACCGGGACTTCTCCGAGCCCCGCCTCGCCGGCCTCGCCGGCGTCGGCGCCCCCGTCCGGGGCGGGTGCCGCCGCGCTTGCGCCGGGATTCGCGGCTGTTGCGGCCGGCACCGGTCTGACCGTTGGGATCGCCATCGCTCCTGTCGGACGGAATTCGGCCGCACAGATCGTGCTCGGCGACCGCACCCCGCGCGTCGCATGGTCGACGATCAAGGTGCCCCTGGCCGTCGCAGCCGAGCGCGCGAACGGGTCGTCGGCCGCGGAGACCAACGCAATCGTCAACTCCGACAACGCCTCCGCGGAGCAGCTGTGGTCCTCACTCGGCTCCGACGCCGAGGCGGCGCAGCGGGTCACCGCTGTGCTGCGCGAGGGCGGCGACACCCGCACCCGGGTCCCGGCCGAGCATCTGCGTGCCGGGTTCACGATCTTCGGGCAGACGGTGTGGACGCTGCCCGCCGCCGCGACCTTCACCGCGCACCTTCCGTGCATGCCGACCACCGCGCACGTGATCTCGCTGATGGGCGAGGTGGCGGGCAACCAGCAGTGGGGGATCGAGGCGATGCGACTGCCGCGGTCGACGGCCGTGAAGGGCGGCTGGGGTCCCGGCGTGGACGGCGGCTACCTTGTGCGCCAGATCGGTCTGATCACCTACCGGGACGGTACGAAGACGGCGGTGGCGATGAGTGCGGTCGGCGGGTCGATGTCGGCGGGAATCGCGGCACTCGACGCCGTCGGCACCTGGCTCGACAAGAACCTCGCAACGCTGCCCCGCGGCTCCTGCTGACATGACGCGCGTCGGGCGGCCGGGACGCGCATGGTGTGCGCCCTCGCTTGTCCAGGCGGCCTGTCTCTTTCTCACCGGTTGTCTTGTGCCGGCCGGTTGCGCGGCCACGTCCGAACCAACCACATCCACCCCGTCACCGCGGGCGGCCCCGAGCGCCTCGTCCGCGACCCCCGAGTGCGCCAGGATCACCGTGGCGCTCGACCCCGGACACAATCCCGTCGTCGTCGACGGTTTCGACCCGGTCACCGGGGCGTCGATGCGCGACTACCCCAACGGCGCCGTGGACGGGGACGTCTTCGCCGTCGCGATGCGGGTACGGCGTGAACTGGAGGGCGGCCGATATCGGGTGGTGCTGCTGAAGACATCGGTCGGCGAGAGTGTCACCTATCGGGAGCGGGTCGACCGTGCCGCTGCCGCTGGCGCGCGCCTGGGGATCAGCATTCACACCAGCCCGGGAATCAATGCGGTGTTCGAACAGCGTGTGGGCCTGTACCGCGCGGGACCCGACGCCACCGGTGCCACGCGGCGGGTGGCGTTCACCAACGCCGTCACCGCCGCGGCGAGCCACCGATACGCCACCGCCATCGCCAGTTCCCGCAGCGTGTCACAGCGGGTGCCCGTGGTGGTCACCGACAACGACTTCGGCGGGCGCGCACCCCTGTGGTCTGGCAACATCCCGGTGATCGCGCTCATCTCCGACGCCGTGCCGTGGGTGTACAACGAGGCGGGAACCGCCACCGCCGGCGGGTCGACCGCGTTGCCACCTGCTTTTCTGACGGCCTACGCCGACGGGATCGTCGACGGGGTGCGCTCGGCGCTGCCCGTCGACGCGCACGGATGCGCGACGCGTTGATCGCGAATGGTGACCTATCCGTGACGGATCAGCACTCGCCGGTGACCACCGCACCGGCATAGTCTTGTGACTCATGTTGCTGAAGGGGTTCATGTGATTAAGAAGCGGTTCACCCTGACGGTCGTCGCCGCGCTGGTCTGTGCGGTGATCGTCGGTGCCCTTGCCGGTGTCGCGGGCACGGCGCAGGCCGCGCCGCCCCCGTTTCGCCTGCCTCCGCTTCCCGAGCCGCTGGCCACCTGGCTTCGGCCGCCCGTCCCGCCCGCGCAGAAACTGGCTACCAGTTACGCCGCATTCGAGAAGTCGCTGCGCAAGACCAATCCCGGTCAGGTCGGCGTCGCCCTGGTTCCCGTCGGCACGGATAGCCCCCTCCTCTTCGGGACGCTGCGCACCGGCCGCGCGTGGTCGACCCTCAAGGTGCCCGTCGCGCTGGCCGCCGAGCGTCGTAACGGCCCGTCGATCGCCACCCAGGAGAACAAGGCGATCACCTTCTCCGACAACGACGCCGCCAGTGCCCTGTGGGGGTCGCTCGGCGGTGGCCGGTCGTCGGTCGACGCGGTGACGAAGGTGCTGCGGGAGGGGCACGACGTGCGCACCCACGTGCGCTCCGAACTCGACACCCCACCAACTTTCCCCGGCGACACCCAGTGGGCGCTGGCCGACCAGGCGGTCTTCGGCGCGCACCTGCCCTGCATGCCGAAGAGCGACAACATCATTCGGCTGATGAGCGCCGTCGCACCCAACCAGCAGTGGGGAATTGCGCGCATCGCCCGGCATCGGGAGGCCGTCACCGCGGTCAAGGGAGGTTGGGGTCCGGCCACCGATGCGTCGCCGGCATATCTGGTGCGGCAGCTGGGGATCATCTCGACGTCGGGCGGGCAGGTGGCGGTGTCGATGGCCGCCCGGCCGCGCAGCGGCAGGTTCGAGGACGGAACCGCGATGCTCACCAAGGTGGGGGATTGGCTGGGCCGGAACTTCTCATCGATCCCGGCCGGTCGGTGTCTGCCCTGAGATGTGTCTGCCCTGAGAGGTGTGTGCGCTGAGAGGTGTGTGCGCTGAGAGGTGTGTGCGCTGACATGTGCGCGCGGTGACATGCCGCCTATGGTGACCGGGTGAGTAACGACAACCGGCCGTCCCGCGGTCACGTCGGCCATTCGCACTCCGTGTCGCACCTGCCGGTCGACCTCTCCCCGGTGGCGAAGCGCTTCGTGATCGTCACCCTCGCGCTGGCGGGTCTGGCCGTGGTGATCGGCATGGTGGTGCTGTGGCCGGCGGGCGGCAGCCACCCCATCCCGAACCAGTTCCGCGCCGCCGACGGCGGACCTCTCCAGACCCAGAAAGGGCAGGTCACCGACCAGACCCGGGGACAATGCCTCAACCCGCTCGGCGGCACGGTCCAGGAATCACCCGACTTCGGGGTGGCGCCGCAGGCCAACGGACCGTGCATCGAGAGCGTGGTGCGGATCGACTCGGGCAGCGACTCCGGCAAGTACACGCTGCTGGAGGTGCCCACCAATCGTGCGCAGTCGGGTACCGGGCCGGACTCGGTGGCGCCCGACCCGTCGACCCTGGACCGGCCGCAGGCGGGCCAGCCCGATCTGCGCACCGGCGACCGGATCCGGATGGGCACCGTACCCGGCCCCGACGGGGCGCCCCGCTACACCTTCTTCGACTTCCAGCGTGTGGTCCCGACGATCATCTGGGGTCTGCTGTTCGTCGGTGCGGTGGTGCTGGTGGCGGCGTGGCGAGGCCTGCGTTCGATCATCGGTCTGGTGTTCGCCTTCGCCGTCCTCGGTGTGTTCACGCTGCCCGCGATTCTCGACGGCGAGTCACCGGTGGCGGTGGCTGTGGTGTCCTCGGCCCTCATCTTGTTCGTCGTCCTCTACCTAGCACACGGGGTGAGCCTGCGTACCAGCAGTGCGTTGCTGGGCACGCTGAGTTCGCTGGTGCTGGCCGGGGTGTTGAGCTGGCTTGCCATCGTGACGATGCACCTCACCGGGCTCTCCGGTGACCAGACCACCAATCTGCAGGTCTACTCCGGCAGCATCTCGATCAGCGGACTGTTGTTGGCCGGCTTCATCATCGGCACGCTCGGCGTGCTCAACGACGTCACCATCACGCAGGCGTCGGCCGCGTTCGAACTGGCTGCGGCGGGCGAACCGACGCGATTGGCGACGTTTCGTGCCGCGATGCGGGTGGGTCGTGACCATATCGCCAGCACGGTCTACACGCTGGTGTTCGCCTATGCGGGTAGTGCGTTACCACTTTTGTTGTTGTTCTCGGTGGCGCAACAGCCGTTCGGTTCCTTGCTCACCACCGACGCGGTGGCGGTGGAACTCGCCCGGTCGTTCGTCGGCGGTATCGCCATCGCCCTGTCGGTGCCGCTGACCACCCTCATCGCCGCAGCTCTGGCGCGTCCGGCAGGCGAGAACGCATCGCCACACCCCGATCCTCCCGCCGCACCCACAGGCAGGCACGCGCTCCCGGAGAACTCCTAGGCGCGATCGGCCACGAGTACGTCCCGAATCGAATCGTCGATGGTGGAACCGGGTCCGCCCACCCGGAACGACGCGCCGCGGTGGTTGTCCGGCAGCAGGTCGCCGCGCCCGAACAGCTTGTGCCGCAACGTTCCCGGCACGTAGTCGCGCTCATAGGCGCCGCGTCGTTCCAGTGCGGGCACCACGTGGGTGATGACGTCGGCAAAGCTGCCGGGCGTCACCGCGTAGGCCAGGTTGAAACCGTCGACGTCGGTGTCGGCCACCCAGCTCTGCAGGGCCTCGGCCACCTCGTCGCCGGAGCCGATCAGGACCGGACCCATACCGCCGATCCCGCCCCAGGAGGCGATGTCGCGCACCCGCCATTCCGCGCCGGTGTCGCGGGCCTGCGCGAATGCGGCCACCGCGGACTGGATCGCGTTGCTGTGCACGTTGCCGATCGGTTCGTCGAGGTCGTAGGAGGCGAGGTCGATGCCCATCCAGCCGGACATGAACACCAGCGATCCCTCGTCACTCGCGAACGCCTGGTATTCCTGCGCCTTCGCGTGCGCGGCCTCGGACGTGGAATCGGTGATGATGGTGAGCAGGGTGTAGATGCGCGCATCGTAGGGGCCGCGGCCGGCGGCGACGAGTTCGTCGCGGATCTTGGCGACGATGTCACGCAGGATCGCCTTGGTGGGTGCGCCGACGAAGATGGCTTCGGCGTTGTCGGCCGCGAAGCGGCGTCCGCGTGCGGACGCTCCCGCCTGATAGATCACCGGTGACCCCTGCGGCGACGGCTCGGCGAGGTGGATGCCGGGCACCGTGAAATGTGTGCCGCGATGCCCGATGTGGTGGACCTTCTCGGGGTCGGCGAAGATCCCGGCGGCCCGGTCGCGACGCACCGCGTCGCGCTCCCAGGAACCCTCCCACAGCTTGAAGAGCACCGTCAGGTACTCGTCGGCGTGGTCGTAGCGACTGTCGTGTTCGAGTTGGTCGTCGGAACCGAGGTTGCGTGCGGCCGACGGCAGGTAGCCGGTGACCACGTTCCAGCCGATGCGGCCCTTGGCCCTTGGTCAGGTGATCGAGCGTCGAGAGCCTGCGGGCGAACGGATAGGGGTGCTCGAATCCTGTCCCGGTGGTGATGCCGAAGCCCAGATGCTCGGTGGTGTGCGCCATCGCCGACACCAGCAGCAACGGATCATTCACCGGGATCTGAGCACCCTGGCGGATGGCGGCCTCGTCGGTTCCGGCGTACACGTCGTAGGTGCCGAGGACATCGGCGATGAACAGGCCGTCGAAGCCACCGGTCTCCAGCAGGGTGGCCAACTGCACCCAGTAATCGAGGGTGTTGTAATCCCACGACCGGTCGTCGGGATGGCGCCACAGCCCGGGGGACTGGTGCGCAACGCAATTCATGTCGAACGCGTTGAAACGGATCTGGCGCGCGGGCGGCGCGGGGGCTGGGACATGAGGCGCGGGGTCGAGTGCGGACACCACGACATGGTGCGAGCGACCCGCGGCGTTGGCCAGGTTTCTGCGCGCGGCGCGTCAAAGGCGTACCAATGAGCCTATGAGAGCCTCAGACATCCTCATCGACGGATTCGGACGTATCGGCGACGGCGTGCACGGTGTGCTGGACGGGATCAGTGAGGAACGGCTGGGCGCGCACGTGAGTCCGGACGCCAACTCGATCGCCTGGCTGATCTGGCATCTGACGCGTGTCCAGGACGCGCAGATCGCCGATGTCGCCGGCACCGACGAGGTCTGGGTCCGCGACGGATGGTACGACAGTTTCGCCCTGCCGTTCGCCCCGTCGGCCTCGGGATACGGGCAATCACCCGACGAGGCGCGCCGCGTGGTGGCCGAACCCGAGCAACTTCTCGGGTATCACGACGCCACCCACGCGGCGACCCTGGAGTATCTCGGCACGCTCGGCGACGATGATCTCGATCGGATCATCGACGAGAGGTGGGACCCGCCGGTGACCCTCGGGGTGCGGCTGGTGAGCATTCTCGACGATGATGCCAAGCACCTCGGTCAGGCCGAATACATTCGCGGACTTGACCTTTGAGGGGTGCAGGAACCACTCACGGGTGATAGCAGCCCTTGAGGGTCTGGAAGTCGCCGGCGAACGACTGGCCGCCGGCGCAGGTGGGACCGTTCTTGCCGTCGATGGTGACGGTGGCCCCCGGGCCGGCGATGCCGATGGACAGGCCGGGCTTGATGCCGGTTGCGTTCACGGTTGCGTTGGGGCCCAGGGCAATTGCGGCGGGACCGGAATAGTTGTCGGCGGCTGACGTGGCCTTGCCGCCGTTGTCGGAGATCGCGAGACTGAGGCCGGTGGGGCCGGAAGTTGCTGAGCAGTCGGCCTTTACGGCGCTCTGGCCGGGCAGGGCGGGACAAAGCGACGGTGCCGCGGAGGCGTCGGCGGCACCCGCGAACGCGATCGCTCCTGCGCCGGCACCGGCGATGACGAAACCGACTGTGAGACGGGCTACATTCCGCATGAAAGCTCCTCGTGTGTCTGTGATGGACGGACACCTGCGATTCGGAGTGACTGCCGAACCGGATGGGAATCAGCCGGAATTGAGGTGAACGGCCTGCTCAGCCGTCTGAACGCTCAGCCAACGTGTACGACAGGTCTGCGGTCGATCTCCGGCTCGGCGCGGCGCACCACCTCACGCGTGACGGCGGCCACCTCGCCCTCGCCGATGAACAGGAAGCGGAGCAGGTTCACGAGCGGATTCGCCTCGCTCCATTCGAAATACACGTTGGGTACGGTGTCGGTCCAATCCCGGATCGCCAGCAGGGTGGCCGCGATCGTGTTGGGCACGGCAGCCGAATCGACCCACAGGATCCGATATCCGCCTTCGCGATAGCGACCGCGAATCACCAGATCGGTTCGGAATTCGGAGGAATCGGTGACGTTCACCTCGAGGAACACGATCTCGTCGGCGTCAGGGATGTGACTCTCCGCACGCTGCTGCAACTCCTTGTCGTGATACTCGTGCAGCGAGCGCACATCGGGGTCATGCGTGACGATCTGGATCTCACCGGACCCGGCCGCCTCGTCGATGATGCGTTGCGCCGTCTCGTCGAAGGTGATCGATCCGCTGCGCAACTCGAAGGAGCGATTGATCCGCGACGCGAACGACACGATCAGAATCGCCGCGATGAAGAAGGCGGCCACCTGCACGCCCTCGGGACGTTCGATGATGTTGGCGACGGTGGTGTAGACGAAGATCGCGGAGATGGTGGCGAAGCCGATCGTCGAGGCTGTGCGCCGACGTTTACGCACCGACAGGGTCACCGCGATCGACGCCGACGTCATCAACACCAAGACGCCGGTCGCGTACGCACCGCCCTGCTTGTCGACGCTCGCATCGAAGTACGGTGACGGCGAACGCAATCAGTGCGAAGACGAGCACCAGAGGCCGGGTTGCGCGAGCCCAGTCGGGCGCCATGCCATATCGCGGCAGGTACCGTGGCACCAGATTGAGCAGGCCGGCCATTGCCGACGCGCCCGCGAACCACAGGATCAAAATCGTGCTGATGTCGTAGACGGTGCCGAATCCGCTGCCGAGGTACTCGTGCGCCAGATACGCCAGCGCCCGGCCGTTGGCGCTCCCGCCCGGCTGGAACTCGGGTTCGGGGATGAGAATCGTGCACACCAGACTGCTGGTGATCAGGAAGATGCTCATCGTCACCGCGGAGGTGGTCAGCAGTCGCTTGGCGCCGCGGATGCGTGCCCGCGGGACGCCCGGCGGGTCGTCGGGTGAGTCGTCGATCTGCGGCATCACAGCCACGCCGGTCTCGAACCCGGACAGGCCCAGCGCCAGCTTCGGAAAGACCAGTAGCGCCACCGCGATCATCATCCACGGACTACCGTGCTCGGCGACCATCGCCTGGCGCCAGTCGACCACCAGGTGCGGTGCCGTGGCGACGTGCACCAGCGCGTCGACGATCACCACCGCATTGAGCGAGAGGTACACGAACACCAGGCCCACGGCGATCGTGATCGCCTCGGTGAACCCGCGTAGGAACACCGCGGCCAGCAACGCCAGCAGGATGAGCGTGATCGTCACCGGATAGTTCGAGAAGCCGTGGGGGATCAGCGGATTCTCGACGAAGTGGGCCGTCGCGTCGGCGGCCGAGAGCGTCATCGTGATCAGGAAGTCGGTGGCGGCGAATCCGAGAAGTACCAGGACGAAGATCTTGCCGCCCCACTTGGGCAGCAGACGCTCGAGCATGGCGATGGAACCCTCGCCGTTGGGCGACTTGCCGGCGACGTAGCGGTATACCGGAAGCGCACCGAAGAGCGTGAGGGCGATGAGGACGATCGTGGCCAAGGGTGCGATCGCGCCGGCCGCGAGCGCGGCGATACCGGGCTGGTATCCGAGGGTTGAGAAGTAGTCGACGCCGGTCAGGCACATCACTTTCCACCAGGAGTGGGTGTGTGTCTCCTCGCTGGGCACGCGGTGCGGCCCCATCATGCCCGCGGGCTCCGGGGTGATATCGGCCAGGAACCACTGCCGCAGGCCGTGTGACGTGACGTCGGAACTCACTCGGATGACACTAGTCCGCGGTGCCGGTGATCCGCGCGCGATGCCCGCGATGGACCGGCTGGTGACGAGCGGGTGACCCCACTGTGCCGGATTTGTCCGGGATCGCTGTCGTAAATTTCGGATGAATCTGACAAACGTTCCAGGGCAACGGATTTCAAGGTAACGATTTGGTCTAGACGACATCTCGGCGACGTCGCCGAGTCACCTTCCGTTGGCCGTCATCTCAGTACAGTTCGCGCGGAGTTGCCGCAGTGGCGACCACCGGCGTCGCGCTCGGCCCGGCGTCGAGCTTGCGATCATCTGAGGGGAACACATGAGGACCAAACAGTCACGGCTTCGGCGCGGCGCCATCGGCGCGCTGGCCGTCGGTGCCGCTGCGAGTGCCGTGGGCGTGGCCGCGGCACCGGCACACGCGGACGCATTTGTGCGTCTGCCCAACGGCGCCGCCACCGGTGCCGGGCTCACGCTCACCCGGACGGGCGAATCGGCACAGATCTCGCCGTCCCTGGCCGCCAACGGACTCGGCCGCACGGCGTGGGTGAGCGCGAACATCACGCTCAACGCGCCCGGGCTGAAGGCGTCACCGGCCGGTCCGAACAACGGCCCGCTCGGTGAGTCGGGTGCACCCGGCACCGGCGGCACCTCGACCGACGGTGCGGCCGCGACCCTCTCGGTGGGATACATCGTGGGTTGCCAGGTCAACGTCAACAACTTCAGCGTCGGCCTGACCGGAGGCTTCGACGCGACCAAACCGGGCTTCACCGGAACGGGCTCGTTGTCCATTCCGATCACGCCGGGACAGGTGGCGTTCGCGCAGATCGACTACAAGGACATCGAGAAGCCCGGCAAGTACTTCTTCGACTACAGCCGGGTGCAGTTGCAGTTGCAGAACTGCGCCGGATACGCGCAGGCGCGTTCGTACGTGACGGTCGAGACCACCGGCAGCGACCACCAGAAGGTCAACCTGTACGGCCAGCCCTTCTCCATCGGCTGAGTCTCCACACCCGCATTCCACCACTCGGCCACACGACCACTCGAGGAAAAGATGAACATCAGCTTGAAACGACTCGCCACCATCGGCGGGCCGGCGGCCTTCGCCACCGTTGCCGCCCTGATGGCACCCGCCATCGCACACGCCGACGTCCACGTGGCACTCCCGTCCCAGACGGGTCGGCAGACCATGGGCGACGGCACCGTGGTGACCCTGACCCGCAGCGGGGAGACCGCCAACATCAACCCGTCGCTGGGCGGAACGCCGTTGCACCGCAACGCGTGGGTGTCGGCACAGTACGCGGTCAACACCAGCAAGGACGCCAAGAAGATCAAGATCCAGGCCGGATACATCGTCGGCTGTCAGGTGAACATCGGCGGTGTCACCGGCGCCGGTTCGGGAGGCGGCCTGCAGAAGACGACCTCGGCGACCGATCTGCAACCGACCGGCAACCCGCTGCCGATCGTCAGCGGCGGTGGAACCTTCACCATCGGTCCCGGCCAGGCGGTCAACTACTACATCAACGACGTCGAGAGCGCCGACGACTACGGCAACCAGAAGCACAGCAACAAGGTGACCTTCAAGAGCACCAACCACGCCAAGCTGGGTTACACCAACGAGACGATGATGGTGAACGGTTGCGCGGGTTATGCGCAGGCGCGCTCGTTCGCCAACGTTTACGTCGTCACCAGCAACGCCGAGCAGGTACTCTCCTTCTACGGCCAACCCTTCAGCCTCGGATAACTCCCTCTCGCCCGAGACTGAATCCACATCGCGCGGCGCGCCTTCGGCTGGGTGCGCCGCGCGATGCTGTGCCGTGAGACGATCGGCTGATGGCTGACGATCAGGTGAGCGCTCCGATCAACGATCAGGAGTCGATGCTCACCGTCGTCATCGCCTTCACGATGAACGTTCTCGTGGCGATCGCCAAGACGGTGGCGGCCGGGATCACCGGGTCGGCGTCGATGGTCGCCGAATCGGCGCATTCGTGGGCTGATGCGGGCAACGAGGTGTTCCTCCTCGTCGCCGAACGCCGCGGCGGACGCGGACGCGATCGGGACCATCCGTTCGGCCACGGCCGGGAAACCTACATCTGGTCGATGTTCGCTGCGTTCGGGTTGTTCGCCGTCGGCGCGGCGGTCTCGGTGATGCACGGCATCACCTCGCTGCGCAACCCCGAACCGGATGCCGACTACCTCGTCGGCTACATCGTGCTTGCGATCTCCGCGCTACTCGAGGGCGTGTCCTTTCTGCAATCGGTGCGGCAGGCCAACGCGGGTGGACATCGGCTGTCGATGCATCCGCTGCGGTTCGTCAGCCGCACCTCCAACACCACGCTGCGGGCGGTGTTCGCCGAGGATGCCGCCGCTCTCATCGGTCTGGCCATCGCCGCCACCGGCATGGCGCTGCACGAGATCACGGGGTCGGCGGCCTACGACGCGGTCGGCTCGATTCTGGTCGGCCTGCTCCTCGGTGTGATCGCGATATTCCTGATCAAACGCAACAGCGAGTTCCTACTGGGGCAGCCCGCCATGCCGGGCACCCGGAACATGTTGTTGCACCGGCTGCTGGAGTTGCCGGACATCGATCGGGTCACCTATCTGCACGTCGAGTACGTCGGCCCGATGGAGTATTACCTGGTGGCGGCCGTCGACATCACCGGTGACCTCGCCGAACACGCGGTGGCCGCGCGGCTGCGGGGGATCGAGGCCCGCATCGAGCAGCATGATGCGATCGTCGAGTGCGTGCTCACCCTGTCCACCGCCGACGAACCGTCGCTGGTGCCCGAACCGCTGTAGATCGTTCGCCCCCACTCAACTGCGGGGTCGAGCGTGCCCACATCCGGGTCGAGCGTGCCCACATTCGGGTTGAGCGTGCCCACATTCGGGTTGAGCGTGTCCGCTTCGGGGTTGAGCGTGCCCGCTTTCGGGTTGAGCGTGCCCGCTTTCGGGTTGAGCGTGCCCGGTGGGGTGGTTTCGACAAGCTCAACCAGCGGACTGGGCGCTCAACCAGCGGTGGGCGCGCTCAACCAGCGAGGTGGGCGCTCAACCAGCGGGTGGGGTGGTTTCGACAAGCTCAACCAGCGGTGGGCGCGCTCGACCGGCGGGTGGGGCGCTCAACCAGCGAGGTGGGGTGGGCACGCTCGACGGTCAGTTGCGGGCGTCGTCGAATCCGGTGTGCATCTCCCAGAACAGGATCTCCGCCGACCGCCCGGTGACCGCGAGCATCTCCGGACCGTCCGTGGTGCGCAACGCATCACCCTCGTGCAGGGTGATCGGCCGGGTGGGGTTGTCCGCCGGCGTCACCGTCACATCGCCCTTCACCACGTACAGGTGGCCGTAGGGTGCCGACGGAATGGTCACCGGACGCATCGGGCGCAGCCTCGCGGCGTGCAGGGCCACGTAACCGTTGGCGATGTCCAGTGCGGCCGCGTCGGCGTCCCTGTCCAGCCCCGACACCACCGTGATCAGGTCGCCGTCGGCGAGGGCGTCGGTGACGTCGGTCTCGGCGTAGCCGGGTGCCACGCCCGCGTATTCGGGCGCGATCCACATCTGCACCACGCGCAGTCGCTGGTTGGCCACTCGGGTGGATGCGTTGCGTTCGGAATGGGTGATCCCGGTTCCGGCCGACATCCGCTGCACCACGCCGGGCACCAGCACGCCGGAGTTGCCGGCCGAATCCTTGTGGTGCAGTGCGCCTTCCACCACCCAGGTGACGATCTCGGCGTCCTGGTGGCGGTGGGTGTCGAAACCGCTGCCGGCATCCACGAGATCGTCGTTGTGCACCAGCAGAAGGCCGTGCGCGTTGCGGGCGAGATCGAAATTGCCGGTCGCCGGAAACGACTGCCGCGACTCGATCGACTCGTCGTTCCAGTGGTGCCGCTCTTTGGCACGGATGACGGTCGATGATCCCGCGGCGCGGACGTTGGTGGTGCTCATGTACACGGCCAACGGACGCCGGGAGTGCACTATTCCGCGCCTGCGCTGCCCACCCGGTGGGCATAATGACTGATATGGCAGACACCGACAACGATGACGGCATGATCTCCGAGGAACGCAGCTTTCGGGGGGCGCTGGGGGAGACAGTGGTCTACGACCTGCTGCGTCCCGCACAGCCCCGTGCGGTGGTGGTGATCGCGCATGGTCTCGGTGAGCACGGCGCGCGGTATGAGGATCTTGCCCGGCAACTGGTGGCCGCCCGGTACATCGTGGCCGTCCCCGACCACGTCGGGCACGGAAGGTCGGGGGGAAAGCGCTTGCGTATCAAGCATTTCCGTGACTTCACCGACGACCTGCACACCGTGATCACGCAGGCGAGCGTCGACTCGCTGCCGACATTCCTGCTCGGACACAGCATGGGCGGCGAGATCGCACTCGACTACGCACTCGACCATCAGGACATGCTCGACGGACTGATCCTGTCCGGGGCGGCGGTGATGCCCGGCGACGACATGCCCGCACCGGTGATCGCCGTCTCACAAGTGCTGGGCAAGGTGGCCCCGTGGCTGCCGACCATCGCCCTGGACTCGGGGGCCATCTCCCGTGACCCCGACGTGGTGGCCCGCTACGAATCCGATCCGCTGGTCACCCGCGCACGCATCCCGGCGCGGCTGGGTGCGGAGATGCTCTCCACGATGAAGAGCTTCCCCGACCGGCTCGGCGCGCTGCAGATTCCGGTGCTGGTGATGCACGGCTCCGACGACCGGCTCACCAACCCGGCGGGTAGTGAGATGGTGGAACGCCTCGCCGGCTCGGCCGACAAGACCCTCATCATCTACGACGACCTCTATCACGAGATCTTCAACGAACCCGAGCGCGACCTGGTGATCGGTGCGGTGCTGACGTGGCTGTCCGAACACGTCACGGCCGCGTCGCAGTGATCTGCTCGACACCCATCCGGCCGTCGCGGAACGCCATCCGGCCACCCACGAGGTAGAGCCGCCATACCCGCGCCACCTCGTCGCCGACGAGGTCCACCGCGCGGGCCCAGTTCTTCTCGAACGTGTCGTACCAGACGTCCACCGTGCGGACGTAGTGTTCGGCCATCTCCTGCACGTCGGTCACCTCGAGACCGGAATCGCGCAGGTACGCCACCGTCGCCTCGACCGGGCGCATGTACATATCCGGCGCGATGAACGACTCGATGAACGGCCCGCCGCCGGGATGCTTACCCGCGGGCCGGGACATCTGCTGGATGCACACGCGCCCCCCGGGTTTCACCATGTCGTGCAACACGCGGGCATACACGCCGTAATTGCGTTCTCCCACATGCTCTCCCATTTCGATCGAGGCGACCGCGTCGAACGGGGGATCGGGGATCTCGCGATAGTCCTGCACCCGGATCTCGACGCGGTCGCCGAGTCCGCGCTCGGCGATCCGCGCGTCGATGAAGGCCTTCTGCTCCTGCGAGATCGTCACCCCGACCACGCGCGCGTCGTACTGCTGCGCGGCGAACAGCGACAGCGACCCCCACCCGCAACCGATGTCGAGAAGGCGCTGACCCGGCGCCCCATCGAGCCCCACCTTGCGACACACCAGGTCGAGCTTGTCGGCCTGCGCGTCGGCGAGCCCGTACTCGGGGTCGTCGGAGGTCCAGAACGCGCTCGAGTAGGCCATGTGCTCGTCGAGGATCAGCGCGTAGAAGTCGTTCGACAGGTCATAGTGGTGGCTGATCGCGGCACGATCGCGCGCCCGCGAATGCAGTCGCCCGCGCACCTGGGCCTGTGCGGCCGGTGCGGGCAGTGGCGCACCCACCAGACGGTGTCGGATGGCCAGACGGGCGATGTCCCAGAACACCCGGGGAGTGATTCGAGGGCCGGTCAGGCGTCGGTCGTTGGCCACCTGCCACACGTGGGTGAGAGCGTCGTCGAGGTCGTCGGTCACGTCGAGCTCGCCGGTCACATACGCCTGTGCGGCACCGAGTTCCCCCGGATGCCACAGCAGCCGACGCAGCGCGTCGCGGCTGTAGAGCACCACATGCGGTGCGTCGTGCGGACCCGCAGTGCTGCCATCCCAGGCGGTCAGGTGGACGGGTATCTCACCGCCGGTCTGGCGGGCGATCACATCGGCGAGTTCGGTGGCGACGGTCATCGGCGATCTCCTCGGTGTGTGGGCGTCACCAATGTCTTCGCTCGCCGCGTCCCTCCGGATGGGTCGGTCCGGCGGCCGGAATCATGCGTTGAATCCCAGCAGCGACTTGACCTCGAGGAACTCGTCGAAGGCGTAATCGCTCCATTCGCGGCCGTTGCCGCTCTGCTTGTATCCGCCGAACGGCGCCGACGGGTCGAGCGGGGCACCGTTGAGGGAAATGGAACCGGCGCGGATGCGGGCACCCACCCGTTGGACCTCTTCGGCGTCGGCACCCGACACGTAGCCCGCGAGTCCGTAGTCGGTGTCGTTGGCGATCGCGACGGCGTCGTCGATGTCGTCGTATCCGATGATGACCAGCACCGGACCGAACACCTCCGTGCGGGCGATCTCCATGTCGTTGGTGACGCCGGTGAACACCGTGGGCCGCACGTAGAAGCCGGTGGGCAGGTCGTCGGGCCGGCCGGGCCCGCCGAACACCGGGGTGGCGCCGTCGTCGATGGCTCGCTGGATGAGCCCTTGGATCTTCTCGAACTGTTGCTCGGACACCACCGGACCGAGCCGCACCGAACCCGTCGGATCGCCGACGGTGAGCTTGGCCTGCACCGAACCGGCGGCCTCGGCCGCCTCCTGTAGACGT
Source organism: Gordonia sp. NPDC003425 (assembly GCF_053588635.1). Classification (NCBI taxonomy): domain Bacteria; kingdom Bacillati; phylum Actinomycetota; class Actinomycetes; order Mycobacteriales; family Gordoniaceae; genus Gordonia; species Gordonia sp. NPDC003425. Next base: position 30,424 of record NZ_JBSFQI010000019.1, on the reverse strand, counting down.
GCGGACGGGACGAGCATGCGGGTGGGGGCGTTGCACGACTGGCCCGAGTTCACCATCACCGACATCACCCCGGCGGCGACATTCGACGCCAGGTCGTCGTCGTCGAGGATGATGTTGGGGCTCTTGCCGCCGAGTTCCTGGCCCACCCGCTTCACCGTGGGCGCCGCGGCCCGCGCCACCTCGATACCGGCGCGGGTGCTGCCGGTGAACGAGATCAGGTCGATGCCCGGATGCGCCGCCAATGCCGCGCCCACCCCGGGCCCGTCACCGTTGACGAGGTTGAACACGCCGGCGGGCACCCCGGCCGCGTCCATGATCTCGGCGATGATCGCCGCGCTGAACGGGGCGATCTCCGACGGCTTGAGCACCATCGTGCAGCCGGTCGCCAAAGCGGGCGCGACCTTGCACATCACCTGATTGAGCGGCCAGTTCCACGGGGTGATGAAGCCGCACACGCCAATCGGTTCCTTCACGATCCGCGAGGTGCCCCGGTCCTCGGCGAAGCGGTACGCGGGCAGCGCGGCGGCCGCGGCCATCAGATGGCCGAGCCCGATCGGCACCTGCGCCCGTGTGGACAGCACCGTCGGGGCACCCATCTCCTCGGTCACCGCGGCCGCGAGGTCGTCGGCGCGTGCGCGGTACTCGGCGACCAACGCCTCGAGGACGGCCACACGCTCGTCGACGCCGGTCTGCCCCCAGGTGCCGAAGGCGCGGCGTGCCGCGTCGACGGCGGCGTCGACGTCGGCGGCGGTACCGAGCGCCACATGTCCGGCGGCCTTCTCGGTGGCGGGATTGATGACGTCGACGACGTTCAGGTCCGATGGCTCCACCCATCGGCCGTCGATGTAGAAACGAGTGACCTCACGCATGGCGACCTCCTGGTTGTGAACCGCGTTACCCCTCGACGCTAGTCGGGGTCGGCCCGTGTGTGCATCGGTCTCAATTCGAGACGGGGCCGTGGTTCCGATGTCGCTGTGCGGCACCTACGGTGGATTCATGATCCACATCGTGGCGTTATGGCAGATCAAACCCGAATTCGCCGACACCTGGCCCCAACTCGTCGCCGATTTCACCGAGGCGACCCGCGCCGAGCCGGGCAACAAGTGGTTCGAGTGGTCGCGCAGCCTGTCCGATCCCAACGAGTACGTGCTGATCGAGGCCTTCGACGACGACGCCGCCGAAGCCCACGTGACCAGCGCCCACTTCACCACCGCGACCACCGACCTGCCGCAGTATCTGCAGGTCACCCCTCGGATCATCAACACCACGATCGACGCCGACGGGTGGTCGGAGCTCGGTGAGATGTCGGTCGACTGACCGATCCACCACGTCGTTCCGGGTAGGTGAGAGTCCGGTCCGGACAACGTTTCCGCATCCCTGAACTGTCGGTTCGCTGCACCCTTGTGTGCGCGACCGGCACACGCAGTGCTGCCGTATTGAGATTGCCGTGCGGATGCACCACCCGCATTCCGTGGTCGTCCCTGGGTTCCTCCAGCCTTTCCGAAAGGACATCAATCTCATGAGCACGGCTTCATATGTTTCGACGCCGACCGTGTGCGTCGGCGCACAAGGTGGCGCACGCGCTGTTTCGGGTCGCGTCACACGCGCCGGCGTCACCGCGGCGCTGATGGGCGCGGCGGCCGCGACCAGTTTCGCGCTGGTCGCCCCGTCCGCGACGGCGGCGGGTGTCGCTCCGGCGCTGGCGCCGCTGGCCGCAGTCACCGAGTTCGCGCCGAAGGTCGCGGCACCGGTGAGTCTGGCCGACAACATCGTCACCATTCCGTCCGCGGGCCCCCCGATCGGGGAGTTCGGGCGGCACGACGTGGCCACGTCCCAGCAGATCGGTACCTCGACGGCGGTGGGTGCCGGCGTCGGTGCGGTGATCGGCTTCGGAATCGGTGTGGCGGCAGCACCATTCGCCGGTGCCATCGCCGTCGCCGTGGTTCCGGCCATCGGCACGGTCGTCTGCTCGCTCGGGTCGGCCGCAGCCACTGTCGTCCCCGTGATCGGGACCATCGGGACGCTCGTCCCCTGCGCAGCTGTCGCCGCGCTGGCCACCACCATCGCCTTCCCGGTGACCGCGATCGCCACCCCGCTCGTCGGTGCCGCCATTGGTGCCGCGATCGGTGCGGGTGTCGGCGCGGGCGTGGGTAGCACCTACGCCGACGCCACCGTTCCCGCGCCGGTGCAGACATCGGCTCCGCTCCCGACGCTGCCTGCGCCGGTCGCCGATCTGACACAGAAGGTGGCCGCACCGGTGCAGCAGGCCGTCACGCCGCTGGAGAACGACCCGACGGTGCGCAACATCCGCATGGGCGTCGATCGGGCGGTCGCGACCAACCCGCAGTTGAGTCAGATCGCCGCGACGGCGCACTCGCTGCTGCCGTCGCTGGTGCCCTGACGTTCACCCGAGCACACACGACGAGCCCCGCCGAGAAGTCCGGCGGGGCTCGTTGTGTGACGGGACGGCTCAGACGATGCCGCTGGGTGCGCGCCGCGTGCCCGGCTGCTGGCGCGGCATCCGGTTCGGCGGCACCGGATAAGGAACTCCGAAGCCGGCGGTGCCGGCCGCGATGTTGGGGCCGCACTGCACAAGTGCGTTCTGCGCCTTCGGATTCGGGTCGCCGAGGCGTGGGCGGGCCGAGTCGGGTCGATGGGCGAAATCGAACACCGACGTCATGTCGCCGACCGTGCGTCGTCGCCACGGCGTCAGGTTGGGCACGTCCACACCGAAGCGCTCCTCGATCAGCCGCAGCTGGGAGGTGTGGTCGAAGGTGTCGGTGGCCACCAGCCCGCCCCGGCTGTACGGCGAGATCACGAAGCAGGGCACGCGGTAGCCCAGGCCGATCGGACCGCGGATACCCTTCGACGACGCCACCGCGTTGATGTTCGGCACGCTGACGAACTCGCCCTTGGTGCCCGGCGGCGGGGTCGGCGGGACGACGTGGTCGAAGAAGCCGCCGTTCTCGTCGTAGCTGATGATCAGCGCGGTCTTCTCCCACACCGCCGGATTGGAGGTGAGGATGTCGATGAGCTGCACGATGCCCACCGCGCCGAGCGCCGCCGGCAGGGCCGGATGCTCGCACTCCATCGCCGGGGGCACCACCCACGACACCTTGGGCAGCCGGTTGGCCGCGACGTCGGCCTGGAAATCGCTGGGGTAGGTGGGTGCGATACCCCGTCGGGCCAGCTCGGAATTGGGGTTTTCGGCCTGTTTGAAGCAGCCCATCATGCCGTCGAGCACCACCGACGACACCGGCCCGAGATCCTTGTTGTTGTAGATCTTCCAGCTCACCCCGGCATCGCGGAGATTCTCGGGCATGGTGCGCCAGCTGTAGGCGAACTTCGGGATCAGGGTCGGCGTCTCGAGCAGCGGACCGCCGTGGGTGCCGTCGGGATCGAGGGTGGCGCTCATCCAGTACAGCCGGTTGGGGTCGGTGGGTCCGAGCACCGAGCAGTGGTAGTCGTCGCAGATCGTGAACGCCTCGGCGAGCGTGCGGTGGATCGGGATGTCCTCGCGCTCGTAGTAGCCCATCAGCGCGGGTGCGTTCGCCGGACCCACCGAGTCGATCGACATCGGCAGCCAGCCGTCGTTGCGGCCGTGGTTCCACGCCTTGTGCAGGCCCGCCCACGAATGGTCGGGATCGTTGATGCACTCGCCGTCGAGGTTGGCGTCGTTGGTGGTGTCGAGCCGGAACGGCATGGTGTACCCGGATTTGGTGGGTCCCACGCCCGGCGCCCAGCCGTACTGCCGCCACAGCGGAGTGTTCTCGCCGAATCCGCGGACCCCGGAATAGGTGCCGAAGTAGTGATCGAAGGACCGGTTCTCCTGCATGAACAGCACGATGTGCTCGATGTCGTGCAGCGAGCCGGTGCCCATCGGGTCGGCCTGGGCGTAGGCCTTGTCGATGATCGGTCCGGCCCACGAGGCGAGTAGCGCGCCGCCGCCCACCGCCGTCACCCGCGAGAGGAAGTCGCGGCGGCTCAGACCACCGAAAGGCTCGTTCGACACGTGTACTCCGATGCTCAGGTGGCTGTGGTGATTCTGGGATGAAGCTAGACCCGGATCGGTACCGGGAGGTGAACACCCGCAAGCGTGGAGGTTACCGACAGAGTCTGCTGCGTCACGGTGCGGTCAGTGAATGCTGCTGGCCACGGCCAGGATCACACCGGTCACCGTGAGCACTCCCACCAGGACCGCCATCGCGATGGCCAGCGTGCGCCGACCGTGGGTGACCGCGTAGACGCCCACGCCGATGCCGATCAGGATGATCGCCGAGTACAACGCGATACCCAGGGTGAGCAGCGCGGCGTCGGCCGCGCCCTCGGCGAGGATGAACGAGTGCGACGACGCCATGCGTCGAGTAGATCACCCCGGTGTCACCGCGACGGCACCGGTGTCGTGGTAGTGGTGGACGGCTCCGGATCACCGGTGGTGACGTCGGTGCTGGGGGCACCGGTGTTGGCGGCGGCGGTGGGCAGCCACGGTACTTCGCTGGTGGTCTCCGGCGTCGGTGTGGCCTCGGCCGACGTGCCCGCCTCGCCGGCCGGGCCCGTTGTGGACGTCGCGGAGCCCGATGCTGATGCCGAGTCCGAGGTCGAGCCCGTTGCGGCCGACGACTCCGACGACGTGGTGGCCGACGGAGTCGTCGACGGGACACCGGCGTCCCGGTCGGCGAGCGTCACGGTCTGCGCCGCGGCCATGCGGGCCGCCTGGGTGGCCTTGGCGACGCCGCTGGGTGCAGGCGTGCCCGACGCGTCGACCAGTTGCGTCTTGGTGGTCACCGGCGGGGTGGAGTTGAGGGTCTCGAGCACCTTGTCCTTGCCGTCACCCAGGCTGCGGTCCCACGTGGACCAGGTGTGCCCGCCGTAGTTGGGCAGCGAGATCACCGAGACACCGCTCTGTGCCAGTTGCAGTTGCATCAGCACCGTCGACACCGCCGACAGCATCTCCAGCGCCATCGCACTGATCTGGTCCTGCTGCGAGAGTTTCGCCATCTCGCCGGGGGTGAGGAACCCGTTGCCCGAGGAGATGATCAGCACCTGGCCGTTCTGCTGGAGTTTGTCGATGTTCTTCGACGGATCGTTCGCGGTCCAGCGCGGGCTGCCCGGCGCACCCCACATGTTGACGATGCCGTTGGTGTAGTTGGAGACGATCGTCTGCGTGGCCAGCACGCCGAGCGCGCCGATCGGATTGTCGGTCTGGTAGTAGCCCGACATCGCCTGCACCACCCGGAACTGTTCGGGGTGACGCTCGGCCAGCGTCACCGCGGGTCCCGCCGACATCGACAGCCCGACGATCGCGTTGTTGCTGGGGCTGACCCCGAAGTTGGTCGACAGGTAGGCGGGCAGTTCCTTGGTGAGGAACGTCTCCTCCTTGATGGCGGTGTTCTTGTCGCCGGCCCCGGCGTCCCAGTCGGTGTAGAACGACGACGCGCCGCCCGCGGGCATCACCAGGGTGGTGTCACTCTTGCCGTCGTAGACCTTGGCGGCCTGCACGTCGGTGGTCCACGCCGACCGGTCGTCGCGTGCGCGCATGCCGTCGAGGAGATAGACGCCCTTGTCGCTGCCGTTGGACGCTCGGATCTGCACGATCACGTACTTGTGCTGCGACTCCGACCACACCTTGCAGTTCTGCACGTAGTTGCCCGAACTGTCCCAGGTGCAGCCCGGTCGCAGCACCTCGGGGTGACCGACGAGGGCGGAGGCCTTCCCGTCGCGCCCGGCGACCGCACCGAGCCCGATCAGGGCCAGGGTCAGCGCGAGGACCGCGGCCACGCCGACCGCCCGGCGTCGGACGGGCCGGTGTTGGCGGACGGCCCGGTGATCGTCGGAAGTGTGGTCGGGGGACTGGAATGTATCGGGCATGAGGCTCCTGCCGTGAGTGCGCGCAGCGATACCGAAAGCGCAGCGATATCGAAAGTGTCGCTAACGACATGCCGCTCGTTACATCGGTCCTCGCCCGGCAGCGGCTCAGCGGTAGGTCTCGACACGCTCCCAGAACCGCGTGTAGGCCTCCGCGGCCCGGAACAGATCGCCGATCAGGGTCTGGCCGTCGGGTCCCGCCTGGATGCGGAGGCTCTCGATCCAGTCGGGCAGCAGACCGTAGTGCGCGGTCCCGTCGGTGTTGACGTCGAACACACGGGTGCCCGTCACCTGCCGGTCGATCAGGGTGGTGCCGTCGGCGCCGCGGAACGGGTAGCTCACCGGGCGGGTGCGCGCCGACGGTCGTGGGTGGGCCTGCTTACCGAGGCCGCCCATGTCGGGCCCGAAACCCACACCGAAGTAGTGGTCGGCGGAGCGTTGTGCCCGCAGCACCCGCCAGGCCGACAGGAAGTCGGGCGGCAGGTCGCCGTGTCTGCCGGTCTCGCCCGGTTCGGCCTCGGCGGGCGTCTCGAACAATCCGACGATGCCGCCGTCGGCCAGGGTGCGGCGGTAGTTGCTCTTGTCGGTCCAGGTGTGCGACGACACCACACCCGGATAGTGACGCCGGTCGACGATGTCGAGGACGCCGGTGGCGGTCTTGACGCTCATGTGGTCGATGTCGATGGCCATGTGGCGGGAGATGATGCCGCCGACCGTGTAGGCGCCGAGCGCGGTGAGGCCGCGGACGTTGCAGGCATCGCGTGGATAGCCCACGGCCGGATTGTCGTGCTGGTCGGTGCTGCACGGTTGGGTTTGCCACGGATGCCCGTCGGAGAGTATCTGTCCGGTGTTGACTGCGGCGCCTGTTGCTCCCTGGTCGAATCGTGTTCCGCCCAAGGCGTTGTCGAACTTGTGGGTGAGGATCACCTGCCGGATGCCCATGTGCTTGAGCTCGTCGAGGCCGCGATCGATGTCGGCGCGGTCGCACTGCGCGCGCCCGCCGACCTCGCTGCAGCCGAACGGTTCGGACACCTCGATGCCGAGGGTCACCGCGAGCTTGCCCTGCGCGATCACCCGCCGCGCGTCGGCGGCGCTCGACACGATGCGGAAGAAGCCGCGGCCCGGCCCGCCGGCCTGCGCGTCGATGTAGTCCTGCATGCCGAGCAGCATCCGGTGCTGGATGCGGATCGACTCCATCTCGTTGCACGGCTGATCGCGCAGCGGGTACTTCTCGCAGAGCACACGGTTCTGGACGTAGTAGTTCTGGATCATCCGCAGGCCCGACCGCCACGAGCGCTCGATCCACCGGTAGTAGGTCTGTTGATGGGTCAGCGAGTCCCACCGCGGCCAGTCACGGAAGGTGGGCCAGCCGACGGTGTCGTGTGGCCCGGGCCGCGACAGTACCTGTTCGGACACCGCGGGTAGGCCGCCGGGCGCATGGTCGGGGCAGTCGCGCAGCGCGTCGGTCACTCCGAGGGGGCTGTAGGGCTTGCCGCACAAGAACTCTCCGCCCAGGAACTGCTCGGCCATGAGGTGGGCGTGGGAATCGACGAAGCCACGCAGATCGCCGTGGGCATCGGTGCCGGTGAAGGGTGCGCCGGTCACGTTGATCTGGGCATCGGGGTAGGGGGTGCATCCGCTGGCACGGGTGATCGTGACGTTCGTCAGGACCGGCCCGGTGCCCGCGCGCAGAATGTAGCCCGAGGTGCCGGGATCGACGGTCCATACCGCCGTGTCGGACACCGGTGCCGACGAGACGGTGGCGCCGCCGCGTCCGGGCACCACGAGGGACCGGTCGGCGCGGTAGAGCAGGAAGCGGCTGAGCCCCGCCGCCTCGACGAACACCGGCCCGGGCCGGCCGCCGACCGGACGACCGTCCGCGGTGGTGATCGTGACGCAGGAGCCGGCGAGCGCGTACACGTCGTCGCGGGTGGGGCCGGCGGCCGACGCGACAGGTGTGGTGATCACGCCGCCGACCGCCACGCAGACCACTGCCGTGAGCGCTCCGAGTGCGGCGCGCACCGCACGTCCCGCTGATGACCTGTTCCGCAGCCCGACCCGCATGACCTGACACGGTGGCACAGTCGAGCCGCGTGTGCCGGGTTTCGGGTCAGCGTGCGCGCAAGTCCGCGCTGTTGGCGAGGGTCGGTTTGTGTCTACCGTCACCGCCGAACGCGCCTACCGTGGAGATCATGACGTCCACAGACACCTATGACGTGATCGTGATCGGGGCCGGACCGGCCGGAGAGAACGCTGCCGACTACGCCATCCGTGGCAGCGACAGGACCGCGCTGCTCGTCGAGAGTCAACTGGTCGGCGGCGAGTGTTCCTACTGGGCCTGTATGCCGAGCAAGGCGCTGTTGGGCGCCGGTGCCGCGCTCGACGCCGCGGCTGCGCTTCCTGCCGCGCAACCCGAGATCGCCTCGACCCGCCCGGATTCGGGAGCACTGTTCCGCTGGCGATCGCAGATGACCCATCAGCGTGACGACGCTTCTCAGGTGCAGTGGGCGGACGGCGCCGGTATCGACGTGGTGCGGGGGCGGGCGGTGCTGTCCGGGGAACGTGAGATCGAGGCGGATGGCCGGCGCCTGCGTGCCCGCGAGGCGGTGGTGCTGGCCACCGGCAGCACGCCAACCGTTCCGCCGATCGAGGGGTTGGCCGATGCGCTGCCCTGGACGTCGCGCGACGCCACGAACCTCGTCGAGGTGCCGGAGCGGATCGCGGTGCTCGGCGGTGGCGTGGTGGCCTGCGAGGCGGCCACCTGGCTGGCCGACCTCGGCGCGCAGGTCACCATGGTGATACGCGGGCAGACGCTCCTCACCTCGATGGAACCCTTTGCCGGAGAACGAGTCTCGACAGCACTCACTGAACGCGGGGTGCGCGTCGAGTTCGGCTCCTCGTTCTCGAAGGCCGTCCGGCCCGAGGCGGCGGACACCGGGTACGGCCGGATTCACGGCGGACCGGTGCGGCTGACCGTGACGCATTCCGACGGACGCCCCGACGACATCATGGACGTCGACGAGGTGCTGGTGGCGGCGGGTCGGCGACCGGCGACCGCCGACATCGGGCTCGACACGGTGGGCATCGACGGTGGTGAACCGCTCGACGTCGACGACCACCTCAATGTGGGCGGACTCGACTGGCTGTACGCGGTGGGGGATGTGAACGGGCGCGCACCGCTGACCCACATGGGCAAGTACCAGGCGCGCGTCGCCGGCGATGTGATCGCCGCGCGCGCCGCGGGTTTGCCCACCGACGCCGAGCGGTTCCGCGCGAGCGCCGACCACACAGCGGTGCCGCAGGCGGTGTTCACCCGCCCCCAGGTCGGCTCGGTGGGACTCACCGAACGTGCCGCACGCGCGGCGGGACTCGACGTGACGACGTCGAGCCTGGACATCGCCGTGGCCGGTTCGTCGCTGGCCGCCGCCGACTATCAGGGGCACGCGCAGCTGGTGATCGATCGTGCCCGCGACGTCGTGGTGGGAGCCACCTTCGTCGGCCCCGGCATCGACGACATGGTTCATGCGGCGACCATTGCCGTGGTCGGCGAGGTTCCGCTGCAACGCCTCTGGCATGCCGTGCCGGCCTATCCGACGGTCAGTGAGGTCTGGCTACGGCTGCTCGAGAATCTGCGCTGAGACGGAACTGCCCGCGGCACGTGACGTCGCGGCTCGCTCGATCCGGATGAGTGCGGGGTTCTTCGGAACTGATTCGGATTTGTGCCATCAGTGCCGCAAATCGCGTCGTCATCTCGCATGCGGGACGGCCGGCGGCCGCGGGCGCCATACGATCTGCCTCGCGACCCGGCCATACCGTGGTCGTCGCTCAGTGCCCGGGTGCATCTCCGGATTTCGGGCGGAACCTCGAAGGGGAATCACGTGTACGCCCTTTATGTGATCGCACAGATCGCCTTGTTCCTGATCCCCTTGGTGCTGGGAGCGAAGTACGGCCCGATGGCACTCGTCGGTATGTCCGGCGTATCGGTCTTCATCCTCGTCGAGTTCATGCGACTGCGACCGGCCTCACCGCCGATCACGGCGATCTTCGTCATCCTCGCGGTGATCACCGCGAGTGCGGCGATGAGCGCTGCCGGTGGCATGGAGTACCTCGTGCGTCTGGCCGAGAAAGCGTTGCGCAAGCATCCGAAACAGATCCCGGTCGTCGGTCCCTTGGTGGTGTGGCTCTTCACCGTGATGTCGGGTACCGGCAACATCACCTTCGCGTTGATCCCCATTTTGTACGAGGTCTCGTATTCGGCGAAGATCCGGCCCGAACGTATCCTCGCCACGGCGACCACGGTGTGTCAGATGGCGCTTCTGGCCAGCCCGGTTGCGGCAGTGACCTACATCTTCCTCAACATGACCGAATCCCAGGGCAATTCGCTCGGCAAGATCCTGCTGGTCACCGTCCCCTCGACACTCGCCGCGACCGTCCTCACGTCGCTGGTCATGTCCCGCGTCGGCAAGAACCTCGAGGACGATCCGGAGTACCAGCGCAGACTCGCCGAGGGTCTTGTCGAATTGCCTCATGAGGCGGTCAGCGACGCCGAGCGCGAGCCGCTGCCGCCACGGGCGGCGTGGAGTGCCTACATCTTCCTGATCGGCGTCGTCGTCGGTGTGGTGCTGGGGCTCTTCCAGAGTCTGCGTCCCACCTACGCGGTGTCCCGGGCAGATGGCACGCTGGCCGAGGCCACCGTGTCGATGTCGTTCATCATCCCGATCATCATGTTCGCCGTCGCCGGCCTGATCATGGTGCTGTGCAAGGTGAAAACCAACAGGGTGCTCGACGAATCGATCATCGGAACGGGTCTGGTGGCGGTGCTGCTACTGGTGTCGGTGCCCGTACTGGCCGGCACCATCCTCAACGACCACATGGATCAGGTGGTCAGCTTCGTCAACAGCGCGGTCGGCGTGTCCGTGGTGTTGTTCGCGCTCATCCTGTTCCTGTTGACCGCGTTGATCCAGAGTCAGTCCGCTTCGGTGTCGATTCTGATTCCCGCGGCGCTGAGCGCGGGTCTGGGCGTGGGTCCGATGGCCGGCATGCTCGGTGCCACGGTCGGTAACAACCTGCTGGCGTCGATGAGCGGCCTGGGACAGGCGTGCATCCTGACCGACAAGACGGGTTCGACGCGACAGGGTTCCTTCCTGCTGAACGGATCGTTCTTCATCCCGATGATGCTGTGTGCGGTGTTCTCCGTCGCGGTGGGTCTGGGTGTGCAGTTGCTCGTGTACTGACGGGGTGTACTGACGGCAGGGCGGTAGGTGCATCCGGGTATTAAGAGTCTGGGTTCCCCAGCGGAGGCGGTCGCGGTTATCGATCACCTGTGGTGTGTGATGGTGCGGCAAGCCACTCGTTGAATGTGGTGGAGGCCTGCTCGAACTGCCCGCGGGGCAACAGTCCGCCGTCGCGAAATGCTTTTCCGCCGAAGGGCATCGCCAGAACCCACCGGGGTGATCCGTTGCGGTGGGCGATGACGCGCGCGAGATCCGCGAGATCGTGCTCCTGCGGTCCGGCGATCTGTCTGTCCGACGCATCGTCGGACAGTGCTGCGTCGGCGATCAACTCTGCTGCGTCGGCCGCGGCGAGCGGTCGGCACACCATATGCGGTATGGCCCCGACTGGACCGACTGTCATGCGCGAGAGCGTCTGCCCGGCGAGTTCGTACCATTGAGCCGAGTACACGATCTGCAATTGCCCGGCGTTGCATTCGTCGGCGTAGGCCTTCTCCTGCGCCGCCTTGCCTTGGTAGTAGCCGAATTTCGCGTTCACCGCAGGGTCTGCGGCGTTGACGATCGACACGCACACGACTCGTCGCACGTCCGCGGCCTTGGCGGCCTCGGCGATGTTGCGCGCGACCGTCGAGAAGAAGTCGACGGCCTTCGATCCGCGCATCGTCGTCACGTTGGTGCAGTCGATCACGGTGTCCGCTCCAGCGCACGCGTTGCTCACGCCCGTTCCCGCGTAGGCGTCGACTCCCGACGACCGTTGCGCGCGGACCACCTTCTCGCCCCGTCGTTCCAGTTCGTCGGCGAGAAGCGCACCGAGCTCACCACTCGCACCGAACACCACCGTCGTCACCAGTCCCGCCTCCTCAAGAACCGCCTTCTCATCGGTCTCGACGACCGGCGTTCGTCAACGGTAGCGGCCGCCCGTCCCCGTCGACGTCGAGGCAGCAGTACTCACCGCGACCTTTGAATTGGGCTTCGGTCCAGGACCGCGTGCGGTCCAGTTGTTGCACACAACATATTGACACCCAAGGGAGATCTACCTCATAGTGGTGCGGTAGTAGTGCAATTATTAATCTCTTAAAGCACTGAACGTGCAGACAGGCGCAGCACTGTGGAAACATCGCCCCGGATTCCGGCCCAGAAATCCGACTTCACCGCCGAGTGGCTCACCGGGGTTCTCGCCTCGAAGTACCCCGGCACGACCGTCACATCGCTAAAGGTCGACGAGGTTGATCAAGGGACGTCCACCCGGCTACGACTCACTGCGCAGTACGCGGACCCGTCGCCGGACCTGCCGACACAACTGTTCGTGAAGACCAACTTCGACAACGTGTTCGGTGAACTGTTCACCGCGGCAGGCATCTATCACGCGGAGGTCAAGTTCTTCAACGACGTCCTCCCCGCGGTCGACATCCCAACGCCGCGGTGCCTGCACGCCGAGCTCAGCGACGAGGACGGCTCGTTTGTTCTGGTGCTCGAGGATGTGGTTCTGGCGGATTGGGGCAAGGCCGAGGAACCCATCGATGTTGTTCGCGCAGAAGCCGTCTTGACGGCCATGGCCCGCTATCACGCGCACTTCTGGAACTCTCCGACACTCGACGAACTCGAATGGGTGTGGACACCCAATGAGGGGCCGCAGTCCGACGCCATCAAGATGTTCTCCGACTACGCGAGCGAAAAGCTCGCCGAGGGTTCGGTGTTCGACTTCTCCGTACCCGAGGCGCTGCGCGATTCCGAGCGGGTCAAGCGTGCGATCGGGGCATTGCTCCGTTATGACGCGGAGGAGCCCCGCACTCTGCTCCACAGCGACCCGCACCTGAAGAACCTCGGCTTTCACCTCACTGGCGAACCGATATTCGTTGACTGGCAGGTGCTACGCAAGGGCTGCTGGGCGCTCGATGTGAGCTACTTCCTCTCGACATCGCTGTCCACCGAGGACCGTCGCGCGCACGAACGGGATCTGGTCAAGGGCTACCTGGCGGAGCTGGCCAAGTACGAGATCAACATCCCGGAGGACGTGGCATGGCTTCAGTACCGGGCACAGCCGCTCTACGGCTTGTTGGTGTGGCTCGCAACACCGGTGGAGATGCAACCCGCCGAAGCGGTACACGCATTCACCCAGCGGTTCCTCTCCGCCGCCGAAGACCTTGACACGATGGGCGCCATCGAAGAGGTCTCGGGCACGATGACGACCCACTGAGCGTTGCGTTGCGTGTGGGCCACGCGATGCGCCACCCGCGGTGATGAGTGCCCTGGTGTGAGTGCCCCCCTGGTATGAGTGCCCCCAGTCGGACTCGAACCGACACTGGGCGGATTTTAAGTCCGCTGCCTCTGCCAATTGGGCTATAGGGGCGCGGTGATCAGCATGCCACGTGTGGTCCCAATGTCGGACAGGCCATTGACCCCTGTGACTTAACCCTGATAACTTAACGCGGGTAAGTCATCGTCCACGGCTGGAGTCCACCATGCTGGCTCGTCTTACCCGCGTCGTCATCGGCGCGCCGAAAACCGTTCTCGCCGTGACCTTCTTGGTCCTGGTTCTGTGCGGACTGTACGGGGCGTCTGCTTCGCAGCACCTCCTCCCGGGCGGTTACAGCGACCCGCATTCGGAGTCGGCACGCGCCGCCGACGTCCTCGACGACACCTTTGCGCGGGGTGGGCTGCAGGTGGTGCTCAAGCTCGACGGACCCGCGGGCACCGACATGTCCACCGATCCCCGCGCCGTCGCGGTCGGGCGGTCGATGGTCGACGAGCTCGGCAGGCTCGACTACATCCAGAAACCCATCCTGTCCGTGTGGCAGGACCCCACCCTCGCACCCGCCCTGCTCAGCAAGAACCGCGAGTCGGCGCTCATCATCGTCTCGCTCGACGGTGGTGAGGAGCGTGCGCCCGCACACGCCGAGGTCATCGAGAAGCGTTTCAGCGGCACCCGCGACGGAATCACCGTCCGCGTCGGTGGCCAGGCCATGGTGTACCAGCAGATCAACCACCAGACCACCCGTGATCTCGCGATCGCCGAGGCCATCGCCATCCCCATCAGCTTCCTCGTGCTGATCGTCGTGTTCGGCGGCCTGATCGCGGCTGCGTTGCCCGTCGGCGTGGGCATCGTGGCGATCGTGGTGACCTTCGCGATGCTGCGCCTCATCGGGTCGGTGACCGACGTGTCGATCTTCGCGCTGAACCTCACCACCGCAATGGGTTTGGCGCTGGCCATCGACTACACGCTGCTGCTGGTGACCCGCTACCGCGAAGAGGTCGCCAACGGACGCGACAGACCCGATGCCATCGTGCGTACCCTCACCACCGCGGGGCGCACGGTGGCGTTCTCCGCGGTCACGGTGGCGCTGTCGCTGGCCGCACTGGCCATCTTCCCGATGTATTTCCTGCGGTCCTTCGCCTACGCGGGTGTCGGCGTGGTGGCCGTCGCCGCGGTGGCGTCGCTGATCGTGACCCCCGCCGTGCTCATGGTGCTCGGTGGCCGCATCGACTCCCTGAGCGTGCGCGGACTGCTGCGCCGGGCACCCGCGCAGAACCGCCCGATCGAGGAGGGGTGGTGGTATCGCGCGGCCACCTGGGTGCTGCGCCACGCGGCACCCGTCGGGGTGGCGGTGGTGCTCGTCCTGGTGGTCCTGGGTGCACCCTTCTTCTCCATCAAGTTCGGGTTCCCCGACGACCGGGTGCTGCCGGCGTCGGCGAGCGCCCATCAGATCCAGCAGGAGATCCGCGACGACTACGCCCAGAACCTGTCGTCCACGATCACCGTGGTGGCCACCGGCGACGTATCCGCCGACGCGCGCGCCGCCTACGCCCGCGATCTGTCCCGCGTGGAGGGCGTGAACTCCGTGTCGAGTGCGTCGGGCACCTTCGTCGACGGACGGCCGGTCGCGCCGGGTAGCCCCGACGATCTGCGCGGCGACGTCGGCGTCCTCACCGTGTCGACGAACAAGGAACCCATGGGTGCAGCAGGCGAGGCCCAGTTGAGCGCCTTGCGCGCGGTGTCGGCGCCGGCCGGGCTCGCCGTGCTGTTCACCGGAGCGGCGGCCACCAACGTCGACACGGTCGACGCCATCTACCACTACCTGCCGTGGGTGCTCGGACTCATCGCCGTGGCCACGTTCATCCTGCTGTTCCTGTTCACCGGCAGCGTCGTGCTGCCGCTCAAGGCGCTGGTGCTCAACGTCCTCTCGCTGTCGGCCACGTTCGGTGCGATGGTGTGGTTCTTCCAGGAGGGCCACCTCGGCGGGCTCGGTACCACGGCCACCGGCTACCTGGTGGCCACCATGCCGGTGCTCATGTTCTGCATCGCCTTCGGTCTGTCCATGGACTACGAGGTGTTCCTGCTCGGCCGTATCCGTGAGGAGTGGCTGGCATCGGATCGCTCCCGCGCGGCCAACGACCGCGCCGTTGCGATGGGCCTGGCCAAGACGGGCCGCGTGATCACCGCCGCGGCACTGCTGATGGCCATCGTCTTCGCCGGAATAGCTGCGTCGCAGGTCTCGTTCATGCGAATGTTCGGAGTCGGCCTCACCCTGGCCGTGCTGATGGATGCGACACTGATCCGGATGCTGCTCGTCCCGTCGTTCATGCGACTCGCCGGGCGGGCAAACTGGTGGGCGCCCGGCCCGTTGCGCCGCCTGCACGACCGGTTCGGTCTGTCCGAGGAGCCGGCGCAGGAGCGCGAACCCGCACAGGAGAATGGTGAAGAAGATCGCACGACGGACCCGGTCACCGCGCGGCTCCGGTGAGCTGCTCGCCGAGGAGATCATCGACGCCGCCACCGACCTCCTGCTCGACTCGGCGGATTCGGCCGCGGTGTCCATCCGCGCGGTGTCCCAGCGGGTGGGGGTGACGCCTCCGTCGATCTACCTGCACTTCGCCGACAAGGACGCGCTGCTCGACGCGGTCTGCGCCCGCTATTTCGAGCAACTCGACGCGTGGCTGGCCGAAGCGTCGGACGGGATCGACGATCCACTGGAACGGTCGCTGCAGATGGGCCTGGCCTACATCCGTTTCGCCCTGGCCACCCCGGTGCTCTACCGGCAGGCCTTCCACAACATGACGATCAGCGAGCAGTCCAAGGTCGACGAGGTGCTGGCCGTCTCGGCGTTCGTGCGATTCACCGGCACGGTCACCGAGATGGCCGATGCCGGCATCTTCGGCCGCGACGAGGTGCACGACGTGGTGCTCGAACTGTGGGCCGCCGCGCACGGGGTGGCGTCCCTGATGATCACCAAACCCGGGCTGGCGTGGGGCGCCGATCTCGCGCTGGCCGAGCGGACACTGCGTTCGGTGTGCCTGGGCAGAGCGATGCTCGGCACCGGTGAACTACGCTGTCCGGACCAGGTCGGCGACTTCCTGGACGCCCATCGCGGGTCGCCGGACACCGCCGATGGTCAAGAGAAGGTAAAGTCGGAACTCGAACGGGTCGACCCCCGTTGACGAGACATACGTCTGACAAGACATTCGTCTGACGAGACGAGACATAGGTCTGACAAGGAGCCCCTGTGCGAGACAGCAGCAACCCGGTGATGCGCGGCGTGGTCCGCGACAACCAGAATCCAGGCGGATACGCCGGCTTCGGTACCAACATGGCCGGAGCTGGACAGGCCGCCATGTACAACCAGTACGGCCAGCCCATCCCGCAGCAGTACGCGCCGCCGCAGGCGCCCTCGCGTCAGCTGACCATCGACGACGTCGTCACCAAGACGGCGATCACCCTTGGCGTGCTGGTCATCACGGCCATCGCCAGCTACGCCCTCAGCAGCTACAACAACGCGCTCGCCGGCCTGCTCATGGGTGTCGGCGCCATCGCCGGCCTGGTGCTGGTGCTGATCGCGTCGTTCGGACGCAAGCAGGACAACCCGGCCATCGTGCTCGCGTACGCGGCCTTCGAGGGCCTGTTCGTCGGGTCCATCTCGTTCGTCTTCGCGAACTGGATGGTGAGCGACGTCAGCGCGGGCGCGCTGATCGGTCAGGCGGTACTCGGCACCTTCGGCGTGTTCTTCGGCATGCTGCTCGTCTACAAGATCGGTGCGATTCGCGTCACCCCGCGCTTCACCCGGATGCTCTTCGCCGGCCTGATCGGCGTCATCGTCCTGATGGTGGGCAACCTGATCCTGGGTCTGTTCACCCACAGCGCGGGCATCCTGCGTGACGGTGGTCCCATCGCGATCATCTTCTCGCTGATCTGCATCGCGCTCGCCGCGTTCAGCTTCCTCGTCGACTTCGACGCCGCCGACAAGCTGATTCACGCCGGCGCACCGGCGCGGGCCGCCTGGGGTGTCGCCCTGGGTCTGACCGTCACCCTGGTGTGGCTCTACGTCGAGATCCTGCGACTGCTGAGCTACTTCAACTCCAGCAACTAGCAGTCTCGCCACAGACGCACCGAGGCCCCGCACTCCGATGACGAGTGCGGGGCCTCGGTTTGTCTGAGGTGTACCTCCGGTTGTTTCAGCTGAGGCGCTCGAGCACCATCGCCATGCCCTGACCGCCGCCGACGCACATCGTCTCGATGCCGAACGTCTTGTCGTGGGTCTGCAGGTTGTTGAGCAGCGTGGTGGTGATGCGCGCGCCGGTCATCCCGAACGGATGGCCCAGGGCGATGGCCCCGCCGGACACATTCAGCTTGTCGTGGTCGATGCCGAGTACGTCGGCCGAACCGAGCACCTGCACCGCGAACGCCTCGTTGATCTCCACCAGGTCGATGTCGGAGATCGACATGCCGGCGATCCGCAGCACCTTGCGCACCGCCTCGATCGGCCCGAGGCCCATGATCTCCGGCGACAGGCCGGTGGCCGCGGTGGCCACCACGCGGGCCAGCGGGGTCAGGCCCAGTTCGGCGGCCTTGGTGTCACTCATGATGAGTACCGCGGCGGCACCGTCGTTGAGGGGGCACGCGTTACCCGCGGTGATCGTCCCGTCGGGCCGGAACACCGGCTTGAGCTGCGACACCTTCTCGTAGGTGGTGCCCGCGCGCGGGCCGTCGTCGGCGGTCACCAGGGTGCCGTCGGGCAGCGCCACCGGATCGATCTCGCGCTCGAAGAACCCGGCCTTGATCGCGTCCTCGGCCCGATTCTGGCTGCGCACACCCCAGCGGTCCTGGTCTTCGCGGGAGATACCGGTGAAGCTTGCGACGTTCTCGGCGGTCTGACCCATCGCGATGTACACATCGGGGAGCAGGCCGTCCTCGCGCGGATCGTGCCACGCGGGTGCCCCACCCTCCGATGCGCGCTCGGTGCGGGCGATCGCCTCGTCGAAGACCGGGTTCTTGGAGTTCGGGGCGCCGTCGGCGCCGCCGGAGATCCCGAAACTCGACACGCTCTCCACGCCGCCGGAGATGAACACGTCTCCCTCGCCGGCCTTGATGGCGTGCAGCGCCATGCGGGTGGTCTGCAACGACGACGAGCAGTAGCGGTTCACCGTGACGCCGGGAATGTGGTCGAGGCCGAGTTCCACCGCCAGCACGCGGCCGATGTTGTAGCCGCCCTGCCCGCCGGGCTGGCCGATGCCCCAGTGGATGTCCTCGATGTCGGCGGGGTCGAGTTCGGGCACCTTGGCCAGCAGTGCGGTGGCCATCTGGCGGGACAGTTCGTCGGGGCGAACGTCCTTGAGGGATCCCTTTCCGGCGCGGCCGATGGGGGAGCGGGCATGGGCGACGATGACGGCTTCAGGCATGTGGATCACGTTACTGCACCGGTGACGAGCGGTGATCGTCACAGTCGGATCGTCACCGCATTCCGATCGTCACAGTCCGACCAGCGGTGCACCCCATCGACGCAGCCGGTTGACGAGCCGATCCTGTTCCACCGCCTCCGACACCTCGGGCGGCTCCGGTAGCGGCCCCGGACCCCACTCGCCGATCGCGGCGAGCACCTCGGGGGTGAGGATGGCGGCGGCGAGTTCGTAGCCGGCGGCCGACGGATGGAAATTGTCGGCCGACAACATGTGCTCGGGACGGGTCCTGAACTCTTCGGCCAGCAGATCGGCCATCGGGACGGCGCGCCCGCCCGCGGCACGCACTGCTCCTCGCTGGGCGGCTGCGAGTTGCAGTCCCCACCGCCTGATGACGCTGCGCAGCGGCTGCGGGATCGCGGTCACCACCCCCAGGTCGGGGCAGGTGCCCACCACCACCTGGGCGTCGATCTCGCGCAGCCGGCGCACCGCGGCACCCAGACGCTGCGCCGACGCCCGGATCCCGTTCTGCGCGGTCACGTCGTTGGCGCCGATGAGGATCACCGCCACATCCGGGCGCTCACCGGCGATGAGCATCGCGTCGATCTGCGCGGCCAGCCCCTTCGACGTGGCCCCGACGATGGCCTTGTTGCTGAAGCGGATCGAGCGTCCCGTCTCGGCCACCACCCGCCGGGTGACCCGCACCCCGGGTGTGTCCTCGGCGGAATCCACGCCGAGCCCGGCAGCGGTGGAGTCGCCGAACACCGTCAGATGCAGGTCGGCGCGGTCACCACGGGACACACGCACCGGTCCGCGACCGTCCGGTAGGTACAGGCCGTCGCCGTTGGGGGCGTTGTCGGTGCGGTGTGGGATGACGGTGCGCGCCTTCTGCGCCTGCCACGTCAGAACGTTGTAGGCCGCCCAGGTGGCGCCTGCGCCGGCGGCCGTCGCCGTGGCTGCCGTTCCCACATCGCGGAGGGCGCGACGCGATTCGGACACGACGTCAGCTTAGTCGGAACTCGGATGTGACCTGTTTCCGACGCTCTGGGACCATGGACGCATGCGCATCGCCAATCATGTCGTCGATCTGGTGGGCAACACCCCCCTGGTCAAGCTGAACTCGGTGACCTCGCCCGGCTCCGGTCTGGTGGCCGCCAAGGTGGAGTACCTGAATCCGGGTGGCAGCAGCAAGGATCGCATCGCGGTGCGGATGGTCGATGCCGCCGAGCAGTCGGGGGAATTGCGGCCGGGCGGCACCATCGTCGAGCCCACCTCCGGTAACACCGGGGTGGGCCTGGCGCTGGTGGCGCAACAACGCGGATACAAGTGCGTGTTCGTGTGCCCGGACAAGGTGGGCGAGGACAAGCGCAATGTGCTGCGCGCCTACGGCGCCGAGGTGGTGGTGTGCCCCACCGCCGTGCCGCCCGAGCATCCCGACAGCTACTACAGCGTCTCCGACCGTCTGGTCCGTGAGATCGACGGTGCCTGGAAACCCAACCAGTACGCCAACCCCGCGGGACCCCAGAGCCATTACGAGACCACCGGCCCGGAGATCTGGAACGACACCGACGGCAAGGTGACCCATTTCGTCGCGGGCGTCGGCACCGGCGGCACCATCACCGGCACCGGCCGCTACCTCAAGGAGGTGTCCGACGGCCGCGTCAAGGTGGTGGGCGTCGACCCGGAGGGCTCGGTGTATTCCGGCGGCACCGGTCGGCCGTATCTGGTGGAGGGCGTGGGCGAGGATTTCTGGCCCGAGGCCTACGACCCCACCGTGCCCGACGAGATCATCGCGGTCTCCGACGCCGACTCGTTCGACATGACCCGGCGGCTGGCCCGGGAGGAGGGTCTCCTCGTCGGCGGCTCGTGCGGTATGGCGGTGGTGGCGGCGCTGCAGGTGGCGCAGCGTGAGGGACCCGACTCCCTGGTGGTGGTGCTACTGCCCGACGGTGGGCGCGGCTACATGGCCAAGATCTTCAACGACGAATGGATGAGCAGCTACGGATTCCTGCGCACCCCGCTCGACGGGTCGAGGGCCGAGCCGCTGGTGGGCGATGTGTTGCGGGGCAAGAGCGGCGGCCTGCCCGACCTGGTGCACACCCATCCGTCGGAGACCCTGCGCGACGCCATCGAGATCCTGCGGGAGTACGAGGTGTCGCAGATGCCGGTGGTGGGCGCCGAACCGCCGGTCATGGCCGGCGAGGTGGCCGGCGCGGTCACCGAACGCGATCTGCTCAGCGCGGTGTTCGAGGGCCGCGCCAGCCTCGCCGACCCGGTGTCGGCGCACATGGGAGAACCGTTCCCGCTCATCGGATCCGGTGAGCCCGTGTCGGCGGCCACCAAGGCACTCTCGGAGAGCGACGCCCTGATGGTGGTCGAGGACGGCAAACCGATCGGCGTCATCACCCGCCACGATCTGCTGGCCTTCGTCAGCACCCACCCGACCATCACTGCGGGCTGAACCGCCCAGCGAGGAGTGCACGTGACCGATCAGCAGCCGCGCAGCCGATACGTCCGGCCCCGCGGATTCTCCACCGACGCCATCCACGCCGGATACGATCCCGATCCGCGCACCGGGGCGGTGAACGTCCCGATCTACGCCAGCTCCACCTTCGCCCAGGACGGCGTCGGCAATCTGCGCGACGGTTTCGAGTACGCTCGTACCGGAAATCCGACACGACGGGTACTCGAGGCCAACGTCGCCGCGATCGAGGGCGGCACGTACGGCCGCGGGTTTGCCTCCGGTATGGCCGCCACCGACACCATGCTGCGCGCGGCCCTGCGCCCGGGCGATCACCTCGTGATCCCGAACGATGCCTACGGCGGCACCTTCCGGCTCATCGACAAGGTGTTCACCCAGTGGGGCATCACCTATTCGGTGGCGCCGGTGACCGATGTCGACGCGGTGCGCGCGGCCATCACCCCGCAGACCAAGCTGGTGTGGGTGGAGACGCCCACCAACCCGCTGCTCAATGTCGGCGACATCGAGGCGCTGGCGGCCGTGGCCCACGACGCCGGGGCAAAGCTCGTGGTGGACAACACCTTTGCCACTCCCTACCTGCAGCGGCCGCTGCAATTGGGTGCCGATGTGGTGCTGCACTCCACCACCAAGTACCTCGGCGGGCACTCCGACGTGGTCGGCGGCGCGCTGGTGTGCAACGACGAGGAACTCGACGCGGCACTGGCCTTCCTGCAGAACGGTTCCGGCGCGGTGCCCGGTCCCTTCGACGCGTATCTCACGATGCGGGGCATCAAGACCCTCGCGGTGCGGATGGACCGGCACTGCGACAACGCCGAGAAGGTCGCCGACTATCTCTCCGGACACGCCAAGATCGACCGCGTGCTCTACCCGGGACTGCCGCTGCATCCGGGTCACGAGGTGGCCGGCAAGCAGATGAAGCGCTTCGGCGGCATGGTGTCGGTGCTGGTGAGCGGCGGGATCGAGGACGCCAAGAAGTTCTGCGCACGCACCGAGGTGTTCACCCTCGCGGAGTCGCTCGGCGGGGTGGAGTCGCTGATCGAGCATCCGGGCGCGATGACGCATGCCTCCACGGCGGGTTCGTTGCTGGAGGTGCCCGAGAACCTGGTGCGGCTCTCGGTCGGCATCGAAGACGTCGACGACATCCTCGCCGACCTCGAGCAGGCACTGCAGTAGCTCCGGCCGTACCTTGATCGCATGCTGATCACCCCATCGGAGATCGACCACGCCGTCGTCGCCCTGGCACCGGTGATCCGCCGCACGCCGATGGTGGCCTCCCGGGTGCTGTCGGAACGCTGCGGGTCTCAGGTGTGGCTCAAGTGCGAGAACCTGCAGCGCACCGGCTCGTTCAAACCGCGCGGCGCCTACCTGCGGATCTCGCGGCTCACCGAGGGTGAGCGGGCCAACGGTGTGGTGGCGGCCAGCGCGGGCAATCACGCGCAAGGCGTGGCCTGGTCGGCGAGTTCGCTGGGCATCACCTCGCGGGTGTACATGCCGGTGGGGGCGGCACTACCGAAGATCGCAGCGACGCGTGCCTACGGCGCCGAGGTGGTGCTCGAGGGTGAGACGATCGACGAATCGCTGGTGTCGGCGCGGGCCTACGCCGAGCGCACCGGCGCGGTCCTGATCCATCCGTTCGACCACGTCGACATCGTGACGGGCCAGGCGACCGTCGGCGTCGAGATCCTCGAGCAGATGCCCGACGTCGGGTCGATCATCGTGCCGCTCGGGGGCGGCGGATTGCTGGCGGGTGTGGCGGCAGCGGTCACACAGCGCCGCCCCGACGTACGGATCATCGGGGTGCAGGCCGAGCAGGCCGCCGCGTGGCCGCAGTCGCTGCGCGAGGGGTCGCCGGTCAAGGCGGCCCGGATGAGCACCATGGCCGACGGCATCGCGGTGGCCCTGCCCGGCGAGGTGCCGTTCGCCCATGTCCGCGAACTCGTCGACGACGTGGTGACGGTCTCCGAGGAGGAACTCGCCACGTCGTTGCTGCTGATGCTCGAACGCGCCAAGCTGCTGGTGGAGCCCGCCGGTGCGGCGGGTGTGGCGGCGCTGATGAACCGTGATCTCGCGCTGCGGGGTCCGGTGTGCGTCATCGCCTCCGGCGGCAACATCGACCCGTTGGTCCTCTCCCAGCTGACCACCGCCGGCCTCACCGCGTCGGGCCGCTTCCTCACCGTGACCGCGATCATCCCCGACCGCCCGGGCGGCCTGATCTCGCTGCTGGAGTTGCTGCGCGAGCAGGGGGCGAGCGTGGTCGACGTGGTGCATTCGCGGGTGGCCGAGGGCCTCGCACTCGGTGAGGTGCAGGTGACGGTCAGCGCCGAAACCCGCGGGGCCGATCATCAGCGTGCGGTGCGGGCCGCGCTCGCCCGGGCAGGCTTCCTGCGCTGAACCGTACGACGGACGAGGCGCTCAGAGCTGCGGTCGCAGGGTGGCGAAGTACCGAATGGTGTCGGTCTCGACGGTCTTGAACACCGACGCCGAGGTGGGCGCGGAGAACAGGGCGACGGCCTTCGCCGACGTGGCGAGTTCGAGTCCGAACCGCCAGACGAGTCGGCAGCCGACGTCGGCCGGTGTCACCTCGGTGAGCTCACCGAACCGCCGGATACCGGGAACGGTCGCGGTGACAGCATGAAAAGCGTTGCGGTAGTGGTGTTCTGACGGCTCCTCCACCCAGTCGAAAAAGTACTCGGTGAGCGTCACCCCCGGACCCAGCCCGGCGCGTCGGGTGGTGCCCACCCCGTAGGGCTGCGGTGACGTGAACTCGATCGACCGGATGGCCCGGCACCAGTTCAGGGTGCGCTGGCGGGTGAGTTCCGCCCAGGCGCGCTCGGGGGACACCGGCAGATGCACGTCAATGACATAGCCGGTGGGCGCGGCGTCGAAGAAGTCGAGGTCGACGGGGTCGAGTTCATAGCTGCGGGCCATGACCCACATTCATACACCGTGCCGCGGCGTCGCAGGCGCGCTCGGCGATAGGTGCTCGTCGGTGGCGCTAACCTTGCACAGTGTCCGCCCCCGACGATCACACACTGATCGGCCTGCTCGGCCCGGTCGAGATCGGTGCGCTCTCGCCCGACGAGGGCCGCGACGACGCTGCCGCGACGCCGCCGTCGATGCGACCGGTCCCGGGTGTGCGGGCCAAGCGACTGCTGGCGGCGCTGGCGCTGGCCGACGGGCGCACCCTGTCGGCCGAACGCCTCATCGACGACGTATGGGGAGCCGACCCGCCGCGCTCGCCGGGCGCCGCGCTGCACACCCAGATCTCCCGGCTGCGGCAGACCCTCGGGCACGGCTCGGTGGAGGCGTCGGGAAACGGCTACCGCCTGGTCGGTTGCCGCACGGACCTCGAGATCGTCGAGAAGCTGCTCTCGCGCGGCACCGAAGCCGATCTGCGGGCCGCGCAACAGTGGTGGCGTGGGACTCCCGGCGACGACCTGGGTGATGACCGACCCGGCGGGCTGGTGAGCAAACTCCGTGCGCGCACGGCGCGACTCGGCGAGCAAATCGAACGCGGCCGACTCCCGATCGCACTGGCCGCGGGCGACTTCGCGACCGCCCGCCAGATCGCCGAGAAGTATTGCCGGGCAGACCCTCTCGATGAGGTCGCGCACCTCGACCTGATGCGGACACTGGCCGGCGAAGGACGCATCGCCGACGCGTTGGCGGTGTACACGCGGTTGCGGCGCCGGCTGTCGACAGACCTCGGCGTGGACCCGGGACGGCAGGTGTCGGACTTCTACCTCCGCCTGCTCGACGAGAGTGATTCGGCCGACCGTCCCGATGCCGCGGCGCCCCCGCCCGGTCACGACGCCACCGGCGCGGCCCGGCGGCGGGCACGCACCACCGGTCTGCTGGTGGAGACCACCGAACTCGTCGGCCGCGACGACGACATCGCCGCCATCCGTGGGCTTCTCGACCGGCAGCGGCTGGTCACCATCCAGGGGCCCGGTGGTGTCGGCAAGACGCGGGTGGCCAACCGCGTCGGTGCCGAACTCGCCGGCGACGGCGCCACGGTGTTCTATGTGCCGCTCGCCCCGATCCGCAATGACGACGACGTGGTGCCGGCGATCGCCGGTGCGCTCGGCGTCGGTGACACCGACATCGGCGGTTCCGGCCGTCCCCGGCTGGCCGTCGGCGACCTCGAGGATCGCCTCGTCGATGCCCTGCGCGGCCGTCGTGCCGTGGTCATCCTCGACAACTGCGAGCAGGTGATCGGCCGCTGCGCGCGCGTCGTCGCCGACCTGCTGGCCGCCGACCCGCAGGTGTGTGTGGTGGTGACGAGCCGGGCGCCGCTGATGCTGGGCGCCGAACAGATCTATCTGTTGCCGCCGTTGGACATCGCCGCCGCCGGCCCCGCGGTCGAACTGTTCGGCGCCCGCGCGCGGGCGGTCCGCCCCGACGTGCGGTTGCCCGCGGATGCGGTGGCCGATCTGTGCCGTCACCTCGACGGACTACCACTGGCGATCGAGCTGGCCGCCGCCCGCACCCGGTCGATGACCGTCGACGAGATCGGTGCGCTTCTGGCCGAACGCTTTTCACTGCTGCGGGCCGCCGATCCCACCGCACCCGACCGGCATCGGACGCTGTACGCGGTGATCGAGTGGAGTTGGGAACTGCTGGACCCGGGGGCGCAGGACGCGCTGCGGCGGCTCAGCCGGTTCCCGGCCGGATTCACCACCGACGCCGCGTCGGTGGTGTTGGGGGAGAACGGCATTGCGTTGCTCGACGATCTCGACGCGTTGGTCAACCAGTCATTGCTGACGGTGGCCGAGAGCGACGGCCAGATGCGCTACCGGATGCTCGAGACGGTCCGCGAGTTCGCCGACAGCAAACTCTCCGACGCCGGATCCGCCGGCATCGACCGTGAGATGGCCCGGTGGGCGCGCGGCTTCTGCACCGACCTGCAGGCCGCCTACGAGCGACACGTGCCCGACAGTGTGCTGCTCGAATCGCTTGCGCGAGAAGTGGAGAACCTGTTGTGGGTGCTACGCCGTGCGCATGCGTCGCAGTACAGTCCGCGGCTGCGTCGCTATGACGAACTTCCCGAGGTCGATGCCGAGATGGTCGACACCATCGTCGGCGTGTATCCGATGCTGAGTGCGTTGTGGTCGGTCCGCGGACTGCACGTTGAGGTGCTGACCTGGGGCGAGCGCGTCCTGCGGGTGCTGCCGGCGCCGCCGCGGGCCCCCGACGACGCCGAACGGCATCGATGGCAGGCCGCGGTGCTCTGGGGGACGTCGCACATGATGATGCGCAAGGTCGGGCGCGCCGTCGGCGTGGCCCGGCTCGCGTTGCGCCGGCTGCACCGGCCCGACGAGACGTACGCCGACACCATGGAACTGCTGAGCGCGATGGTGCTCAGTCGCACTGCGCTCGGCGCGGTCCGGCACGTGGTGCGTGCCACCCGTTCACCCCACGACGACGTCGCCCGCGCGGGTACCGGGCTGCGTATGGGCCTGCGCGAGAACCTCGGACACCTCGACGGTGCGCTGGCCGACGGTCTACGACTGCACGAGATGACCCGTGACCGCACCGATCAGTGGTTCATCGCGATGAACGAGATGACGCTCGGAGGCATCCTCGGTCAGCAGGGACAGTGGGCACGGGCGCTACCGCACTACGGTGCCGCGGTGGCCGCCCTCGACCAGCTCGGCGCCGACGAGGATGAACTGCAGGCCCGGTGCTACCGGTCGGCGTCGTTGACCGCGCTCGGCAGGACCGTCGAGGCGGCAACCGAACTCGACATCGTGTGCGACGGCTGGACGCCGTCGCAACCCGACCCGCAGGGTAACCCGGAGATCATCGGCCTGACGATGGTGGCGCTGGCCGACCTCGAACTCGCCCGTGGTGCGCGGGATGTGGCCGAAGAGTTGTACTTTCGTGCCGGTGTGCTGCTGATCCGCGAACACCCGTTGGGGGCCCAGGACCCCGGACTGGTGATGCTGCTCTCGGTGGCGACCGTCGGTCTCTCGCTCGTCGGCGCCGAGGCGCGAGCGCGGGAGTTCGTGCCGCTGCTCGCCGACGGGGTACGGCAGACCTTCAGCGACTGGGGCTGGCGGGATCTGCCCCAGGTGGGCACGGCCGCGTTGGCGTTGGGCCACGTCTGGTGTACCGAGCCCGACACCCACCGCGATGGTGTTCGTTTTCTTGCGCTGGCCCGAAAGCTGTACGCCCGCCGCGACTATCGCACCCTCGATGAGGGGCTGCGGCGCAGCGAAGAGGTGTCGGGACTCGATTCCGCGGACTGGGAGCGGGCGTTGCATCGCGTTGTGGAAATGCCTCAACGCCAGGCGACCGACGAACTGCAGGCCGTCCTGGCGTCGAGAACTGTCGTCTGATCAGGTGTTGGTGTCTGATCAGGTGTTTCGCATGTAGGCGCGCACCGCCAGGGGCGCGAAGACCGCGATGATCACCGCCGCCCCGATCAGCGACCACACCACGTGTATGCCGGCGTGACCGTTGGCGGTGAGCTCGCGGACCGCGGTCACCAGATGGCTGACCGGATTCACATTGACGAAGGTTCGCAGCCAGCCCGGCATGGTGTCCGGCGGCACGAAGGCGTTCGACAGGAAGGTCAACGGAAACAGAACCAGCATCGAGATTCCCTGCACCGCCGAGGCTTTGCTCATCACGCAACCCATCAGCGCGAAAATCCAGGAGAGTGCGAAGCTGCACACGATCACCAGAGCCGCCGCGGCGACGGCACCCAGCGGGTTGGGTCGCCAGCCCATGATGATGCCCATCACGATGGTGAGAGTGGCTGCGATCAGGTAGCGGATCATATCGGCGAGCAGCGCACCGGCGAGCGGACTGATGCGTGCGATGGGCAAGGATTTGAACCTGTCGAAGACGCCCTTGTCCATGTCCTCACGGAGTTGGGTGCCGGTGACGATCGAGGTGGTGATGACCGTCTGCACCATGATGCCCGGGATGATCACCGGCAGATAGGCGTGCACGTTGCCGCTGATCGCGCCGCCGAAGATGTAGGTGAACATCACGGTGAAGATGATCGGTTGCAGCGTCACGTCGAAGAGTTGCTCGGGATTGTGCCGGATCTTCAGGATGCCGCGGTAGGCCATGGTGAACGACTGTGAGACGGTTTCGCGTAGCGTCACCGACCGTTTTGCCTGGGAGCGGACGTCGCGTGTGCTGATCGCTGTCGGCGACGCGGCGGTTGCGGGTGTCACTGTGGTGGTCATCGGGTTGCCTCGTCGGTGGTGTGGCTGTGAGTGGTGTGGCTGTGGGTTGTGTGGTCGTCGGTGGTGGGGTTGTCGGCGGTGTCGTCGTCGGATTCGGCCGGTTTTCCGGTGAGGGTGAGGAACACCTCGTCCAGGCTGGGCTTCTGCACGTTGATCTCGTCGATGGCGATGCCGTTGTCACGCAACGTGATCAGCACGTCGGGCACGCGGTCGGGGTGATGGAGTGTGGCCGTCACACGTGCGGCTTCGGGGCTCAGTGTGACCTGTTCGCCGAGTATTGATTCGACGATCTCTGCCACGCGCGGAGTCAACGCATGGTCGACGGGGGTGAGTTGCAGGGTGCTCGCGCCCACCGAGCGTTTGAGCTCGTCGGCGGTGCCGTCGGCGATCACCCTGCCGTGATCGATGACGGCGATGCGGTCGGCGAGCTGATCGGCCTCGTCGAGGTACTGGGTGGTGAGCAATACGGTGGCTCCGCCGCGCACCAGCGCGCGGATGGTCTCCCACATCTGTGCGCGTGTGCGGGGATCGAGGCCGGTGGTCGGTTCGTCCAGGAACAGCAGGGGAGGGGTGTCGATGAGGCTGGCCGCCAGATCGAGTCGCCGGCGCATGCCGCCGGAGAAGTTCTTGAGCGGGCGGTCGGCGGCTTCGGTGAGGGAGAACTCCTCGAGCAGTTCGGCGGCGCGGGCCTTGGCGGCCGGCCGCGAGAACCCGAGGAGCCGTGCGAACACCACGAGATTCTGGGTTGCGGTGAGATCCTCGTCGACCGAGGCGTACTGCCCGGTGACGCCCACCAGCGAGCGCACGGCCACGGCGTCGCGCACGACGTCGAAGCCGAACACTGAGGCGGTCCCGGAGTCGGGCCGCAGCAGGGTCGCGAGCATGCTGACCGTGGTGGTCTTCCCGGCACCATTGGGGCCGAGCACGCCGTAGACCGAGCCGGTCGGCACGGCCAGATCCACTCCGTTGACCGCGCGGGTCGATCCGAAATGCTTGACCAGCCCGTGCGCGTCGATGGCCAGGTCGCTGCGTGCCGAGGCCTGCGCCGACGCGGCCGGGCTGGTGGTGGTTGTGCTTGTCATGACACCACCATGCGCCTCGGCGCTGTCGTGTGCCTTACGCGCACTTTCGTCGGGTTACGCGGGCAGGGCCTTCGGCGGCGATCACCGCACCTGCCGCACCCGTGCGATCATCACGGCGTGAGCCAACCGTTTCCCGGCCCTCCCGTCCCGCAGCAGGGCACGTCCCGCCCCCGGTTCCCCGACAACCTGCCGTGGTGGGTACAGACCATCGTGAGTGCGCTGCTTCCCCTGCTGAGGCTCCCGTTCTATGCCGCGGCGTTCTCGATGGGCCGGCACAACGAGTGGGCCGCCTACGGGTCATACCTCCTTGCCGACATCCTGTTTGTCGTTGTCTTGGCGATATGGGGTCGCGGGCTGATCCGACGCATCGTGTCGGTGGTGGTGGCACTGACGGTGTTGGGCACCCACTACGTGCTCGCCGCACCGCCCGTCCTGGACTGGGCCTATCAGCAGACCTTCGCGCGCGCCTGGTTCTACGGGACGGGTGCGCTGTTCTTGACGGGCTACATCGCCGCGTGGAGCGTTGCGCGCCGCCGGACGCCATGGGCGGCCGTATCGCTGATCGTGGTGATCCCTTACGTTTTCGGTGTCGAATGGTGGCTCCAGTACGGGAACCTGCAGATCGATGTCCGTCCGGTGTGGCTGTCGTGGTGGCTGGTCGACACCCTGCTGATCGTGGGTGGCGTTCTCATCGTGTGGGCATTCGACGGACTCGGGTTGCTGCTGACGAAGTCGCGGCCGCCGCAGCCTCCGGCAGGTGTCTCGCAGCCTCCGGCAGGTCTGTCGCAGACTCCGGCAGGTGAACCGCCCCGGGTCTGTCGGAGGCTCTCGAACCTGTGAAGGATGGAGAGCATGGCAGCACCACGCAAGTACAGTGAGGAACTCAAGGACCGG
>NZ_JBSFQI010000018.1:0-96616 GCF_053588635.1 Gordonia sp. NPDC003425 | reverse complement strand
TTCGCAACATCCAGATTTCCGGAGACCAGGGGCGCCTTACGTCACCGACACGCCGGTCCGCTGACCAGGCATTGCCCGCTCAACCTTGAAGAGCCACCAAACACAACAGGAGCCCAGCCTGACGGCTGTGCTCCTGAGCTTCACCCCTGAACGACGGACACCAGTCCTTTCGTTCGCGCGGGGTTTGAACTACGCGTCTATGGCGGAAGCGGAAGTGTGTGAGTTCACGACATAGGTGACACATGAGTCGAGACATGAGTGACACCAGCGGCGACGGTTGATGAGTCGCGACATGGTTAACACTCCTGATGGATGTCGAAAGCGCGCGTCGTCGTCCTCGAAGTTGTCTCTGGCCGGTTGACAGTCACCGAGGCTGCCCGGACTTACCAGATCTCACGCCAACACATTTACCGCCTGCTCGCTCGCTACCGAGAAGATGGACTCGAGGCGGTCGACCCCCGCTCACGGCGACCACTGAGCAACCCCCGAGGCACCCCGGCAGAGGTCATCGACGCCATCGTGACGCTGCGCATGCAACTGACTCGCGACGGACTCGACGCCGGTCCGCTGACCCTGCAATGGCACCTACGCAATCAACACCTTCCGGTGCCCTCAACCTCTACCATCCGCCGCATCCTGCACGCCCACACACTGGTCACACCCCAACCCCGCAAGCGGCCGAAAAGCTCCTACCGGCGATTCGAAGCCTCCCAACCCAATGAATGCTGGCAATCTGACATGACCCACTGGCGATTGGACGCCGGCGCCGATGTCGAGATCCTGTCCTGGCTCGATGACCACTCCCGCTACCTACTCGGCTGCAGCGCCCACCGACGAGTCAGCGGCCCCGACGTCGTGTCTGGATTCCTGAGCACTGCCGAGCACCACGGCTTCCCGTCCTCCACACTCACCGACAACGGATCGATCTACACCTCACGATTCACCAAAGGACACAACGACTTCGAACGATTACTCGCCAGCCTCTGCATCATCCAGAAGAACGGACACCCCGGCCACCCGCAATCCCAAGGCAAAATCGAGCGATTCCACCGCACACTCAAACTCTGGCTCCACACCCAACCCGCGGCACCAACCATCACCGACCTGCAAACCCAGCTCGACAGCTTCGCCACGATCTTCAACACCCGACGACCCCATCGAGCGCTGCGCCACGTAACGACACCAACCATCGCCTACCACGCTCTACCCAAAGCGCACCCCGCAGCCGACCACCTCGACCACTTCCGTCTACGCCACGACACCGTCGATCAATTCGGCAAACTCACCCTGCGCCACGCCAGCCGACTACACCACCTCGGCATCGGCCGCCAACACGCCGCGACACCAGTCCTGATCCTTGTCACCACCACGGTCATCGTCGTAGCCCGCACCGATCACCGAATCATCGCCAGCCACCACATCGACCCCGACCGCAACTACTGGCCCAACCAACAGAAAAACCCCGGCCGATAGCCGGGGTAAATCTGTAACCGATGACGCGACTCAGGTGTCACAGATGTCGCGACTCATCACACTGCGGAAGCGGAGGGATTTGAACCCCCGGTGCTGTTTAGGCACGCTCGCTTTCAAGGCGAGTGCATTCGGCCGCTCTGCCACGCTTCCCTGCCGGACAAGGGTACGTCAGCGATTTCGGGTAAGACTGCGCGGGCATGATCGCCGACCCCGCCTACCATCGGCTGCATGCGTGCCATCACCGTCGACCCCGACACCTCGCACCTGAACCTGACCGAAGTCCCCGATCCACAGCCCGCTCCCGGCGAGGTGGTGATCGACGTGGTCGCCGCCGGAGTGAACCGCGCCGACCTGCTGCAGCGCCGCGGTCTCTACCCGCCCCCGCTGGGTGCGTCGGAGATCCTCGGGATGGAGGTGTCCGGCCGGATCAGCGAGGTCGGGCCGAATGTGATCGGCTGGCGGGTCGGCGACGAGGTCTGCGCACTGCTCGCGGGCGGCGGGTACGCCGAGCGCGTGGCGGTGGCCACACCGCTGCTGCTACCGATCCCACCGTCGGTGGACCTGGTGTCGGCAGCAGGATTACC
This sequence comes from Gordonia sp. NPDC003425, assembly GCF_053588635.1. Classification (NCBI taxonomy): domain Bacteria; kingdom Bacillati; phylum Actinomycetota; class Actinomycetes; order Mycobacteriales; family Gordoniaceae; genus Gordonia; species Gordonia sp. NPDC003425. The sequence continues at coordinate 94,559 of NZ_JBSFQI010000018.1, read as the reverse complement.
CGAGGTGGCCTGCACCGTCGTCTCAAACCTGCTGCTGACTGCCGCGCTCCGCGAGGGTGAGCTGGTCCTCCTCCACGGCGGCTCCAGCGGCATCGGCACCCACGCAATCCAGCTCGCGCACGCGCTCGGAGCGCGGGTCGCGGTCACCGCGCGCACCCCGGAGAAGCTCGAACGCTGCGCCGAACTCGGCGCCGATATCCTCATCGACTACTCCAGCCAGGACTTCGTCGAGATCATCCGCGACGCGGGGGGTGCCGACGTCATCCTCGACATCGTCGGAGCGGCCTACCTCGCCCGGAACGTGGCGGCGCTCGCCACCGGCGGGCGGCTCGTCGTGATCGGCATGCAGGGCGGTGCGAAGGCCGAACTCTCGCTGGCCACACTGCTGAGCAAACGCGCCGCGGTCTTCGGCACCACCTTGCGCTCACGGCCCCTGGACGGGGCCGACGGCAAGGCAGCGATCGTCGCACGCACCCGCGCCCACACGTGGCCGAAGATCGCCGACGGCCTCATTCGGCCGGTCATCGACTCTGTTTTCGATCTCGCCGACGCCGAGTCCGCGCATGCCCGGCTCGACAGCGGAGAGGCGATCGGCAAGGTGCTGCTCACGGTGTGATGAGTGGAGACCGTTGCCGGCGCGCATCACCTTCGGCGGGCCTGCGACGCGGGATCGCATACGGCAGCGATCTTGGCGAACGCCGCACCGAGCGCGCGGTACTCCTCGGGAGTCAGGGAGTCCACCACGTAGGTCCGGACGAGCTCGTCACGCAGCTCGAGGTGCCGGTCCAGGTTCTGCCGTCCCGCCTCCGTCATCCGCACCAGGCGGTGCCGACCGTCGGTGTCCGACCGCACGCGCACCACGTCACCACTCTCGATGAGCCGGGCGATCTGTCGCGACAACGTGCTCACACCGATGTGGACCGCAGCCGCGAGTTCGCTGATCCCGAACTCGCGACGAGTGCCGAGCACCTCGAGCAGTCGTAGATCCGACACCGACAGACCGCGCGCGCTGAATCCGGCGGCCACCTGCGCCATCAGCGCCCAGCCGCCGTCGACGACCTCGAGCCAGACCGCCACCTCGTCGCCGGTCAGCCGCTCGGAGTTTCCCTGCCCTGCGCTCGTCCGGGCGGATGATTGCTCAGGGCGAATTTCCTCCACGATCTCCAACCTAATAGGCGATGCCGACAAGCGCCGATCCGATTGGATCGAACGACCGACAGTGATGCGGCCTTCGTCACGTTACCCGAGCGACCCCAACGTCCGGATGAGGTGATCGACCTCGTAGGGAGTCGAGTACGGGCCGAGTCCGATGGTCACCGCGCCACCGAAATCGTCGGCACCCATCCGCGCGAGCGCGCGGCACGGCACATCCGCGAGCGCGCAGATCCCGTTGTCTGCCAGCCGCCGCACCACCTTGTCCGCGGGCACCCCGTCGACGGTGAAGCTCACCAAGGGAACCCGGTTCTCCGGCGCCCCGATCACCGACACCTGGTTGAGCTGTTCCAACGAGGACACCAGGTAGAAGCCCAGCCGCTGCAGATACTCGTACACCGACTCCAACGCGGCGACCACCCGGCGCCGACGCTTTCCCACCGTCGACTCGTCAAGCCCGGCAAGGTGTTCCACGGAGGCAACGATGCCTGCCAGTAGTGCCCCCTGATGCGGTTCGGGCTCCAGCCGGCCCGGACCGGAGGCCCGGGGGTCCATCGACATCGGGACCAGCCGATCGATCCGCCGGGGATCACGAAAGACCATCGCACTCATCCGCGGCCCGCCCCACCGCTCGGCGGACACGATCAGCACGTCGGCACCGAGTTCACCGATGTCGAGTGGCATGTAGGGGGCCGCACTGGTCGCATCGACCACCACCAGCGCACCTACGGCGTGGGCGAGTTCGGCGATCGCCCCGACATCGGTGACGGCGCCGAGAACCGACGACGCGAGGCTCACCGCCACCACCGCGGTACGGTCGGTGACCAGTTCGCGGTACTGCCACACGGGCAACTCACCGGTCTCGACGTCGATCTCCGCCCAGTGCGCCCTCCCGCCGTAGCGGTCCACCACACGCAACCACGGCACGATGTTGGGTTCGTCGTCCTGCCGGCTTACCACCACGTCGCCGCCGAGCCACGTATTGGGGGCGATCGACTCGGCCAGGGTCCACACCAGCGCCGACCGCGAGCTCCCGAGCACCACCCCCGCGGGTTGCGCGCCGAGGAGGTCGGCGATCGCCCGGCGGGCACCCGACACGGCCTCGCCGCTGCGCCGCGCGTCGGGGTAGACACCCCCCGGCGCCGACACGAGCTGCCGGAACCCGGTGGACACCGCGGTGGACACCGAATCGGGGATGAGCATGCCGGCCTGCGGATCGAGGTGGATCCAGCCGTCGCCCAGCGTGGGGAACAGCCCCCGCACCGCGGCCACGTCCAGAGTCATGTGGCCCACAGTAGACGTGCGCAATCGGCACGCCGCACGGTTCCCGACAGCGGGGTTCCCGAGACCCCGCGCACGCTGTTGGGCACAATGGGGCCCATGGCCATCGACGGGATCTCCCCAGCAGCGTTCGGCAGCCCCGACCCGTACCCGGCGGGCGGTTCCGCCGCCGACTCCGAACCGATCGTGATCGTCGGCGGCGGCGACCACACGGACGGTACCAGCGGGAACGACGGCAACGACGGTGGCGACGGGCAGAGCGTCGCCGACATGGTGGAACAGCCGGCCAAGGTGATGCGGATCGGCACCATGATCAAGCAGCTCCTCGAGGAGGTACGCGCGGCACCACTCGACGAGGCGTCGCGCAACCGGTTGCGCGACATCCACCAGACGTCCATCCGGGAACTCGAGGACGGCCTGGCCCCCGAACTCCGCGAGGAACTCGAACGTCTCGCACTGCCGTTCTCCGACGACGCCACCCCGTCGGATGCCGAGCTGCGGATCGCGCAGGCACAGCTGGTCGGCTGGCTCGAGGGCCTGTTCCACGGCATCCAGACCGCACTGTTCGCGCAGCAGATGGCGGCGCGCGCCCAACTCGAACAGATGCGGCAGGGCGCTCTGCCACCGGGCATCGTGGGTCCCGGCGGCGGCCCCGGGCACAGCACGGGTCAGTACCTGTAGGGACGGTCGCCGCTTGTATGCTGAGTCCCCGTGTCAGCGGTAGTGAACGAAACAGCGATCCCGCCGCGCCCGGAGAGCTCGGATTCGCGGACGCTGCGTCGGGCCTTCGACGACCTGAACACCGGTCTGCGCACATCCCAGTTGTGGCTGCACCTGGGCTGGCAGGACATCAAACAGCGCTACCGCCGGTCGCTGCTGGGACCGCTGTGGATCACCATCGCCACCGGCGTCACGGCCGTCGCGATGGGCCTGCTCTACGGCGAGCTGTTCAACATGGACATCGCGACCTTCCTGCCGTACGTGACGCTGGGCTTCATCTTCTGGAACTTCATCCAGAACTCGATCCTCGAGGGCGCCGAGGTGTTCTCCAAGAACGAGGGCCTCATCAAACAGCTGCCCGCACCGATCAGCGTGCACGTCTACCGCATGGTGTGGCGGCAGCTGATCATCTTCGCGCACAACATCGTGATCTACATCGTGGTGCTGATCGTGTTCCCGCAGCCGCTGAACTGGACCGTGGTGCTCGTGGTTCCGGCGATCATCCTCTACGTCCTCAACGGCGTGTGGGTGTGCTTGGTGTTCGGCATTCTTTCCACCCGCTTCCGCGACATCGGGCAGCTGTTGACCACCGCGGTGCAGCTGGTGTTCTTCATGACCCCGATCATCTGGACCACCGAGAGCCTCAGCAGCACCACCCACCAGGAGTCGTCGCGACTGAAACTGGTGGAGCTCAACCCCATGTATCACTACCTCGACATCGCGCGCGGCCCGCTGCTCGGACAGTCCGTCGCGTTCTACCACTGGGCGATCGTGCTGGGCTGCACCGCCGTCGGATGGCTGTTCGCGCTCGTGGTGATGCGTAACTACCGGGCCCGCGTGGCCTACTGGGTATAGCCGGGCGGACGAGCGGCTACCGGAGAGAAGGCAGAAGTGGCAACCAAGAGTTCGGTTCGCGTGGACACCTGGGACGCGTGCGTGGACTTCCCCATCTTCGACGCCAAGACCCGGTCGCTGAAGAAGTCGGTGATCGGCGCGGCGGGCGGCGTGATCGGCGCCAACGCGTCGAACGTGGTGGTGGTCGAAGCCCTGAAGAACATCAACCTGCACCTCGAACACGGGGATCGGGTGGGGCTCGTCGGCCACAACGGCGCCGGCAAATCGACGTTGCTGCGGCTGCTGTCGGGCATCTACGAACCCACCCGCGGCGTGTGTCAGGTGACCGGGCGGGTGGCACCGGTCTTCGACCTCGGCGTCGGCATGGACCCGGAGATCTCCGGGTACGAGAACATCATCATCCGCGGCATGTTCCTGGGGCTGACCCGCAAGGAAATGCTCACCAAGATCGACGAGATCGCCGAGTTCTCCGAGCTCGGCGACTATCTGCAGATGCCGCTGCGCACGTACTCGACGGGCATGCGGGTGCGGCTCGCGCTGGGCGTGGTGACCAGCATCGACCCGGAGATCCTCATTCTCGACGAGGGCATCGGAGCCGTCGACGCCGAGTTCATGAAGAAGGCCCGCACCCGGCTCGAAGCCCTGGTGGAGCGGTCGGGCATCCTCGTGTTCGCCAGCCACTCCAACGAGTTCCTCGCCCAGCTGTGCGACCGCGCCCTGTGGATCGACCACGGCGAGATCAAGATGGACGGCGGCATCGAAGAGGTGGTGGGCGCCTACGAGGGGCCCGACGCCGCCGAGCACGTGCGGGACGTGCTCGCCAAGCTCGACGATCCCGACGCGAAGTCGGCATGACCGCAGCACCGGGCGGGGCGTCGCACGATCGTGTGATCGCCGTGGTGGTGACCCACCGGCGCGCCGAACTCCTCGCCGCGTCGCTCGCGGTGGTGGCCGGGCAGACCCGGCCGGTGGATCATCTCGTGGTGGTGGACAACGCCGACGAAAAAGCCGTGGCGGATCTCGTTGCCGCACAACGCATTCCCACCACCTACCTCGGTTCGCAGCGCAATCTCGGCGGGGCCGGCGGGTTTGCGCTCGGCATGCTGCACGCGCTCGCGCTCGGCGCCGACTGGGTGTGGTGCGCCGACGACGACGGCCGCCCGGAAGGGCCCGACGTGCTCGCCTCCCTGCTCGACTGCGCCGCCCGGCACGGACTCGACGAGGTGTCGCCGGTGGTGGCCAACATCGACGACCCCGATGTGCTGGCGTTTCCGCTGCGCCGCGGACTGGTGTGGCGACGCAAACGCTCGGAACTCTTCGTCGACACGGGCACACCGTCGGATGACGACGACCTGCTGCCGGGTATCGCATCGCTGTTCAACGGGGCACTGTTCTCGGCGCGGGCACTCGAGGAGATCGGGGTTCCCGACCTCCGGCTGTTCTTCCGGGGCGACGAGGTGGAGATGCACCGCAGGCTGGTGCGGTCGGGGCTGCGGTTCGGCACCTGCCTCACCACCGCGTACCTGCACCCGTACGGCTCCGACGAATTCCGGCCGATCCTCGGTGGCCGCATGCACACCCAGTACCCCGACAATCCCACCAAACGCTTCTTCACCTACCGCAACCGTGGGTACCTGATGAATCAGCCGGGCCTGCGACGGTTGCTGCCGCAGGAGTACGCCCGGTTCGGGTGGTACTTCCTGGTGCAGCAGCACGACGTGGACGGCTTCCGCGAGTGGCTGCGGCTGCAGCGGCTCGGACGCCGCGAACACTTCATCCGGCCCTGACCTCGGGCCGGCTCCGGTCGGGTAAACGCGCCTCCAATCGGTAAACGCGGGTGGTGTACCACCCGCGTCTACCAGCTCGTGCCGCGTTTGACCGGACTCCCGCGCCAAGACTAGAACGTGTTCTAGTCTTGGGTGCATGAGGTTCACGTTCGCCGAGGCGATGACCGATCCGGGCTACTACGCGCCGCTGGCGCAAGCCGCGGAGAAGGCCGGGTTTCATGGGTTCACCATTCCCGACTCGCTGGCCTACCCGGAAGAATCCGACGCCACCTACCCCTACACACCCGACGGCAACCGCGAGTTCCTCGACGGCAAGGCGTTCATCGAGACGTTCATCGCCGCGGCGGCACTCGGCGCGGTGACCGAGACGATCCGCTTCACCCCGTTCGTCCTGAAACTCCCGGTGCGGCCACCGGCGCTGGTGGCCAAGCAGGCGTCGTCGGTGGCCTTCCTGACCGGCAACCGGCTGGCACTCGGCGTGGGCACCAGTCCGTGGCCGGAGGACTACGAATTCATGGGTGTCGACTTCCGGCGGCGCGGCAAACGGATGGACGAATGCATGGACATCGTCCGCGGCCTGACCAGCGGTGAGTACTTCGAGTTCCACGGCGAGTTCTACGACATCCCGCGCATCAAGATGACTCCCGCACCGACGCAACCGATCCCACTGCTCGTGGGCGGACACGCCGACGCCGCGCTACGCCGTGCGGTGATCCGCGGGGACGGCTGGATGCACGGCGGCGGACCACCCGAAGAACTCGACGCACTGCTGGAGAAGATCACCGACATCCGCAAGGCGGAGGGAAAACTCAACGACCCCTTCGAGATCCACGTGATCTCACTCGACGCCTACACGGTGGACGGGTGCAAACGCCTGGCCGACAAGGGCATCACCGATGTGATCGTCGGTTTCCGGATGCCCTATGTCACCGGCCCCGACACCGAGCCCCTGCAGAAGAAGATCGACCACCTCAACTGGTACGCCGACAACATCATCGCGAAGGTCAATCGCTGAGTCTGCCGCGCGTGGGTCTTGTGGGCCCAACTAGAACGGCCACTGGTCGAGGTACGCCCGGTAGGTGCCGTGCGGGACGCTCGCGTCGTAGATCATCTGCCCGTTCGGCCCGAACTCGGAGATGTGTCCACTCGTCCCCCAGCTTCCGAACACGTAGCCGTCGCCGACGGCCTGCGCGTTGCCCGTCGCGAACACAGATAGTCCACCCGGGTGGAACTGCGCACGCACCAGCGTGGCCACATGCCGCACCGGATCGACGCGGATCCACTTGATGGACGACTGGCCGCGGGGGATCGCACCGTCGACATTGTTGTCGAACACCCGCACGGTATGGGCGTCGGCGAACTCCGCGTCGTGCTGACCGAAGATGTCGGCGCCCGGTCCCATCCGCAACGACGTCTGCTTGCCGCCGAGCCGCCAGTTGACCGAGCCCGTGTGGCCGTCGACGTCGTAGACCGCGTTGACGTTGCGCATCGAGATCAGCAGGTCGCCGTCGGGGCCCAACGCGATGGAATTCATGTGGTATGGGTCGTAGGAGGCAGCACCCCCGACTCGTGGTCTCATCGACGAATCCGTGAGCGGCACATGAGCTTTGGCGGACCATTGCATCAACACCCGCCCGGTGGCCACATCGACCACGCTGGCGATCGAGTCCATCATCGTGCCGTTCACGGGGCCACCCACGGATGAGAGATCCGCGTTGATCTGCCGGTAGGCGGTGATCAGTGCCCGCCCGTCGGGAGTGAGCCGGAACTCGTGCGCATCCGATTGCAGCCCGTTGCCGGCGGTGAGGGTCTTGATGACGCGGAAGTGATCGTCGGCGATGACATCGCTCCCGGTCCCGTGACCATCGATGCCACTTCCCTGCCACCAGGTGAGCACCTTGTGTCCCTGATACATCTGGGTGCGGAAGTTCGCGACGCCCTGGCCCGCCGGTGCCGCCTGGTGAGCAAGCACGTGGCCGGATTTGTCGGCGATCACCAGGCCCTGATCGGCGCCCTCACCCAGACCCGGAATGGGAAGCGGGATGGCCACATTCGCGCCGGAAGTGTAGAAGATGGCACCGCCGGGCCCACCGGGAAGATTCGTGTGGACGGTGAACCCGTTCGTTACCGGCGGCAGCGACGGAATAGGCGGCACCGCCGATGCGGGCGCAGCAGCGAGCAGTATCGCCGATGCCGCGCAGGCCGCTGCGATGACCGACCTCTGCATTCGTTTCGTGACGGACCACGGCACACTTCGGCGCATTCTCGTTCTCCTACGTCGGACCGGCCGCGGCACAGTCTGGATGGATCGTCCTCATCACAGCCGCTGCGCCCGGCGATCACAACGCGCGGGGCCCGATTCTCACCGCTCTCTCACGTCACGCGTGCGGGACGCGGTTCCGCGCCACCGACGATTCAGCGCCGCATCTCGACGACCTGAGAGTTGTTGAACGGCATCGTGGACACGATGTGCAGCCCCGACTCGCGCAGGGCCGCATACAGCGGAGTGGACGTGAATCGGTACGGGGCGAAATGCCAATGCTCCATCCCGCCCGGATAGGCGTCGAATCCGCGATCGCGATCGCGGTCCGTGAGCACCCAGACGACCGCACAGGATGCCGCGAAGTCCCGATAGGCCGTGACGGGTTTGTCGCCGTCCCACAGCACACCGGCCCGCACCGGGTCTCGTGACGGTCCGATATCACGCAGTCCTGCGAAGTCATCAGGCTTGGCGCGCAACACGACTCGCTGCGACACCGGGCTCCACGACGGCGGTCGCGCGAACGCCACACAATCCCCGGGTTGGGCGTGCGCGGCAATGTAGTCGGCGACCGCCGAGTAGTCGGTGCCGCCCATCCTGCCGTACGGCCCGCGCCCTTCCAGATACGACGGCACCGCCGACGCCGCCAACACGCCGACACCGAGTGCCACGAACCACGTCGTGCCGCGCGTCACCTGGATCAGCGCCCACGCCACCACCAGGGCGAGACCGGGGAGCGTGAAGATCAGGTAGCGCGGCACGTACACCGGCGACACCAGCCACGACCAGCCGAGCACCACGATCGTCGGCACCACGACCCACAGGACACCGACGATCGCCGGACCCCACCCGCCGCGTGCCCCGGCGAGGAGTGCGACGAGCACGCCCAGCACCGACACGATCGTGACCGCAGACAACGACACCCACGATCCGACGAAGAACTCGAAACGCACATAGTGACGCAGCGTCATCCACGACATCTCCGGAATCCACGCGATCTGTCCTCGCTGCCCCAACGCCCATCGCGCGAAAGGCAGCACGATCAGCCCCACCGCGACGGCGGCGACGACGAAACCCCGGGAGAGGGCGCGGCGGTACAGCAGGATCACCAGATGTACCGCCAGCAGGGTGATACCCAGGAAGAACCAGAACACCAGCAGGGTCGAGACCACCGCGTACGCGGCCCACCACCAACGGCCCCGGTCGACGGCGATGAACAGCATCAGTGTCGCCGCCACGGCCAGGCACAGGGTGCCCGCATACGATCGCGCCTCGGCACCGGCCCACAACGTGCGCGGCAGGCACAACAGCACCAACCCGGCCACCACCCCGAAGCGGTTGTCCCACAACCGCTCTCCGAGTGGCACCATCAGTCCGGCGGCCACACCCACGGCGAGCGACGACGGGAACCGGAGCGCGAACTCCGAGTAGCCGAACGCCGACGACCACGCGTGCATCACGACGTAGTACAGCGCGTGCACCGCATCGGTGTGGGCCACCAGGTGGCCGAGTTCGGCGAACGGCCGGTTGGTCGCCGAGACCGTCGCCGCCTCGTCGTACCAGAAGGACGGACGCCAACTCGCCCAGACCGAAACGGCGAATCCCAGCAGCCCGACCGCAATCGCGGTCAGAATGCTGCGGGATCGCTCAGTCGTCGGCAAACAGTCTCGTCCAGTTCTCGCGGCTGGTGAGATCGGGCATCGCGTCACGCCACTGTGCGGCGACATCGTCTCCGCGGCGGCGCAATTCGAGACACGATCCGATCAGCTCGCGGGCGAGGCGCATCGCGGTGTCCTTGTCGCGCTTGCGAACCCGGACGCCCTGTTGCGACGCATCGGTGACGATGGCCGACGAGAACAGCCCCACATGCCACCACCGCGCGTCGTCGGCGGTGATCGACACCGGCGCGGATCGCAGGCGGCCGAGGAATTGGGCGAGGGCGCGTTTGACGAGCACCTGGGTGAGCTTGTCCTCGTCCGGTTTTGCGCCGCGACGGGTGATGCGTGTGTCCGAACTCGACTCGGCGAATACCTCGGCGGCATCGCGCAGCACGGTATCCGGGTAGGCAGAACGCAATTGCGCGAGTTCGGCGAGCTTGGCCTGCCCGCCGTCGGCAAGCACCGCCGGGCCGGTGAGGTAATCGCGCACCGCCAGCAACAAGGTGGCGGCCAGGCCGTAACGCATCGAGACGATGTGTTCGCCGATCTCGGTGGCCACCACATTTGCCATCGCCCGCGGGTCGAAGGGACCGTGGATCGCGGCGACGATCAGTGCGTTGCGCCAACTGAAGTAGCGTGACCAGTCGTCGTAGTCCTTGAGATGGAAGTCGGCGTGCCACACACCCGCGTTGGGCAGGGTGACCGTCGGAAATCCCTTGTGTCGGGCGCGAATCCCGAATTCGATGTCGTCCCACTGGAAGAACAGTGGCAGCGACATCCCCGCCTCATAGACCGCCTCGACCGGCAGCAGGCACGACCACCAGCCGTTCCATCCGGCGTCGGTGCGCGCGTCCTGCTGATTCTGCAGGGCGTCGAGCCCGTTCTTGCCGTAGGCACCGGGTTCACCGGCCTTCAGCTTTCCCAGCAACTCCCACTCGCCGGTCATGTGCACCCGGTAGGTCTCCGACGCGAGCAGCATCTGCGAACCCACCAGGGTGGGCCGCAACGTGTTGTTCGCGAAGGCCGACAGACGCAGCACCGACTCCGGTTCACAGAGGATGTCGTCGTCCATCACGACGATGTCGACGCTGCGGTCGCCGGTCTTGGTCACCTCGTGGATGCCGCGGTTGAAGCCGCCCGCACCACCGAGATTGGGCTGGGTGATGTAGTGCAAACGGTCGCCCAGGATATCGGCGACGGCGGCGAACCCGGGGTCGTCGGACACCCGCCGCGTGCCCTGATCGATCAGCCACACCGAGTCGACGAGCTTGAGCGCCTCGTCGTCGGAGGCCAACGTCCGCAGGGTGGCGACGGCGTCGGCGGGACGATTGTGCGTGCACATCACCACCGCGACCGGACGCCGCCGGACGCTGCGGTCCACCGTCCAGGTGACGTCGCAGACGCGTGCCGCGCCACCGATCGCGGTCAGTTCGAACCACAGTGCGCCGCCGTCGACGAATCGGCGCACGTCGAGGTCTGCCGACGCATGCCCGCTGCCCCGCAACTCGACGACCTCGACGGGTCGCGGGCGGCCGCTGATGTCGGAGGCACGGATGTCCACCCGCAGCACGGTGTCGGGGGCGCAGTCGTGGTCGAATTCGAGCCGCACCGAGCGCACCGGGGTGTGGCATTGCCACTGGGCTGCGGCGAACCGTCCGAAATAGGTGTTGGTGCTCAGGGTGGCGCCCGGGTCGAGCGCTGCCTCGGTACGGGTCAGCCGCACGCGCGCGAGGTCGGCGTCCACGTACATCCCGGTTTCCACGCGGGAGTGCGGGCAGTTGAACAGCGTCCGCTGGACGAGGACACGCGAATCCGCCGCACCCGAATCGCTGCCATGGCCTTCGGCGGCGGACCCGGCCGGTGACGGTCCTACCTGCTGTGTGGCTGTGGTCATGGCGATCCCAGTCGTCTCGAATACATTGCGTCCCGTCGGGTCCTGCGAGGTCCCTGACCGATACCTGGCAGCGCCAGCCTAACCCACCCCGTTTCCGGCACGGCGCACCCTGGCCCGCCGACACCCTCGCGCGTAGGCCGTTTGACCGATTGGCACCGACTGCCGGTATTGCGGCGTGCGGCAACGCGATTCGGGCCGAGTCCGGTTCTCGGGTGCGGGTTACCCGAGGCCGGCCAGTGCGGCACCGGCGGCGTGGAACCCGCACATGCCGTGCACTCCCCCGCCCGGCGGAGTGGCCGACGAACACAGATACACCCCGGGCACACCCGTTGCGTAAGGCGTCGGCGACAGCCGCGGCCGCGCGACGAGGTGCCCGAGCCCGTTGCGACCTCCTCCGATGTCGCCGCCGAGATAATTGGGATTGGCCCGTTCGAGCGAAATCGGTCCGGTGGCGTGCACCGCGACCACGCGGTCACGGAAACCGGGGGCGAAACGCTCGATCTGCGCGGTCACATGGTCGGTGGCGTCACCGCTGTACCCCTGCGGCACGTGTGCGTACGCCCACAGCGGTTTTCGAGTGCCTACGGCGCGCGACGGGTCGGCCACCCACTGCTGCCCCACCAGTGTGAACGGCCGAGCCGGCAGCCTGCCGGCCACCACCGCGGCTTCGGCCGCGGCGATCATCTCGACCGGACCGCCCAGGTGAACCGTGGCCGCATCGGCGCAGCCCGGCGCGGTCCACCCCACCTCGCCGTCGATGACGTAGTCGACCTTGAAGGCGGCCGGTCCGCGTCGCCAGCGCCGATAGGCGCGCGAGATGCGCCGTGGCATCCGGTCACCGAGCAGGCGTACCGCGGTCTCGGGCATCACGTCGAGGATCACCACGTCGGCGTCGATCTCCGCGAACCGGGTGACGTGGTGGCCGGTGACCACCTCCCCGCCGAGTTCGGCGAGATGACCGGCCAGTGCGTGCGCGATCGCCGCCGATCCGCCCTCGGCAACCGGCCAGCCACCGTGATGTCCGGCCGCGGCGAGCACCACCCCCGCGGCCGCCGACCCGGGCCGATCGAGCCGCGTGAATCCGTGCGCCGCGATCCCGGCGAACAGGGCACCCGCGCGTGGCCCCAGATAGCGCGCGACCGCCGTGGCCGGCAGCAGCGCCCGCAACCCGAACCGCGCCATCAGCGCGGGGTGGCGCGGCAGCGCGATCATCGGCGACAACACGTCGGTGGCCAGATCGGGGAACCGTGCGCTCGCCGCGCCGACCAGGGTGCGCCACCGCTGTCCCGCCACATCCAACCCCACCGCATCCAACTCGGCCGCATCCAACCCCACCGCATCCAACCCCGCCGCATCCAACTCGGCCACGGTGCGCTCGAGGTCGCGGCGCAGCAGCACGGCGCTGCCGTCGTCGAGCGGGTGCGCGCAGTCGACCGGCGCCCACCGCCAGCGCAGGCCGTGGCGCGCCAACGGCAACGTCGACAAGAACGGTGAGGCGAACCCCAGCGGGTGGAAGGCCGAGCAGTGATCGTGGATCAGGCCTGAGTCGGCACCGTCTGGCATGTCGATCTCACCCGAGCGGGTACCGCCACCGATCTCGTCGGCCGCCTCCACCACCGTGACCTCGAGCCCCGCCTGCGCGAGCCGGACCGCAGCACACAGACCATTGGGTCCGCTGCCCACCACCACGGCGCGCGGCACCGCGTCAGCGGATCTTGAAGATGATGGCGTGCTGGACGACGAAATTGATGACCGTTGCCAGGCCCTGCGCGATGACGTAGGCCAGCAGACTCCACAGCAGCATCTCCGGCCACACATGTGAGAGCCAGGTGTAGACACCCACGTTCACGAAGAAGGTGGTCAAGTAGAGCACGACGACGGCGACGAAGCGGGACACGCTCGGCGATGCGCGGAACGTCCAGCGCCGGTTGAAGAAGTAGGCGGTGGCCGTGCCGCAGATGAAACCTACCGCCTTGGCGAATTCCGGGGGCAGTCCCAGCGCGTACTGCAGGATCGCGGTGAGACCGAAATCGAGCACACCCGAGCCCACACCGGTGACGATGAAGCGGAAGATCTGCGTTCCCAGCGGGACATCGGTCGAGGCCTCCGCGTCGTCGAGGGGCAACTCCACCGGCATCGGGGCGTGGCGGGTCGCGAAATCCTCGTGCCGGGGCTCGTGGCCGTCTGGTGTCGGGTCGTGCACCCTGTCACCGTAGACGACCCGTCGGCCCGGTCACCTCGTTGCCGCCCACTCGGGTCGGTCAGAACTCTTCCTCGACGTCGGAGTCGCGGGCCGCCCGCTCACCACGATCGAGCGCGGCGAGCGCGGCGAGGTCATCCTCGTCGAGTTCGAAATCGAACAGGTCGGCATTCTCGAGTTGCCGACCATGATGCGACGACTTGGGCACCACGCCGATCCCGTGCTGCACCGCCCACCGCAGCGCGATCTGGGTGGGCGACTTGCCGTACTTGCGGGCGATCCGGATGATCTGCCCGTCGCCGAGCAGACCCTCCTTGCGGCCGGTGGGGTGCCACGCCTGTGCATGGATGCCCCGCTCGGCCATGAACTCGCGCAGCTCGGTGCGCGCGAGCGCCGGCGAACACTGGATCTGGTTGAGCTGCGGCCACACCCCGGTCTCGTCGTAGAGCATCTGCAGGTGATGTGCCTTGAAGTTGGAGACGCCGGGCACGGTGACGAAACCCTCCTCGGCGAGGGTGAGCAACGCCCGCCACGAATCCACAGTGCGCCCCAGGCTCGGGCACGGCCAGTGGATCAGATAGACGTCGATGTGCTTGACGCCGAGCCTGCGTGCGCTCTCCTTGGCCGCGTTGATGGCGTCGTCGTATCCCTGGTCGCCGCCGCCGAGTTTGGTCTGCACCACCACCTGGTCGCGGTCGACGTCGGAATCCCGCAAACCCATGCCGACGCTCAACTCGTTGCTGTATCGACTGGCGGTGTCGAGCAGCCGATACCCCGACGTCAGCGCACGGGACACAGCGTTGACGCAGGGCAGGCCGAGCATGTCGTAGGTGCCGAGGCCGACAAGCGGCAACGCGAATCCCGAGGAGAGGTCGACCGAGGGGATATCCACCCGATGAGGGTATCGCGCGGCGACCGCCGAAACCGGTCACCCGACTCACCGATCCCCCGGTCGGCGGACACCGGAGACCATGCGACCGGCTACCGGGTCTCACTCCTCTGTGGGGAAGCGGGTCCGCGGTGTTTAGTGGGGGTATGTCGAGTGAGAAGTACGACGACATCATCATCGGCGCCGGCCACAACGGTCTGACCGCGGCGGCATACCTGGCCCGTGCCGGGCGCAAGGTGCTGGTCCTCGAACGCGCCGACCATGTGGGCGGCGCGACGGTGTCGGCGACACCGTTCCCCGGTGTTCCGGCGAGGTTGTCGCGATATTCCTACCTCGTGTCGCTGATGCCGCAGCAACTCATGGCCGATCTCGACCTCGACATCCGACTCGTACGTCGGCGCTACTCGTCGTACACGCCGCTGCCCATCGACCCCACGCGCGGGATTCTGGTGGACACCCACGACGACGACGCCACCGCCGCGTCGTTTCGCGACGTCACCGGCTCCGACACCGCGTTCACGTCATGGCAGTGGTTCTACGACCGGATGGGCACCATCGCGCAGCGCGTGTTCCCCACCCTCACCGAGCCGCTGCGCTCGGCCGACGAGATGCACGACCTGGTCAGCGGGCTGAACTCACCGCGTGGACTGGATTCGTCGGAGGCAGGCATCTGGGAGTCGCTGACCGAACGTCCGCTGGGCGAACTGATCGAGCGCTACTTCGACGACGACGTGGTGCGCGGCATCGTCGCCACCGACGGCCTGATCGGCACCTTCGCCGACCTGCACGACGCCTCGCTGCGCCAGAACATCTGCTTTCTGTATCACCTGATCGGCGGCGGCACCGGCGACTGGGACGTACCCGTGGGTGGGATGGGCGCGGTGGCGGGGGCGCTGTATCAGGCGGCGGTCGCCGCGGGCGCCGACATCCGCACCGGTGTGCATGTCACAGGGGTCGATCCGGGCGACGGCTCCGTCGACTTCGATCGCACTTCGGCGCGCGCGGAGATGCTGTACGCCGCCTGTGCTCCCGACACGCTCAACCGGTTACTCGACGTCCCCATCGACACCGAACCCGATCCGACCGGTGCGCAACTGAAGATCAACCTGCTGCTCGACCGTCTCCCGGCACTACGTGACAGCAGAGTCTCCCCAGACGCCGCGTTCGCCGGCACCTTTCACATCAACGAGTCCTACTCGCAGTTACGCACCGCGTGGCAGCAGGCGCGCGACGAGCATGTGCCGTCGCTGCCGCCGTGCGAGATCTATTGCCACACGTTGTCCGACCGCTCGATCCTCGGTCCCGAACTCGACGGCATGCACACGCTGACACTCTTCGGCCTGCACATGCCGCCCGCGCTGTTCACCTCGCCGGGGGCGACCACCGCGGCCGTCGAGGCCACCCTCGAATCGCTCAATTCCGTTCTCGCCGAGCCGATCCAGTCGGTCGTCGCCACCGACGCGCACGGTAACCGGTGCTTGGAGGCCAAGACGCCCCTCGATCTGGCGGACTCACCCGGACTGCCCGGCGGGAACATCTTCCACCGGTCGCTGCAGTGGCCGTGGGCGCCGACGGCATCGGAGGTGGGGACGTGGGGCGTCGAGACGCGTCATCCGCGTCTGATGCTCGCCGGTGCCGGCGCACGCCGTGGTGGCGGAGTGAGTGGTATTCCTGGCCACAATGCCGCCGCGGCAGTTCTGGGCCGGTGAACGCGCGGTAATGTCGAAACCGATGACTACAGATGATCTGCCTCTGGAAACACGGACCCTGGAGGGGTGGTCGCGCACCACACCCACGGTGGGCAAGGTGCTCTCCACACCCGATGTGGAACTCATCGCCAAAGCGGTCGCCGAGGTTGCCGATCGCGAATCCGACAAACCCGATTACCTCAAGCGTGGCGTGATCGCCCGCGGTCTCGGCCGGTCCTACAACGAGTCCGCACAGAACAGCGGCGGGCTGACCATCGACATGACACCGCTGTCGAAGATCCATTCCCTCGACGAGGAGACCGACATCGTCGACGTCGACGCGGGCCTGTCGATCGACGACCTGATGAAGTTCGTGGTGCCGCGCGGTTTCTGGGTGCCCGTGATGCCCGGTACCCGGCAGGTCACCATCGGCGGGGCCATTGCGCATGACATCCACGGCAAGAACCATCACGCGACCGGGGCATTCGGCGACCACATCACCGAAATGCAACTCCTCGTCGCCGACGGTCGGGTACTGACCATCACACCGGAGGGCTCGGCCGACGACCCGGACGGTTCGCTGTTCTGGTGCACCGTCGCCGGCATCGGCCTCACCGGCATCATCCTGCGGGTCAAGATCGCCCTCAAGCGCACCGAGACCGCCTACTTCCTGGCCGACACCTTCACCACGAAGAATCTCGACGAAACCATCGACCTGCACCTCGGCCAGCGTTACGAGGACGGATTCGAGTACGCGTCGGGCTGGTTCGACACGATCAGCGGCGGCTCGAAACTCGGTCGCGGCTCGTTCAGCCGGGGCAATCTGGCCAAGTTCGACGAATTGCCGGACAAGCTGAAGAAGGACCCGCTGCGCTTCGACGTCAAGCCGCTGGTGGTGTTGCCCAACGTGTTCCCGCGGGGGCTCGACAACAAGCTCGACTTCTCGCTGATCGGCGAGCTCTACTACAAGATGGGTTCCAACAAACGCGGTGTGATCGAGAGTCTTCCGCAGTTCTATCACCCGCTCGACCTCATCGGTAACTGGAACAACGCGTATGGCCGAGGTGGCGGTTTCACCCAGTACCAGTTCATCGTGCCGACCGGTAATGAGCCCGAGTTCAAACAGATCATCACCGACATCCAGGCGTCGGGTCACATCAGCTTCCTCAACGTGATCAAGCTGTTCGGCGACGGAAATCCGCGTGCGCCACTGTCTTTCCCGTTCGAGGGATGGAACGTGTGCCTCGACTTCCCGTTGCGCAAGGGACTCGCGGAGTTCCTCAACGAGATGGACAAGCGGGTGATGGCGATCGGCGGTCGGCTCTACACGGCCAAGGATTCCCGGACGTCGGCAGAGAATTTCCACGCGATGTACCCGCAGATCGACAATTTCATCGCCAAGCGTCGGGAGATCGATCCGGACAATGTGTTCGTCTCCGACATGGCTCGCCGCCTGCAACTCCTCTGACCGTCCGGTCACTTCATCCTCGACACTCTGGAGATCTTCTCGTCATGTTCAATTCCGTCGGTGCCCCGCAGTCCATCCTGATTCTGGGCGGTAGCTCCGAGATCGGACTCGCCATCGCGTCCGCCTTCCTCGACCGCGGCCCGGCGAAGGTGATCCTCGCCGTGGTTCCCGGTGATCCCACAGCCGACGCGGCGGTGGCGCTCATGAAGGACGCGGGCGCGACGTCGGTGGAACTGATCGACTTCGACGCGCTCAAGCCCGAGACGCATCCCGAGCTGATCGACAAGGCTTTCGCCGGCGGTGATGTGGATCTGGCGATCGTCGCGGCCGGGGTGCAGTTCGACGACGAGCAGGTGTGGCAGGACCAAACCAAGGCCGTCACCGAGGTCACCATCAACTACACCGCCGCGGTCAGCGTGGGCGTGCTGCTGGGGCAGAAGATGCGCGCGCAGGGACACGGCCAGATCGTGGCGATGAGTTCGGTGGCCGGCGAGCGTGTGCGTCGCAGCAACTTCCTCTACGGCTCCACCAAGGCCGGCCTCGACGGCTTCTACCTCGGGCTCGGCGAGGCACTCGCGCCGTCGGGCGTGCACGTGCTGGTGGTGCGGCCCGGCCAGGTGCGCACCCGGTTGTCGGCGAACGTCAAGGAAGCGCCGCTCACGGTCAACAAGGAGGACGTCGCCAAGGCCGTCGCCGCGGCCGTCGACGCCCACAAGGAGATCATCTGGGTGCCGGGGCCGTTCCGGTTCATCATGACGGTGCTGCGCCACATTCCCCGGAAGATTTTCCGCAAGCTACCTGTGTAGCTCGTCGAGCGTGCCCAGGACCCCGTCGAGCGTGCCCAGATCCCCGTCGAGCGTGCCCAGATCCCCGTCGAGCGTGCCCACATCCCGGTCGAGCGTGCCCGTCAGGCCGCGCCGGATGCGTCGGTGTGGTCGTTTCGTTGTCGCGCATAGTCGTCGACATACGCCTGCCCGGTTGCGGCGGCGATTCTCGACATCAGCTCGTCGGTGACGGCTCTGATAGCCAATCCGACGGCGATCTGGGTGAAGTAACAAACGCCTACGTCGCATTCGCTCGTCGTCGACCTGCAATGTTCACTCTCATTTTCCGCCACGACCTCCTCGAAGGGTCGGGCGAAGAGCTGCGAAACGTATCCCGGCCGCTGTTCGAGTGGCTGGTTTCACTGGTGGAACCCTCGAGCGCCGATGCCGGCGACGCCAGGGCACGCGCCGCCACTCTATGGGCGAGCGTCCACGGCATCGCGATGCTCTCGTCGACGGGCGCGTTGGAGCTTGCGGCCACGGGTATTCCCGCCAGCGAGCTTGTCGACCGGGTCGTGCGCAACAGCCTGCGCTGAAGCCTTCCGCCAGGCCCAACCGGCCGGCCCCCGGCCTTCCGCGAACAGATTTGTCGGTGACCGAATGTATGTTCTAATCATGACCCCGACCGAGTCCGCAGTCGATGCCCGCCAGGCACTGCTCGCGCAACTGGCCGAGGACGAGGACCTCGAACCCGACGAGTTGGTGGAGGTGCTCTTCCACTCCCAGGCGAGCAAGGCCTCTGCCGACTACCGTATTCTGCAGGCGGCTGTCCTCATCTACGAACTGCGCGAGTACGACTACCTGGCCCGGGTGGAGGCACTGCTGGGGTCCCGCCAGATCGCCGCGCCCGAAGGGTGCACCGATCCTGCCGAACTCGCCCGACTGTTCGTCCGGCCGGACGTCGACCCGGCGGCAAGTTGTGGGCCCGACGGTCTGACCGCGGCCATCAGCGAGGTCGGCGCCACGCTCACGATGACGCCGGCGCAGGCCAAGCGCACGATCGAACTCGGTGGCTCCCTGCGCTACCGACTGCCGCTGACCGGACAGGCGCTGGCCGTGGGCCGCATCGACCTGGCCCGCTTCGCCGACATCGTTGCCCGCACCGAGCTCGTCGACGACGCTCACATCAAGGAACTCGACGCCGTCCTCGCCGATCTGATCTTCTCTCGCGAGCCCATGTCGACGACGCGGCTGCGGACGATGGTCGAGGCGACCGTCGAACGCATCGACCCCGATGCCACGCGGCGACGGCGCGAAACCGCTGAAAAGCGGCGTTACATCGCCATCCGGCCACATCGCGATCAGCCCGGACACTCGTCGATCGACGGACAACTGCCCGCAACACAGGCAGCGGTACTCGACGCACGGCTCAACGAGATGGTGGGCGGAGTTCACTCCACCGATCCGCGCACGCACGCGCAGCGCCGCGCCGATTCGCTCGTCGCCCTCGCGCGCGGCCACCAGCATCTCCCGTGCGAATGTGCGGAGTGCGCCAACCCTGCATCCCGCCCCGCCGACCCGGCGTCCCCGACAATCCACGACGCCTCCCCCGTACCCGATTGCGGCGCGGAGCACGGTCCCCGCCCCACCTTCCACATCGTCGTGAATCTGTCGACCGTGCTCGGCCACGACGACGATCCGGCATTCCTTGACGGACACGGCCTCATCGACGCCGACACGGCCCGCAGGCTGCTGACCGAAGCGCGTCGCAACTACGTCCACCCCGACCACGAGAACAGTGCCCGCGCCTCGTTCCGCTATCCCATCCCCCGGAAGCTGAAGGCGCTGGTGCAGGCCGGTGAACTGTGTTGCACCTTTCCCGGCTGCACCAACAAGGTCCGCACCGCTGATCTCGATCACACCGACCCGTTCAACCACACCGATCCCACCAAGGGCGGCCGAACCGAACGCCGCAACCTGAAACCGCTTTGCCGTCGACATCACCGCTATAAAACTTTCGCGGTCGGCTGGCGCGATCACCAGACTCCGTTGGGCACCGTCATCTTCGAGAGCCCCACCGGCCACATGTTCGTCGGCAACGCGTACACGGGACGGGATCTCTTCCGATCACTCGCCGAGCGCGACCAACCGCCCGACCACCGCGTCGCCGCCCGGCTCACCACGTCAGGCCGCGACGCCGTCGAGAAGGCCCGCGCCGCCACTGCGGCCCGCCGATCCGAACTCGGTCTCGAGGGTCCACCACCGTTCTGACGGCTGCTAAGAATAGTGGCGTGACGTCAACGCAGACCCCGGCCGTCGGAGACAACGACGCGTCCGAGGCGCCCACGCGGGGCGCCCGCGCTTCCCGCGTCGCCGACCTCGTCGAGATCGTCGTGGCCGCACTCGTCGGCGCCGTGGTGGCCTTCGTCGGGCTCAAGGTGATCGACTCGGTGCAGTGGCCCGCGTTCAACTCCTCGAATGTGACCCGGGCACTCACCACGACGGGCCAGGTGATCGCCATCGCGATCCTGGTGGTCGCGGCGCTGCTCTACCGGTACGGACGAGGCCGTGCGGTCACCACGTTGCTGTCGACGGTCGGGATCGCGGGCCTGGTGACGGTGACCATCGGAATGCCGCTGGGGGCGACGCGGCTCTACCTGTTCGGCCTGTCGGTGGATCAGCAGTTCCGCACCGAGTATCTGACGCGGATGACCAGCAGCCCGCACCTGGCCGACATGACCTACCTGCACCTGCCGCCCTACTATCCGGCCGGCTGGTTCTGGGCGGGCGGGAGGTACGCGTCGCTGCTCGGTATGCCCGGCTGGGAGGCGTTCAAGCCGTGGGCGATCATCTCGATGTCGGCGGCCGCCGCGGTGGGAGTGGTGCTGTGGAACCGGATGGTCGGCGCCGATCGCGGCGTTGCCACGGCGCTGGCGGTGACCACCGTGACCCTGATGTACGCCGCACCCGAACCGTACGCCGCGGTGCTCGTGATGCTCGGCGTGCCGATGCTGATTCCGATGCTCTACGCCCTGCGTGGCCGGTCGCGGCACGCCGACGGTCCCACGGGTTCGTTGCGCGCGGCGACGAGTTGGCCCGCGGTGGCGGCGGCGGGACTGTTCCTCGGGCTCAGCGCCACCTTCTACACCCTTTACACCGGCTTGTTCGCCGGAGTCGCCGTGCTGATGGCGCTCGCGCTCATCGTGCAGGGATGGGTGCTGGCGGGGAACAAGGCGGTGGCCGGCGGCACGGTGGCGGCGAGGCGACGAGCCGTGACCGTCGCGGTGCTCGTCAGGCTCGTGGTGATGGGGGTGATCGCCGGACTGATCGCACTCACCGTGTGGACGCCCTACCTGCTGGCCCGGTTGCGCAACGAACCGGCGAGCGGCGGAACCGCCGAGCACTACCTTCCCGAACGCGGTTCGATCCTGCCGCTGCCCATGTTCCATCTGTCGCTCGTCGGCGCGATCACCATGATCGGGCTGATCTGGATCGTGTTGCGGTTCCGGGAACGCACCATCGCCGCGGCACTCGGCATCGCCACCGTCGGTGTGTATCTGGTGTGCCTGTTGTCGATGCTGCTGACCGCGGCCGGCACCACACTCCTGTCGTTTCGCCTCGACCCGATCCTGGTGGGGGTGCTCTCGGCGGCAGGCGTGTTCGGGGTGGTCGAGCTGGCGCACTGGGCGGTCGGCAGATTCGGCGACGTCCGCATCGCGATCGGGGTCATCGCCACCGCCGCGGCGGTGATGCTGGCCCAAGGCATTCCGGGGTATCTCTCCAACGAGATCACCACCGCCTACACCGATACCGACGGCTACGGGCACCGCGCCGACGAACGTCCACCGGGAGCCGAATCGTACTTCCCGGAGCTGCATCGCCTGATCGCCGGGCAGACCGGCCGCCCGGCGACTGAGAACGTGGTGCTCACCGCCGACTACGGCTTCCTCTCGATCTACCCCTACTGGGGATTCCAGGGACTCACCTCGCACTACGCGAATCCGTTGGCGGAGTTCGACAAACGGGCGGCAGCCATCGAGAAGTGGTCGAAGTCGTCGACTCCCGCCGAACTGATCGACCACCTCGACACCGCACCGTGGACGCCGCCCAACGTCTTCCTGTTCCGCTACTCCGCCGACGGATACGCGCTGCGCCTGGCGCAAGACGTGTACCCCAACGATCCGAATGTCAAGCGCTACACCGTTACATTCGATCCAGCCCTGTTCGCCGACCCCCGATTCCAGGTGACGGAAGTGGGTCCGTTCGTTCTCGTCGTACGAAAGTAGCTGTTCTACCATGAAATTCGTCATCTCGAGCCTCGATTCGGGCGCCACCACCGCGCACCTCGTGCACAGCGAGTCGGTGAACTGGATTCTGCTGCAGGAGGGTTCAGACCTCACCCTGATCGACGGCGGATATCCCGGCCAGGCCGAGACCGTCCTCAAATCGATCCACGCGATCGGGCGTCGACCCGAGGACATCCGGGGGGCACTGCTCACCCATGCCCACGTCGACCACATCGGCGGTATGGCGAAACTGGTCGACCGCTTCGGTTTTCCCGTGTACGCCGACCCCGACGAAGTGGGCCACGCCCGACGTGACTACCTCCAACAGGCCGGTCCACTCGACATCGCGCCCTTCGCGTATCGTCCGCGCGCCTGGCGCTGGCTGGCAACGGTGACACCGCTGGGCGTGCTCAGCCGGGCGGGAATCGCTGGAACCCAACCCTTTCCGGAACCGCTCGACCTTCCCGGCCGCCCCCTTCCGGTCGCAGCGCACGGGCACACCGACGGTCACAGCGCCTATCTCGTCGCCGACGGCGAGGTATTGGTGTCCGGTGACGCGCTGGTCAGCGGACACCCGGTGTCGGCCATCACGGGTTGCCAATGCCTGCCCGGCGCCTTCAATCACGACGACGCAGCCAACCGGCGCAGCGTCGAGAAATTCACCGAACTCGACGCCACCACCCTGTACCCCGGGCATGGCCCACGCGCAGAGGGGTCGGTGGCCGACATGGCCGCCGAAGCGCTGAGCCGCTGACCCCGATCGCTCACGCATGGCTCACCTCGCCGGATCCGCCTCCTCGGCCAGCTGCTTGATGCGGGCGAGGCGCCGATCCCAGCCGCTCGCAATGCCTTCGAGCTGGCGAGCCACCTCGTTGAGTCGCGCGCCCACCGCCTCGAAGCGCACCTCTCGACCCACCTTGGACCCCGCCACGAGTCCCGCCTCGGAGAGCACGCGCAGATGTTTGGCGATCGCCTGCCGACTGATCGGCAACTCGTCGGCGAGCGCCGACGCCGACGCGGGCCGTCGCCCCAAGGCGACGAGCACCTGCCATCGGCTGTCGTCGGCGAGTGCGGCGAAGACCTCGACGGGAGCGGTGCCCTCAGGCACGGGTACCGGCATCGACGAGATGGTCACGAGCGAGGCCCAGTTCGACGCGCCATCCGTCGGTATGGTCGTCGAAACGGGATCGACGATCGGCCTCCGGTTCGTCGAGCGCGGCGAACCCGCTTTCGGCTACCTTGAGCAGAACTCCTGAATCGGTTGGTGTCAACCAGAATTCGACGAGGGTGGCCGAGCTGTCGGGATCATCGGCGTCGATCAGCCAGCGGAACGCCGCGTAGCGCGGCGCGTCGAGGTCGAGCACCCGCAGCGCAAACGAACCATGGGTGGGATCGTGGACCACGGTGAGATCGCCCCTGGTCTCGATCCGATGCTCGGTGATCACCCGGTTGTTGATATACCAGCCCGGCTCGCTCACCAGATCCCAGACCCGTTGCGCGGGTGCGTCGATGACGATTTCTTGCTCGATACGATCGAAGTCGGTATCCATCAGTTTGTCCTTCGGTAGCTGGATGCTTATATGCAACTCGATAGTTGCACATACCGCTTCCTACTGCAACCTTGGGGTTGCAGAAGAGTCGTCCGCTTGACCTCGAGCAGACTTGAAGTTGAAGACTCGACCGATGCACACACTTCACCGCATCGACAAATTCTCCGTACCCGTGGCGCACCTCGACGAGTTCGTCGACCAAGTCCGGCAATTGCATCTCGTGCTCGCCACACAAAACGGCATCAAGATCAACGAGGTGCTCACCCTCGCCAACGGCGACAGCCCATTCAACGTGGTCACCCACGTGTCGTGGGAGTCGCCGGCCGCGCTGGAATCGGCGGGCGCGGCGATGCGTCGCCACAGTGTCGAGTCCGGTTTCGACAGAGCGGAGTTCATGAAGCGTCTCGGCGTGACCGGCGACTTCGGCACTTACGTGTGAGTTCGAAGGCGCCATCGGCCCGATCCTGTCGACACAGATATAGATGCGGCGGCTGAGCGAGGCAACGACAACTATTGTTCTCGCGTCGCGCATACGCCGCAGTCATACTCGCGCCCGGGTGGTTTCGACAAGCTCAACCAGCAGAAGGGCACGCTCGCCGCAGTCATCTTCGCGCCGGGCTGGTTTCGACAAGCTCAACCAGCAGAAGGGCACGCTCGACGTGGTTGTGGGCACGCTGAACCCGCTGCGGCCGGCTCAGCCGACGAGTTCGACCAGCCGCCGGATGGCGAACTCGTAGCCGCGGATGCCGTATCCGGCGATGACTCCGGCCGCGATGGGTGACACATAGGAGTGGTGGCGGAAGGGTTCGCGCGCGGCGACGTTGCTGATGTGGACCTCCATCACCGGCACCTCCGGGATCACCAGGGCATCGGCGAGGGCCACCGAGGTGTGCGTCCAGCCGCCCGGGTTGATCACGATGCCGCTGACCCGACCGCGGGACTCGTGGATCCAGTCGATCATCTCGCCCTCGTGGTTGGTCTGCGCCGCACGTAGCCCGAAACCGAGTTCGGCGGCGGTGCGTTCGGCGAGATCCACCACGTCGGCAAGCGTCTCCGACCCGTAGACCTGCGGCTGACGGACCCCGAGGGTGTTCAGGTTGGGCCCGTTGAGCAGCATGATCGGGAGCGGCTCGGCGCCGGTTTCGTGCGCGGCGTCGGAAACGGTCGACATGGCCCTACCCTATCCGTCCCGCCCCACCAACACCTCAGGCTGTCGAAGAGGCAGATTCGACCGAACGGTTACCATCTCTCTTTGTGCCAACGCAGACCGTTCGACGCGCGAAGATCGTCGCGATCGTCACCGGTCTGCTCGGTGTTCTGCTGGCTCTGGCCACTCCGTTCATGCCGGTCAAGCAGACCACCGCGGAGATCAACTGGCCGCAGAACAACACCGTGGGATCGGTATCGGCGCCGCTGATTTCCTATGTCCCCGTCGACATCGACGTCTCGATCCCCTGCTCTGCGGCGACGTCGATGTCCCCCGACGAGACGGTGCTGCTGTCCACCACACCCAAGCAGGCCACGAAGGCCACCGAGCGCGGGCTGTTCATCCGGCGCACCGGCAGCCCCACCGACCCGCCCGACAAGCAGAGCATCGAAGTGGTGGTACGGAACGTGCCGCTGGTGTCGGCGACGCTCGCGCAGATCCGGTCGCAGGATTGCCGCGACATCGTGGTGCACGCCGACTCCGACGCGGTGACCGCGGAGTTCGTGGGGATGACCGGCGACGACGGCAAACCCCTGATGGGGACCACCGAGGGCCGCGAATCCGACACCTACAGCGCCGACCAGCGCCCCCAGGTCACCGGCCTGTTCACCGACCTGTCGGGCGACGCCGCGCAACTGCCGGGCCTGCGCGCCCACGTCACCGTCGACTCCCGGTACTCCACAGCGCCGACGGTGCTCAAGTGGCTGGTACTGATCGTCGGCATCGTCTGCACCCTGCTGTCGCTGGCCGCACTCGCCGCGCTCGACGCCACCGACGGCCGCAAGCACCGCCGCATCCTCCCCGCCAAATGGTGGCGGCTCAACGCCCGCGACTACGTGGTGATCGCCGCGCTGATCATCTGGCACTTCATCGGACCCAACACCTCCGACGACGGCTATCTGCTGACCATGTCGCGCGTCGCCCAGAACAGCGAGTACACCGCGAACTACTTCCGCTGGTTCGGCGCCCCGGAGGCACCGTTCGGCTGGTACTACGAAGTGTTCGGCCTGCTCTCGCACGTGTCGCTGGCCAGTCCCTGGATGCGGCTACCCGCACTGCTGTGCGGAATCGCGTCGTGGCTGATCGTCAGCCACGAGGTACTGCCTCGGCTGGGCCGGGCCGCCACCACCCGGCCCGCGGTCGGGTGGACCGCGGCGTTCGTGTTCCTGGCGTCGTGGTTTCCGTTCAACAACGGCCTGCGCCCCGAACCGATCATCGCGCTCGGCGCGCTGCTCACCTGGTGTTCGGTGGAACGTGCCATCGCCACCGGCCGCCTGCTGCCCGCCGCGATCGCCTGTCTCATCGGCGCGTTCAGCCTTGCCGCAGGACCCACCGGCCTGCTCGCGGTGGCCGCGCTGATCGCCGGCGCCCGCCCGATGATCCTGGCCCTGATCAAACGTGTGCGCGCGATCGGCGGTGGGGTGTGGTCGTATGTCGCACTGCTGGCGCCGATCGCCGCCGCGGGCACGTTCGTGATCTTCGTGGTGTTCTCCAACCTGACGATCCGCGCGTTCAGCGAGTCGTCGAGCATGAAGTCCGCGCTCGGTCCGTCGATGCACTGGTACAACGAGATCGACCGCTACTCGTCGCTGTTCGAGTTCTCCGCGAACGGGTCGATCGCCCGACGGTTCGCGGTCCTCGCCATGATCCTGGGCATGGTGGCCGCGGCCGCTGTCCTGATCCGTAAGTCCCGCATCCCCGGTACGGCGCTGGGACCCGCGCGACGGATCGTCGGGATCACCTTCGCCTCGCTGGTGTTCCTCATGTTCACGCCCACCAAGTGGACCCACCACTTCGGGGTGTTCGCCGGCCTGGCCGCGGCGCTCGCGGCCATCGCGGCGATCGCGGTGAGCCATTCCGCGATGCACTCGCGCCGCAACCGCACCCTGTTCGCCGCGCTGGTGCTGTTCATCGCGGGTCTGGCGTTCACCGCCCCCAACTCGTACTACTACTCGTCGGCATGGGGTATGCCGTGGGGCGTCAACCAGGTGTCGTTCGGTTTCTCGTTGGCCAACGCGATGCTCTACGCGTCGTTGCTGCTGTTGCTGCTGGCGTTGTGGTTCCACTTCCGGGAACCGTTCGCGGGCACCGACCCCCACGAGGACGACGCCGACGACGCACCCCTCCACCCACGGTGGTATCGAACGTTGTGGTCGTCGATCTCCGACGCACCGCTGGCCTACATGGCCGCGGCGGTGGTGATCTTCGAGTTGGTGACCGCCGTGTTCGCCGGCATCCAGCAGAGCAGTTCGTACTCGGTGCCCCGCTCCAACCTGGAGGCGCTGGCGGGCAAACAGTGCGGCATGGCCGACAAGGTGTGGGTGGAACCCGATCCCAACGAGTACATGCTCGCCCCGGTCGATCGCACGCTGCCCAATCCCCTGGCCGGCCCCGCCCAGGCGCCGAGCGGTTCGTCGCAACCGACAACCAGCGGCTTCGGACCCGACGGGGTGCCCGACGACCTCACCACCCAGGCCAGCGCCGGGTCGCTGGGTGTGCTGGCCGGCACTGCCACCTCCACCAACGACGTCCTCAACGCGAACAGCGGCGGCACCGGCGGCGGACGGGAATCCACGCCCGGCGTCAACGGCAGCTACGCAAGTCTGCCGTTCTTCCTCGACCCTGCGCGCACCCCCGTCGAGGGCAGCTACTCCACCACCGATCAGGTGCCCGCGCACCTCACCTCCGGCTGGTATGCACTGCCCAAGGACTACAAGAGCCGTCCGCTGCTGACCTTCTCGGTGGCCGGCGAGTACGACAACCCCAATCTGCTGCTGCAGTACACCACCGACCCCATCACGCCCTCCACCCGCGACGCCGACCTCGAGCCCACCGGCGAGACCGAGATGATCGACCCCGGCCCGCGGCCGTCGTGGCGCAACGTGCGCATCACCACCTCGTCGCTGCCCGACAACCTCACCGCGGTGCGGATCGTGGCCGACGACGACAACCTCTCGTCGGACCGCTTCATCGTGGTGACCCCGCCACGGCTCCCGGAGATGCAGACGCTGCAGGAACTCGTCGGCAGCTCCGACCCGGTGCACGTCGACTGGACGTCGGGTCTGGTGTTCCCGTGCCAGCGGCCGTTCACCCACCACTACGGGGTGGCAGAGATCCCCACCTGGCGCATCAAGCCGGGCGCCGATCTCGCCGCGGCGGTGTCGGCATGGCAGGACTCCTACGGCGGTGGCCCGCTGGGCTGGCTCGAGGTGTCCCAGGAACCGCAGACGGTGGCCAGCTACCTGCAGGGCGACATCGGACGTGACTGGGGATCGCTCGAGCGCTACACGCCGTACGGCGACGTGACCACCAAGGCCGAGATCACCACCGGCACCACCACCCGCAGCGGCCTGTGGAGTCCGGCGCCGATCCGCCAATGAGTCCGATCGCCTACCATCAGACACCGTGCCGCCGACAGCCACGACCTCCGATCCCGGAGAGCCGCAACCGCACGACCCCGGATCGGCCGGCAGCACCCCGAGCAGAATTTTCACGCCGCGTGTGACGCGGATCGTCGCGGCCGTCTCGGGCATCCTCGGCGCGGTTCTATGCGTCCTCGTCCCGCTGCTGCCGGTCAAGGCCACCGACGCCTCGTTCAGCTGGCCGCAAACGCAACCGGCGCAGCAGCAACAGACCGGCTCCGACACGTCGTCGGTGATGGCTCCGCTGATCGCGCAGACGGCGCAGTCGATGACCATCCGCATCCCGTGCCGGGTGCTCGCCGAACTGCCCGACGACCGCACCACCCTGGTGCTCGCGACGATGCCGACCGATGCCCCCGACAGCAAGGCGTCGGCCCTATACGTGACTGCCGGCCGCGACGCGGTTACCGCCACCTTTCGCAACTCCGTCGCCGCCTCGGCTCCGCGCGCCGACCTGAACCGCTGTACCGACCTGCGCATCTGGTCGGAGCCATCCGGACCGGGTGCGCAGTTCATCGGACTGGGACCGGCCACCACCCTCGACCCCGGCAAACGGCCCCAGGTGGCCGGGATGTTCAGCGACCTGACCTCCGCGCAGGCGATGTCCGCCGCGGCCGCGGGACTGCACGCCGACGTGCGCATCGACAACCGCTACGCCAGTTCCCCGACGCCGCTCAAGGTGGTGGTGATGGTGCTCGCGGTGATCGCGGTGGTGGTGTCGCTGATCGCCCTGCACATCCTCGACAGGCAGTCCGGACGGTCCCATCGCCTGCGGGCCGGCCGCTGGTGGCACACTCTGCGTCCCCGGCTCACCGATCTGGCGGTGACCGGGGTGCTGGTGGTGTGGCTGTTCCTGGGGGCGGGTAGTCCCGACGACGGCTACATCCTGAACATGGGCCGAACCGCAGGCTCGTTCGGCTATCTCGCCAACTATTACCGCTGGTACGGCATCGCCGAGGCGCCCTTCGACTGGTACTACAGCTTTCTCGCGCACTGGGCGGCGATCTCGCCGTCGATCCTGTGGATGCACATCCCGCCGCTGATTGCCGGGCTGGTGTCGTGGTTTGTGCTGAGCAGGGTGCTGTTGCCGCGAATGGGTCCCGCGGTGAACGCCGGAATCGGCCGCCGCTGGTATCGCAGCAACTGGCCGGTGTGGTCGGCGGCGGCGGTATTCACCGCGTTCTGGCTGCCGTTCTGCAGCGGTCTGCGCAGCGAGGGCATCATCGTGCTCGGATCGCTGCTGACGTGGTGGGCCGTCGAACGCGCGATCGCCACCCGGCGCCTGCTGCCCGCGGCCACCGCGGCGCTGGTGGCCGGGTTCACGCTGGCGCTGGCACCGCACGGGGTGATCGGGGTGGCCATCCTGATCGTGGCCGCCCGCCCGCTGCTGCGCATCCTCCTGCAGCGTCGCCGCACCGACGGAATCCTCGCCGCGGTGGCGCCCATCGTGGCGGCCGGGCTGGTGGTGCTGGTGGTGGTGTTCCGCGATCAGACACTGGCCACCGTCATCGAGGCGATGAAGATCCGCTACACGGTGGGCCCGGTGATCAGCTGGCATCAGGAATTCCTGCGCTACTACTTCATCTCCGTGGTCACCGACGACGGCGCACTCACCCGGCGTGTGCCGCTGTTGCTGCTGCTCGCCGCGATCGTGGTGACGGTCGCGGTCATGTTGCGCCGCAACGGCATCGCCGGTGTGGCCACCGGTCCCACGTGGCGGCTGATCGGCGCGGTGGGCGTCACGTTGCTGCTGTTCGCGTTCACCCCCACCAAGTGGACCATCCAGTTCGGTGTGTTCGCCGGACTCGGCGCGGCGATGGCCGCGGTCGCCACCCTGGCCGTGGTGGCCGCGGCGGCCAGCTCCACCCGCAATCTCACGGTGTTCGTGTCGGGTCTGTTCTTCGCGCTCGCCGCCGCCATGGCCGGCTACAACTCGTGGCCGTTCGCCTACGAGTACGGGATCTCCTGGTTCGACCGCGCACCGGTGATCGCCGGACGCCCGGTCTCGACGCTGTTCCTCATCCTCGCGGTGATCACCGGAGCCGTCGCGGTCTGGCAGCACCTTCGTCTGGACTACGTGCGCAACAAGGGCCTCGAACACGACACCGCCGGACCTCCCGAGGCGTCGCGGGCCAATCGCCGTCGATTGTTCCTCGCGTCGTCGCCGATCGCGGTGATCGCCGGGCTCATGGTGATCGCCGAACTCCTGGTGTTCGCCAAGGCCGCGGTGACCCGTTATCCGGCGACCACGGTGCTCGGCGAGAATCTGCACACGTTGCGCGGGGATTCCTGCGGGATGGCCGACGACGTGCTTGCCGAACCCGACCCGAATGCCGGCATGCTGACCCCCGCCGGCGGCGGGTCGGCGTCGGCGGCGCTGGCCGGAGCGGGTAGCGGCGTGACACCGGTGGGCTTCTCCCCCAACGGGATTCCCGACGACCTGTCCCCCGAACCGGGTACCCAACGCCCCGGTCAGATGAACGTGTCGGCCAGCGTGGCACGCCCGTTCGCGATCACCGGCGGCCTGGGTGCGGGCACCACCGGCGGCCGCGGACCCGAGACGGTCAACGGGTCGACGGTGGCGCTACCCTACGGCCTCGACCCGGCCACCACCCCCGTTCTGGGCAGCTACGGCTACGCCGGAGAGGCGCGCCTGACCACCGGCTGGTACGAGTTGCCCGCCGACCGCGCGGCCACACCGCTGCTCGCCTTCACCACGGCCGGCGCGGTGTCGACGATCGACACCTTCGGGGTCCGCAACTTCGGCCAGAAACTGGTGGTGCAGTTCGGCAGACCCGGACCGGACGGAACATTCGAACAGGCCGGTCCCGACGTGCTGCCCATCGATCCCGGCCCGGTGATCACCAACCGGCCGTGGCGCAACATGCGGGTGCCCATCACCGCCGCTCCACCGAAGGCCACCGTGATGCGACTGTCGTTGCTGGACAACAACCTCGGGCAGTACCAGTTCATCGGGATCACGCCGCCACGCGCGCCGCGGCTGCAGACGCTGCAGCAGTTGGTCGGTTCGCAGTCGCCCACGCTCATCGACTTCACCGTGGCCGCCCACTTCCCGTGCCAACGGCCGATGCAGGTGAGCAACGGGATCGCGCAGGTGCCGCGGTGGCGCATCCTGCCCGATTACCCGTCCACCAACTCCCAGTCCAAGACGTGGCAGGCCGGGGTCGACGGCGGGCTGCTCGGCATCTCGGAGGCCACCACGTCCGCGCAAGCGGTGCCGACCTACCTGTCGAACGAGTGGACACGCGAATGGGGTGCGCTCGAACGTCTCACCCCTCTGGTGCCCGGCGCACCGGCGGTCACGGTGAGCACTGCGCAGGTCACGCGCTGGGGTTGGTCGCGAACGGGTTCGATCAGGGTGGAGCCGCAATCCGATGACGACTGACACACGCGCCCGCACAGCGAAGATCGTCGCCGCGGTGACGGGCCTGCTCGGTGTGCTGCTGGCCGTGCTCACCCCGCTGTTGCCGGTCAATCAGACCACCGCACAACTGAACTGGCCGCAGGACGGCCGCGGAAGCGTCTCCGCCCCGCTGGTCGCGTTCGTACCGGTCGACATGGACGTCGAGGTGCCCTGCGACTCTGCGCGCAATCTGCCCGCCGCGGGCGGCGTGCTGTTGTCGACCATCCCGGCGGGCGGCGCGGACGCCAGCGCCCGCGGGCTGTTCGTGCGGGCCGACGCCACCAGCCTGACGGTCACCGATCGCGATGTGGTGATCCTCAGTACCGGTCGGGCTGCCGCACAAGCCGACCGGGGATGCGTCATTCGTTTCCACGCGGACGGCACGGGTGTGACCGCGTCGATCGACGGCCTGGCCTCGGGCAGCGACGGCACCCTGTCGTATGCGGTGGACGACCAGGAGATGCGGCCGCAGATCGTCGGCGTGTACACCGATCTGCCCGGCACCGCCATGTCCGACGGTGTCTCGCTGCGGGCGACGATCGACACCCGCTACGTCAGCACCCCCACTCCGCTGAAGCTGGCGGTGATCGTCGTCGGAATGGTCATGACGGTGCTGTCGCTGATCGCGCTCGGCATGCTCGATCAGCGAGACGGACGCAGACACAAGCGTTTCCTGCCCGCAGGCTGGTGGACCATCCGCGGCCCCGACGTGGCGGTGTTCGTGATCCTGGCGTTCTGGTGGTTCGCCGGGGCCAACACCTCCGACGACGGCTACAACTTCATCGTCGGCCGCATCACCGGCGACGCGGGCTACGCCGACAACTACTTCCGCTACTTCGGTGTGCCGCAGGATCCGTTCGGCTGGCATTTCCAGGTGATCGCCGCGATGACGCACGTGAGCCTGGCCGCCCCGTGGATGCGGCTGCCCGCGTTCCTGCTGGGCCTGCTCGGCTGGTGGCTGATCTCGCGGGAGGTGATCCCGCGGCTGGGCCGCGCGGTACGCACCAGCACTCCCGCGGTGTGGTCGGCGGCCTTCGTGTTCCTGGCGATCTGGCTGCCCTTCAACAACGGGCTGCGGCCCGAACCCGCCGAGGCGGTGGGCGCCCTGTTCACCTGGTGCTGCGTGGAACGCGCGATCGCCACCCGGCGTCTGCTGCCCTATGCGATCGCCGTGGTGACCGCGGCGTTCACCCTGGCGCTGGCCCCGGGCGGCCTGATGGCGGTGGCCGCATTGCTCGCCGGTATCCGGCCCATCGTCAAGACGGTGGTCTCCCGTCGCCGACGTGACGGCCTGGTGCCGATGCTGGCCCCGATCGCGGCCGCGGGGACTGCGGTGTTGTTCCAGATCTTCGCCGATCAGCCGCTGGCCCCGCTGATCGCCGGCAACAAGGTGGCCACCGACGTCGGCCCCACGCTGGAGTGGTGGCAGGAGCCGATCCGCTACTACTACCTGCTGCTGCCCACCGCCGACGGCACCCTGGCCCGCCGTTACGGCGTGCTCATCATGATCCTGTGCCTGGTGGTGGTGCTGCTGCGGCTGCTGCGTCGCAATCATCCCAACGGCGTCGCCCGCGCCCCCATCTGGCGGCTGATCGCGGTGACCCTGGGCACCATGTTCTTCATCGCGTTCACCCCCACCAAGTGGACGCATCACTTCGGTGTGTACGCCGGTATCGCCGGCGGATTGGCCGCGGCGGCCGGCGCGATGATGGCGCCGGCCATCATGCGGTCGCGGCGCAACCGGACCTTCTTCGCCGCCGCCGTGCTCGCCGTGGTCGGGATCTCGTTCGCCGGCACCAACGGCTGGTGGTTCGTCGGCAGTTACGGCATCCCGTGGTGGGACCGCCCGCCGACGATCGGCGGGATCGGGATCGCCTGGATCGTCGTGGCCCTCGCCGTCGCCACCGCGTGCGTGGGCCTGTGGTTCCATCTGCGCGATGACTACACCGACGAGGCCACCCGCACTGGCCACTCCACGCACTGGTACTCGCGGCTGAAGTTCTCACCGCTGCCGGTGATCTCCGCGCTGATGGTGCTGTTCATGGTCGCCTCTTTCGCCAAAGCCGCCTACGTGCAACGTGATTCGTGGTCGTGGCTCAATTCAAACGCGCGCGCGATCACCGGGAACGAGTGCGGCCTGGCCAATGACGTGCTGGTGGAGGCCAACCCCAACACCGGCCTACTCGCACCCGCCGCCGTCGGTGGACGGGCGGCGCCCAGCATCTCCGACGCGCTCGCGGGAATCGGGAACGGCGTGCCCGCACCGGCATTCACCCCGAACGGGGTGCCGGGCAAGCTGTCGGTGGATGCCACCGAGGACGACACCTCGAGTACCTCGGGTGCGGCGAACTCCGCCGGCACCGGCGCGGGCGCCGATGATCAGCAACAGACCAGCGAATCGTCGCAGGGCGGCACCGAAGGCGGCCAGGGTGCGCGTGGCGTGAACGGGTCCACGGTGCGACTGCCATTCGGCCTCGCCCCGGCGAACACCCCCGTGCTCGGCAGCTACGGCGCCCCGGGCGGCACCGGCACGCTCACCACCGACTGGTATTCCCTCCCGCCGCGCAGCGCCGCCGCACCACTGCTCACCGTGTCGGTCGCCGGTTCGGTCGAGGCCGTCGACGGGATCGGCGTGGTCCATCCCGGACAGCAGGTCACCGTCGAATTCGGCCGGGTGAATCCCGACGGCACCGTGGTGCGGGTGGGAACCATGTCGCCGATCGACGTGGCGAAGGCCCCGACGTGGCGCAACCTGCGCTTCCCGCTGGCCGACGCACCTCCGCGCGCCACCGTGGCGCGGGTGGTGGTGGCCGACACCGCCGGCGCGCCGGCGGAATGGGTGGCACTCACCCCGCCGCGGGTCACCACACTGGCCACCCTCAACGACGTGGTGGGCACCACCGATCCGGTGTTCATCGACTGGCTGCCCGGATTCGTGTTTCCCTGCCAGCAGCCGATGAAGGTGCGCTACGGCGTGCTGCAGGTGCCGCAGTGGCGCATCATGCCCGACGCCGAGGCCACCCAGAAGAACAGTCAGACCTGGATGTCGGGCAAGGCCGGTGGCCCGCTGGGCATCACCGAGGCGATGCTGACGCCCACACTGCTACCGACCTACTTGCGCAACAACTGGGGCCGCGATTGGGGTGGGCTGCAACGCTTCACGGAGATCAAACCGGCACCGCCCGCCCAACTCGACATCGGCACCCAACGCCGCTCCGGGTTGTACAACCCGGCACCGATGCGCTCGAGCGGCTACTGAGACCACTACCCCCGGCAGCAACGGACCTGTCAGTGAGGCAACCATAACCTTGCTTGCGCGCGTGCGACTTCCGGGTTTGAGTGGGACGCATGACCTTCAACCGATCGGCCGCCGACGATCCCGGCGCCGACACCGAGGTGCCCGGTCAGCACACCGGTGAGCCGCACGCAGGTTCACTCGCGAACCGGCTCAACTGGCTGCGCGCCGGTGTGCTCGGGGCCAACGACGGAATCGTCTCCACCGCGGGCATCGTGGTGGGTGTGGCCGCCGCGAGCGCCGACCGCGGACCGATCTTCACCGCGGGCATCGCCGGACTCGCCGCGGGGGCGGTGTCGATGGCGCTCGGCGAGTACGTCTCGGTGAGCACGCAACGAGACACCGAACGCGCCCTGCTGACCAAGGAGGCGCGAGAGTTGCGGGAGGAGCCCGAGGCAGAGTTCGCCGAACTCGTCGGACTCTATGAACAAAAGGGTCTCAGCCATGCGACGGCCTGCCAGGTGGCACGCGAATTGACCGCCCACGACGCGTTCGGGGCACACGTCGACGTGGAACTGGGCATCGATCCCCACGACCTGACCAACCCGTGGCAGGCCGCGCTGTCCTCGGCGGTCTCGTTCACCGTCGGCGCGCTACTGCCGCTCATCGCGATCCTGCTGCCACCCGCGGCGTGGCGGATACCGGTGACCTTCGTCGCGGTGATCGCGGCATTGGCCCTGACCGGCGCGGTCGGGGCGCTGCTGGGTCGGTCGAGCCCGTGGCGCCCGATGTGCCGCGTGGTGGTCGGCGGCGCCATCGCGATGGCGGTGACCTTCGCCATCGGCCACCTCGTCGGCCACGCGGTCGCGTAGCCGCCGGGGGTGATGCCGACGCGCGAAGCGGGGTAGGTTCATTCCTGCACACTCTGTCCGCTAGGACGGTCCGCCCGGACTGTCCGACGAGGGAACGCGATGGCCCGGGATCATCTCATCGACACCCCCGATTCGGGGGGTGGATCGATCCTGGACGGAATCAGCCTCTATCCGCAGATCACGCCGGTGTGCCGACTCTCCGACGGCGCGCTGGTGGCGACGACACTGGAGGTGCACGGACCGCCGGGCACCAGCCTCGCCTCGGCCACCGCCCTGCGACGCGCCGCGCGGATGATGGCGCAGGAGCCGATCCTCGACGCCCGACGGAGCAGATTCCTCGCCTCCGATCCGGTGCGCGGGCTCGCCGCGCGGGTCCCGCTGTTCGTCGGCCTCGACATCGGGCTCTATCGCAGCGGCTGGGCACCGCTGGAGAGCACGACGGCCCGCGCCTCCCACCAGGTCATGACGATCACGCCCCAGGCACTCGCCGATCAGCCGCGCGAGGTCCTCCGCGTCGTCGACGCTGCCCGGGAACAGGGCACCACCATCTGCCTGAACCCGGTGACGGCCACCACCGCGTCACTGACCGCGCTGATCCTGCTGGAACCCGACGTGGTGCTCCTCGGCCCCGACCTCCTGCGCCGCCCGATCGGTCCCGACGCGGCGCGCCTCGCGCACGCCGTGTGGGCGCACACCGAACGCTGCGATGCGCTCGTCGTCGCAACGGGGGTGGACGACGAGCAGCATCTCGTGCCGGCACAGACCCTGGGCGCCGCGGTGGGGATGGGTGGGCTCTATCCGTCGGTGACCGATCCCACCGAACTCGATCGCTACCCGACCGCCGCGCTACCCGAGTTGCC
This sequence comes from Gordonia sp. NPDC003425, assembly GCF_053588635.1. Classification (NCBI taxonomy): domain Bacteria; kingdom Bacillati; phylum Actinomycetota; class Actinomycetes; order Mycobacteriales; family Gordoniaceae; genus Gordonia; species Gordonia sp. NPDC003425. The sequence continues at coordinate 57,087 of NZ_JBSFQI010000018.1, read as the reverse complement.
CGTCCGCACCACACCGCCGCCGCAGCAGGCCACGCCGTTCGCGATCGTCGAAGCCGCGATCGTCGCGCGTCCGGCCACCAAACGACTGCTGGTGGCGATGAGCAAGGAGATCGAACGGCAGGCGCACGCCACCCACGCGGCGGTGGTGCTCGGCACCTTTCAGTTCGAGCGAAACTTCAGTTCCTCGACCGCCCGGCGCTGGCAGGCGATGTCGGAGACCGTCGGTCTCGTGGGCGTGTACGGGGTGGGGGTCACCGCCATCCGGGACGGCAACGTCCACCGCGCCCCACTCGATCCCGACGACGACCTCGTCGAGGAGTGGACCGTGGCCGTACTCGGACCTCACTTCGCCGCGGTTCTCTCGGCCCGCGACCGCCACGAGGACGCACCGGAACTCGACCGGCGCTTCGACTTCGTGCAGTCCTACGACCGCACCGTCGTGACCCAGTGTGTGCACTCGATACTGTCGCGGTTCGTCTGACCCGTGATCAGATGGGCATCAGCAACGACTTGCGCGGAGTGCGCATCATCTGCTTGTCGCGCAACTGTGCCAACGCCTTTCGTAGCTGCAGCCGTGTTTCGGCCGGTTCGATGACGGCGTCGATGTATCCGCGCTCGGCGGCCAGATACGGCGTGGCCATCATGGCGTTGTAGAAGTCGATGAAGTCGCGGCGCACCTTGTCGGCCTCGGCCGCCGACATGCCCTGCGTCTGCCGCCGGGTGAGCACCGCAGCCGCCGACTCGGCACCCATCACCGCGATCTTCGCGGTGGGCCAGGCGAAGTTGATGTCGGCGCCGAGTTGCTTGCATCCCATCACCGCGTACGCACCGCCATATGCCTTGCGCAACACCACGGTCACCTTCGGTACATCGGCCTCCACGTAGGCGAACAGGAACTTGCCCGACCGCCGAATGGTGCCCTTCTGCTCCTCGGCCAGGCCGGGCAGGATGCCGGGGGTGTCCACCAGGAACACCAGCGGAATGTTGAACGCGTTGCAAATGCGGACGAAACGCGTTGCCTTCTCCGAGGAGTCCGTGTCCAGCACCCCCGACATCACGCTGGGCTGATTGGCCACCACACCCACCGCGTGTCCGTCGACCCGGGCGTAGCCGGTGAGGATGTTCGGCGCGAACAGTTCGCCCACCTCATGGAAGGCACCGTCGTCGAACAGTTTGATCATGATGTCGTGCATGTCGTAGCCGGCGTTGTCGTTGTCCGGCATGAAGTCGTTGAGCGACAGATCACTCTCGGTGATCTCCGGTTCGAGGCCCGGATTGATCACCGGGGGCTTCTCCCACGTGCTCGCCGGCATGTACTGCAGGTACTCCCGCACCCACTCGAAGGCGGCCTTCTCGTCGGGTGCGACGTGATGGATGTTGCCCCAGCGCGCCTGATTGTGCGCACTGCCCAGGTCTTCGGCCGAAATGTCTTCTCCGTTGACCTGTTTGAGCACATCGGGTCCGGTGACGAACATGTACGACTTGTCCTCCACCGCCACCAGGATGTCGGTGTTGGCGGGGGTGTACACCGCGCCGCCCGCGCATTTGCCGAGGATCACCGACACCTGCGGGGACAGCCCCGACAGCAGGTCGTTGCGGCGGCCCATCTCGGCGTACCAGGCCAGCGACGTCACCGCGTCCTGGATACGCGCACCCGCGGAATCGTTGATGCCCACCATCGGGCAACCGATCTTGCCGGCCCACTCCATCAGCGCGGACACCTTGCGGCCGAACATCTCTCCGACGGTCCCGCCGAACACCGTCTGATCGTGCGAGAACGCCGCCACCGGCCGCCCGTGCACCAGTCCGTAACCGGTGACCACGCCGTCACCGTATCCGGTGTGCGCGGCGCCCGGCATCTTGGCGAGCGCACCGATCTCGACGAAAGTGCCCGGATCGAACAGCATGTCGAGACGCTCACGCGGCGAACAGATTCCCTTGGCCGCGCGCTTCTCGATCGCCTTCTCACCGCCCGGTTCCCGGGCGAGTTCCAGCTTCTGGCGCAGATCGGCCAACTTGCCCGCGGTGGTGGTGTCGCTCACGTGTTCCTCACTTCTGCTGGTTCGCGGTGTCCTGTCCGATTGGCTTACCGGTTGGGCCCCTACCGATTTGCGGCCGTCACACCCAGCCGGCTGAGCCGGGCGGTGAGGTCGGCACCGATCTTCGCCACGAACGGTTCGTCGACGATCGACAGGTGATCACCGCCGACGTGCACGATCTCGAGGTCGGGGGCCAGGGGCGCCCATCCGCCGTCCTCGGTGACATTGGCCCACTGGGGCTCCAATTCGATTGCGCCGTCATGCATACGGTCGGCGCGGTAGAGCACCACCGTGCCGTCGTAATGCGTGGGATCGATGTTGGTCAGTGCACGGTTGTCGACGAACGACGTGCGCTGGTGTTCGATGATGCCGCCGGGGATCTTGGTGCCGGACATCGACACCATCTCCATGATGATCTGGAACTGGCCTTCGTCGTCGGCCTCCACCAGCCGGTCCATCGGGATCGGCGCGTCGGGATCGAGATCGTAGTTGCGGATCGCGAAGTTCTTCCAGCGTTCCAGCCGTTCACGTTTCGTGTCCGGGGTCTCCGCCACACGTTCGGCGGGCATCACGGCATCGATCAGGCCGACGAACGCCACATCCTCACCCTCGTCGCGGAGCACCTGCGCACAGCCGTAGGCCAGGCCACCGCCCAGCGACCAGCCGACCAGCACGTAGGGGCCGTGCGGTTGCACCTCGCGCAGTCGCGGCAGGTATTGCCGGACCCGCTCCTCGATGGAGCCCTCCACGCGGTCGAATCCGATCACCGGCTGATCGGCGGGTAGCCGCTTGAGCAGCGCCTCGTATGCCGAGGTGTTGCCACCGGCGGGATGGAAGAGCAACACCGGCACGGGATCTCCGGCGGACGGGTCGTAGGTCTTCTTCGCCGGTTCATCCCCGTCCCCCTTCGCCAGGCGCAGGTAGCGGATGAACCCGTCGGTGTCGGCGGAGGCGTCGAGGTACTGCCGCACGTAGTCGGCCATTTCCTCGATGGTCTCCGAGTCGAGGATGTCCTCCATGTCGATGTCGCCGCCGGTGCGCTCGTTGAGCTTGTCGGTGAGCTTCTGCGCCGTATCCTCGTCCAGCACGGGCAGCTTGGTGAAGATGCCCCCCGCCGAGCGTCCGGTGACCACCGCGTACACGCCGAAGGTGAGACGTTCGGCGGCGTCGCGCGGCGGCACGTCGGAGCCCGCGGCCTCGGCGACGGCCTTCTGATCGGAGAGGTCGGTTTCGACAGGCTCAACCAGCGAGGACGACGGCTCAACCAGCGAGGACGACGGCTCGGCCGGCGCGGACGACGGCTCGGCCGGCGAGGACGACGGCTCGGCCGGCGCGGGGGCGGGCTCGGCCGGCGCGGGGGACGGCTCGGCCGAGGCGGGAGACGGCTCGGCCGGCGAGGCGGGCTCCGAGGCTTTCGCGTTCTGCTCGTCGATGTAGGCGTTGAGCGCGGCGGTGTCGAGTTCCCCTCCGCCCGCGGCGTTCTGGGAGAGATCGTCGAGCTGATCACGATGCGTCACCGCGAACGTCACGAACTTCTCCACGTCGGCCAGATTCGCCTGACGCATCGCCTGCAATTGCAATTGCGGGATGTCGAACTCGTACTCCACGCGGTTCTTGATGCGGACCGCCATCAACGAATCGAGCCCCAGCTCGATCAGCGGGATCTCCCGCGGCAGGTCCTCAGGGTCGTAGCCCATCGACTCGCCGACGATCACCGCGAGCCGATCACCCACGGACTCATCCGATTCCGGGTTCCACTTGTTGCCGATGTCGTCGACCACATCGTCGTCGGTGACCACCCGGTTGTCGGCGAACACCTCGGCCTCCGACTGCGTGGGCTCGCCCGCCGGCACGGGTGCGAGTGCGGCGTCGTCGATCGCGCCGGTGACGGCCGCCTCGAACAGGAGGCGGAAGTTCTTGTCCGCCAACGCGTCCGAACTTCTGGCGTGGATGGTGACCGATGCGCCACCGGGGTGCGGGCTCAGCGTGGTGGTGAGGGTGCCCGACGCCGGGATCTCCCCGTGGGCGATCGCGGCCCCCACCGTCACATCGCGCAGCACCTGAGCGGCGGCGGCACGCACGAGTTCGCGCGGGTCGGTCACCGCCGCGGCGTCGACCTCCCACGCGTGACGGCCGTCGGGCAGCGCCACGTGGGAGCCGGGAACACGGCCAGAAGAACCGCCGCCGGCGATGGTGGCCTTGAGCCAGAATTCCTTGCGTTCGAACCGTGTTCGTGGGATGTCAGCGAAATTGCCGGTGCCATACAACGATCCGACGTCGACCGGCTGACCGTGGACATAGAGCTTCATCAGCGCATTGACCACGCCGTAGCTCTCATCCTCCTTGCGCCGCAGCGTCTCGATCAGTTCGGCATCGTGCAGTCCCGCCGAAAAGGTCACGGCGGCAACCGAGATCAGCACGGCCGGGTTGGGCGAGAGTTCCAGGAAGGTGCGGTGACCGTTCTCCACGGCCTTGGCGATGGCCTGACTGAACCAGACACTGTGCCGCAGACCCTTGAGGAAGTAGTCGATGGTGTGCACCGGCTCGTGCCCGGGACGGTAGTACGTCTCCCGGTCCACCGAGCTGTAGAAGCCGACGGTGGGTCGCTGCGGTGTGATGCCGGTGAGCTCGTAGGAGAGCTCGCCGAGCAGCGGGTCCATCTGAGAGGTGTGGCTGGCGCCCTTGGTCTGCAGTTTGCGACCCAGTTTGCCCTCGGCCTCGGCGCGCGCCACGATCGCATCCACCTGGTCCTCGGGACCGCCGATGACGGTGTGGGTGGGCGCCGCGTACACACAGATCTCGAGATCGGGATAATCGGCCAGGACGCCGGTGATGTCGTCGGCGCTGTACTCGACGAGCGCCATCAGCCGGATGTCGTCACCGGTGAGGGTGGCCTCGCCCTCGCCCATCAGACGTGAACGCTGACAGATCACCCGGGTGGCGTCCTCCAGCGACAGACCGCCGCTGATGTAGGCGGCCGACGCCTCGCCCATCGAATGCGGTACCAGCACACCGGGTTGCGCGCCGAAGTGCCGCAACGTGTCGGCCAGTGCCACCTGGATGGTGTAGATGCCCACCTGGGCGGTCTCGATGCCGTAGGTCTGCGCGTCGTCGAGGAACATCTCCGCGATGGAGTAGCCCAACTCGTTCTGCACGAACTCGTCCACCCGGTCGACGTACTTCTTGAAGACCGGATTCTCCAGGTAGAGCTGCTTGGCCATCTTGCGGTGCTGCGATCCGAAACCGGAGAGCAACCACACCGCCGACGCCGTGTCGGGCGAATCGACCGAGTAGACAAGCGGATTGGCCTTGCCCTCGGCGACGGCGCGCACCCCCTTGACCGCGTCCTCGTGCGTACGGGCCATCACGACGGCCCGCGAACGCCCGTGGTTGCGGTGAGCCAACGCCCGGCCGATGTCGGCGAGCGGAGTCTGCTGTCCCGCATCGGATTCCAGCCACTCCAGCAGATCCGCGGCAGCCTTGCGGCGCCGCGACGGGAGGAAACCGGAGATCACCAGCGGCGCCGCCGCACCGTCGACCGCGCACGGGGCGAAGCCGTCGGCCGGGTCGACCGCGGCGAGGACGGCGGGCTCGGGGGCCTTCGTGGCCTGCGCGGCGAGCACCGCCCGCTCGGCGTCGGTGAGGAAGTCCTCGTCGTCGTCGGTGGTTTCGGCAGGCTCAACCAGCGAGTGGGGCTCAACCAGCGAGTGGGACTCACCCAGCGAGTGGGACTCACCCAGCGAGTGGGAGTCACCCAGCGACTGGGGCTCATTCAGCGGGGCGGGTGCGAGGTCGGTGGGGAGCACCTCACGCACCACCACGTGGGCGTTGGTGCCGCCGAAACCGAACCCGGAGACACCGGCCACCGCGTGACCGGAGTAGCGCGGCCAGTCGCTCGCCTCGTCGATCACCCGCAGGTGACCGGCGTCGAACTGGATGTATGGGTTGGGTCCGGCATAGTTCAGCGAGGCGGGCAGCTTGTCGTGGCGCAGGGCGAGCACCACCTTGGCCAGCGCACCGGCACCGGCTGCGGACTCCATGTGCCCGAAGTTCGTCTTGACCGACCCGAGCAGGGCCGGGGCGTCGGCGGCGCGACCCTTGCCCACCACACGTCCGAGCGCGTCGGCCTCGATCGGATCACCCAGGATGGTGCCGGTGCCGTGCGCCTCGATGTAGTCGACGCTGCGCGGATCGATCGCGGCGTCGGTGTAGGCCGCCCGCAGCACATCCACCTGGGCCTCGGGGTTGGGCGCGGGCAAGCCGTTCGAGCGGCCGTCGGAGTTGACCGCCGACCCGGCGATCACCGCGAGCACCGCATCGCCGTCGCGGCGGGCGTCGGCCATCCGCTTGAGCACGAACAGGCCGCCACCCTCGGCGCGGATCATGCCGTCGGCGTCGGCGGAGAACGCCTTGATGTGGCCGTCGGGCGCCTGCGCGCCGATGCTGTCGAAACCGAGCGTGGCCGCCGGGGTGATCAGCATGTTCACCCCGCCGGCCAGCGCCACGTCGGATTCGCCCGACCGCAGGCTACGCACCGCCTGGTGCACCGCCACCAGCGACGACGAGCAGGCCGTGTCGAGCGCCACCGACGGTCCGCGGAAATCGAAGAAGTAGGAGACACGGTTGGCCACGATGGACGTGGAGGTGCCGGTCAGGGCGTAGGCGGCGGTGTCGCTGGCGCCCTCGTCGAGGCCCATCGCGGCCAGCAGCTGGTAGTCGTTGGTGGAGGTGCCGACGAAGACACCCACCGGGGCACCCTTGAGGTCGCTGGCCGGGATGTGCGCGTCCTCCAGCGCCTCCCACGCCAGTTCGAGCGCGAGTCGCTGCTGCGGGTCGACCATCTCGACCTCACGCGGACTCATCTGGAAGAAGTCGGCGTCGAACGATTTCACGTCGTCGAGGTAGCCGCCGTGGACGTTGGCCTCCTCGATCACCTTCGCCAGGCGTGAATCCGAGGTGAACTCCGTCCACCGGTCGGCCGGGAGATCGGAGATGCCGTCGCGGCGCTCGATCAACGCCTCCCACGTCGACTCGGGGGTGTGCCCGGCCTTCGGGAAGCGTGTGGACAGACCGACGATCGCGATGTCGTCGTCGTTGCTGCGTTCGCGAATCCAGAACGTCTCGGCGTCGAGATCGAGACCTTCGTCGGGGTCGCCCTCGATGATGCGTTTGGCCAGCGACGCGATGGTCGGATGGTTGTAGGCGGCGGTGGCGGTGAGCACCACGCCCGTCTTGTCCTCCACGTCGGCGGCCAGGGCGACGGCGTCGCGCGAGGACAGCCCGAACTCCTCCATCGGCCGGTCGTCGGAGACCTGGTCGACGGAGATGCCGGTGGCGGTCGAGACCCATTCCCGCAGCCACTCACGCAGTTCGCCGACGGTCAGGCCACCGGCGGTCTCGCCGTCGGTCGACTCGGTAACAGGCTGGTCGTTATTCAGTTCAGACATCACTAACCAATGTATCGGGCGGCGCTACCGACGCACTCAAGCGTGGTCCGGGAAGGCCTCTTGTTTGTATCCGCCACGCAGGCTGCCGTCGATGTAGGCGGTCTTGGTGGCACGTCGGGCGATCTTGCCGCTGCTGGTACGTGGAATCGATCCGGCCGGCACCAGCAACACGTCGCGGGCCATCACACCGTGACGCTGCGCGACGGCGGCGCGCACCGTGTCGGCGATCTCCTGCGGATCGTTCTTCTTGCCCGGGCCGCGCTCGGCGACGATGACGAGCTGCTCGGAGGCGTCGTCGGCGTCGAACTTGAGGCCGCTGGCCGCGTTCTGGAACACCACCTCGGGCAGCTGATTGGCCGGCACCGCGAACGCGGCGACAAAGCCCGGACGCAGCGCCGGGCTGGCCTCCTGCGCGCTGAACTCGAGGTCCTGCGGGTAATGATTGCGGCCGTCGACGATCACCAGGTCCTTCACGCGACCGGTGATGTAGAGCTCGCCGTCGAGCCACACACCGTAGTCGCCGGTCCGCATCCACTGCGCATCCGCGGGCGTGCCCTCGGTGTGGCTGCCCTGCGGCAAGGGATGGGGGATCGTGTTGTGGAAGGTGCTCTCGGTTTCCTCCGGCTTGTTCCAGTAGCCGGCGCCGATGTTGAGGCCGTGCAGCCAGATCTCGCCGACCTCGCCGTCGGGCTTCTCGGTGGCGGTCTCGGGTTCGACGATCGCGGCCCACTGGCTCAGTGCCACCTGACCGCACGAGACCTGCGCGACAGCGTTCGATGCGTGCTGATCGACCACCTTCATGTGACCGGCGTTGAGGGCGTCGCGGTCGACGTAGATGATCTTGGCCTCGTTGTTGCGCTGCGTCGCCGACACGAACAGCGTGGCCTCGGCCATGCCGTAACACGGTTTGATGGCGGTCTTCGGCAGACCGTAGGGCCCGAACGCGTCGTTGAACTTCTTCATCGAGCTGACCGTGACCGGCTCGGACCCGTTGATCAGACCGATCACGTTGGAGAGGTCGAGATGCTCGCCCTCCTTGGGCAGGCCGCGCACCGCGGCATGCTCGAACGCGAAGTTGGGCGCCGCGGCGTAGGTTTCGGCGCCGTCGGAGGCCGCCGCGAGTTCCTTGATCCACCGGCCGGGGCGCCGCACGAACGCCTGCGGGCTCATGATCGTGATGTAGCGGCCACCGAGCGCCGGCAGGATCACGGTGAGCAGACCCATGTCGTGGAACATCGGGAGCCAGGTGACGCCGCGCGCGTTGCGGTCGATCTCGATGCAGTCGTAGATCTGCAGGCAGTTGGCCGCCACGGCCTCATAGGTGATCTCGACACCGGCGGGCACGCGGGTGGAGCCCGACGTGTACTGGAGATAGGCGACGGTGTCGCGGTTGTGGTCCTTGCCCGCAACCGGGGCGACCCAGCTCGAACCGACCGAATCGGGCACGGCGTCGACCGCGATCACGCGGGGCCGTTCCTTGGCGGGAACGCCGGCGAAGAAGTCGCGGACCGCCTCGGCGGATTTGGTGGAGGTCAGGATCGCGGCGGGTTTGCAGTCGGCGAGCACCGCGGTGAGCCGGTCGTGGTGACCGGGCTCGTCGGGGCTGAACAGCGGTACCGCGATGTTGCTGGCGTAGAGCGCGGAGAAGAAGCCGATCACGTATTCCAGGGACTGCGGCGCGAGGATGGCCACCCGGTCGCCGGGCTTGGTCACCTGCTGCAGCCGCGCCGCCACCGCCCGCAGCCGTTTGCCGAATTGCGCCCACGTGAGGTCCTGGGCCTCGCCATCGCGCTCGCGGCTGTAGTCGATGAAGCGGTACGCGAGGGTGTCCGCCTCGTCGCGCACGTTGCGCTCGACGTAGTCGACCAGCGTGGCGTCCTCGGTGAAGTGCAGGTTTCCCGTCTCATCGAGGAACTGCTCAAATTCAGTGTTCAGCATTCAAATACTCCTGTGGACCCCTCGGGGCACCCGGCGTCGGACGCCGGGTCGGCGGTTGTCGTGGTGCTCCCCCACAGGCACCACTGAGTTCGCGTGGCGTGCACGCATGTCCACCGCGTGACACGGTAGCGCACGGACACCGAACCCTACGAATTCGTGACTACTGGTGAATTCTGCCTTCACCGGGCTGCAAATCGGTCCTCGACCCGCAGCTTTCGGTCGGGGAATTCACAGCTCCTCACCTGGCGGTTCAGTCACCTACCGACCGGTAACCTTACTCCCCTTTCAGTAGCGCGAGCACCGGGGCGAACGCGTCCATCTGCGTCGGGAACACCCCGACGTAGGACATGCCCGTGCGGCGCCGCACCTCGCGGATCTGATCGGCGATCTCCTCGAATGTTCCCATCGCCAGGTACGGCGACGTCATTACATCCTCGACCGTGAAGTCGGTGTCGCGCTCGATGTTCGGCGGATAGCCCTGGGCGAGCGCCTTGAGTGCCATCTCCGCGGTGGCTTCGCGGTCGTCGGTGATCACGATGACCGCGATGGTCCAGTTGAGTTCGATGTCGGCGAAGCGGTCGCCGGCGGCCTGGCGGATGCGGTCCACGCGCGCGGCGGTGGCGTCGATGGTCATGTCCGACAGCTTCATCTTGCCCTCGGGGGTGGTTCCCGGTGCGATCGAGATGATGTCGGCATGCTTGGCGGCCAGCGCCAGCATCTTGGGGCCGCCACCGCCCACCGCGATCGGCGGTCGCGGGCCCTGCCGGGGTCGCGGGCTGCCTTCGAGGCCCTTGATCTGATAGAACTCGCCGTCGAAGTCGACGGTCTCGCCCCGCATCAGCTTGTCGAGGATCGTCAGCGACTCGTCGAGGCGGCGAATCCGCACCCCGGGACTCTCGAATGCGATGCCCGCCTTGTCGAACTCCTCCTTCATCCAGCCCGCACCGATGCCGAGTTCGAGTCGCCCCTTGCTCAGCACGTCGATGGTGGTGGCCTCCTTGGCGAGGATCGCCGGGTGCCGGAAGCCGTTGGCCAGCACCGATGTTCCCAATCGGATGCGGTCGGTGGCCTGGCTGAGCGCCCCGAGCGCGGCCAGCGGTCCCACCTGGTTGCCGAGGTGATCGGGCACCGCGAAGGTGTCGTAACCGTATTCCTCCGCCGTCTGCGCGAGCTTCACGAACTTGCGGGCACCGCCCTCGTCCTTGTTGCCCTCACCGCCGGCGCCGAAGCGGAACTTGCGGAGCCCGTCGGGGGCTTCGGCCTGCGTCATCGGTGCACTCCTCGTATCGGCTAACCCCGGACCGGACCTCAGGTTAGTGCAGCACCGGAGGCCGCCCCAAACCGCTTGCGTGCGCGAGTCAGTTGTGCGCGGGTTTGGGCGCCTTGTCGATCACCGAACTCGCCCAGCCGTACATCCACTGGGTGGCGGTGGCGCCGTCGAGCGACCAGTACCGCGGCGTCGCATACATCGCGTGCACCGGATTGTTGATCGCGCCGGCGAGTTGCCCCACCGCCCCGATCGGATTGGCGACGGTCGGTGAATCACAGATGAGATCGCCTGGCGCACAGATGGAATTGACGCGATCGCGCAGGTCGCCGAACCCGCCGTCGCGGGGTCCGGTCATGGTGATGCCGGGTACCAGTGAGCTCATTCCCCCGAGTGCGATCTCGGCACCCACCCCATTGGGGTCGGGTCCGATGTCGTTCTGCTGGCCGCGTTCGCGCCTCCCGTCGGCGATCAGGCCGACGCCGAGCACGAGGTCATGGTCGGCGGGGTCGAGCACACCGCGCCCGTTGCCGATGTTGCTCGCGAGGTCCCCGGCGATCACGGCGCCCTGCGAGAAGCCCATGATCACGTAGCGGGTGAGCGGACACTTCTTGTTGGTCTCGGTCACCTTCGCCGCGGCGCGCTGATACCCCTGGGCGCGCGAGACGTTGTAATCGGCCTGGCGGTCGCCGAGCACGGTCGGATTCCGGAATTGCGCCACGTAGGGAACGGTGTAGACCTCGGTCCGCGAATTCGGGAACTCGTCCTGCAACGCCGTGGAGACCCGACGCATCAGCGACGCCTTGTTCGCCGTCGGGTTGAGCGGATCGTCGTCGGCAGCCGACTCCCACGTGCCGGGGACCACCAGGGTCAGCACGTCGGGACAATCGGCCGACTGCGCTTCCGGCCGCGAGGGCGGGGCGCTCGTCGACGGCCCCTTGCCGCCCGGAATCCGCGGTGGTCCCGGTGTGAGAAGGGTGATCACGAGGATCACCACCAGAATGATCGCGACGACCGCGAGCGCTGCGATCAGCAGGGCGAACCTGGTGAGCCCTCGGCGCTTACGCTTTCGAGTGGCTTCTCGCTTGGCATTCACGCTCAGCAGTAGTTCTCATGGGCGGCCTTGATCACCTTGTCGGCCTTGGCGCCCGCTTCGTTCACGTTCTGGGTCCCCGGACCGACCAGCGCGGTGACGAACGCCTTCACGGTGGTGGGATCGGCACCTTTCGCCTGCTGCGCGCAGACGTAGTCGGCGGCATTGAGCGCGACGGTGTTGTCGGTGTCGCCCATGAACGTGACGTTCTGCGCCTTGAGGGCCGCGAGGTACTTCTGGCCCTTCGCGCTGACCGGCTCACCGTTGGGTCCGGGGAAGCTCGGCGGCACGGTGGTGCCCGTGGTCGGAGCCGTCGCGGGGAGCTTGGTGGCCCCCGACACCGGAGTGGTGACCTTCTGGGTCGTACTGCCGGGCGCCGCAGAGGTCGCCGACGACGCGGCCGGCGACGAGTACATCGATGTCGTCGTGATCGGATCGCTGGTGATCGGAGCACTCGCCGTCGAATCGTCGGAGCACGCGCTGACCGCCCCGACGAGCATTGCCACGCCCGCCACCATCACACCGACCCGAAAGAACTTGCTCATCATCACTTCCTCGTCACACTCCGCCAATGGGCTGACCCACCGAGCGCAAGGCTACCCCGGCGGGGGTGGTCCGCCGACCAGCGCACACCCGCCACCTGCGAAAACCTCCGGATTCCACAGAGAGATCTCAGGGCAGCCACACCGCACACCGAACATCACGGCGTCACTTGGTGATCTGGGCGCCACCGGTGGGGGTCCAGGAGATCTTGCCGCGCTGGAAGAGGTTGAACCGACCCTTGCCGTCGCGGGTGGGCAGTTCGTCGCTCAGCGGCAAGCCCAGCCGTCCCCCCGGACCGCCGACCGAGACGTAGGCGCCACCGATCGCGCCGGTGACCTCCTTCGGCCCCTTCGGCCCGGTGATGATCCGGCCCTTGTAGAAGTCCTGCGCGCGCCCGCCCGGCACGGCGTACTCCGGGGTGAGGCACCCGCCGAGCTGGTTGGCGTCGGCCACCTTCTTGAACGGTCCCGACACCGTGCAGGCCACCTTGTCGCCGGCGAGGCCGAGAGCGGCGGCCGCCTGCGGCCAGGCCTGGGCCATCTCGAACTCCCAGTAGGGCCACGTGTGGGTGCCCGACGGCCGGTAGACGGCCTGCCCGGGGATGCCGAGTTCGTTGAGTTTGATCGCGAATTGCTGTGAGGTGACGCGGCTGAGCAGTTCGAGTCCCACGCCCGAGTAATTGGTGGCCAGCAGCGGGATGTCCGACGGCTTGTCGTGCGGGCCCACCATGCCGTTGCCCGACGAGATGTACAGACTGGTGCCCTGCAGCTTGTCGGCGAGCAGGTAGGGATCGTGTTCCTTCCAGGCGGGGTCGCTGGGCGGGCCGAACATCTTCATCGAGTCGTAGCCGCCACCATCACGCACGGCGAACTGGATGGCCTGCGGCATGCCGGTCGACGACATCTGCAAGATGCCCGAGAACGACGCCGCGAACTTGTAGAACCCGGGGTTGCGGGCGGCGAGCATCATCGCGGCCGAGCCGCCCATGGACAGCCCCTCGATACCGCGGACGTCCGTCGAACGCCACTGCCCCTCGATGATCGGCGGCAGTTCGTGGATCAGGAACGTCTCCCACTTGTAGTTCTTGCCCTTGTCGGGTTCTTTCCAGTCGGTGTAGAAGCTCGACTCACCGCCGATCGGCAGGATGACGTTGACGTTCTTGTCCTTGTAGAAGTCGACGATGTTGGTGTTGAGCACCCATCCGCTCTGATCGTCCTGCGCGCGCAGTCCGTCGAGCATGGTCAGCTGCGGGAACTTCGCGTCGGGGCGGGCCCACCAGTCGCGCGCGAGGAGCAGTTGCACCTGGATGTCGGTGTTCATGGCCGGGGAATGCACCCACAGCGCGACGCGGCGGTCGGTGTACCAGTACGTCTTGGTGACCCGCGCCGGCTCGGTGGGCGCGGCCGCCGGGCTGGGGGCCGGCGCTGCGGGCGCGGCCTGCGGCGCGGGCGGATTTGCCGGCGGGTTAGCCGGCGGGTTTGCCGGCGCACCGGGAGCGACGGGCGGTGCTGCGGGCGGATCTGCCGACGCCACACCCGCGACCATCACACCCGACACCACGGCCACCGTGGTGGCCACGGTCGCCACCATGCGCGCGATACGTCTCGCAGGTGTCGACCCGCGTCTCGCGCCACGGTCGACCCATTCACCCTCAACCACTCGCCGCATCCGTCTCCAGCTCCTTCAGCACCTGTCGGTGGCGTCGCCTTCGAGGAGCGGGCCGTCAACTGCTTCCCCAACAGTCACACACGCCTCAGCAACCTCATTACGCCTCAGGTGTTTCTTACACGGCCGCGAGGGGGTTATCGCGACGCCACGCTGTGATTGATGAGATTTATGTGACTTGTGGGGTGGTTGATACTTCCCGGGTTGGCTTGGCAGCCAACGGCGACGGCCCCGCCCGGACGTGAATCCGGGCGGGGCCGCCGAGGTACTGCGAGGTGGGATCTAGCGGAAGAAGCCTCGTGCGTAGGCGTTCCAGACCATGTCCTGCCAGTAGCCCCACGCGTGGGTGCCGTTGGCGTCGTAGGTCATCAGGTTGATGCCCTGGATGGTGGCCGCGAACTGGAAGGCCAACCGCTGCGAGAGGGCCAGCATTTCCAGCGTCGAACCCTTGAACAGGTCGTCGAACACGTTGGGCAGCGCGTTGTAGCGGCCGAACAGTCCGTTACCCGAGCCGGTGAACACCTTCAGGTGATGCATCCGGTTGATGAGCAGGAACGGGTCGTTGTCATCCCACCGCGGGTCCCACGGAGGACCCCACATGGCGTCGACGTTCCACGGCCTGGGATCGACGTCGAGCATGGCCAGTCGCAACATCGTGTGCATACCGGGGGCGCTCAGGAAGTCGTAGCCCGAGAGCGATCCGGCGGCGTAGTACAGATCGGGCCGCTTGGCGGCGAGAACCAGCGCGGCGTTGCCGCCCGACGAGATACCCATGACCGCGTACTTGCCGTTCTTGCCCTTGAACCCGCGGGCACGCAGGGCAGGCACCAGGCGGTTCTGGATGACGCATTCCCACATGTACCGACGCTGCTGGCCGTTGAAGTTACTCGGCGCGTTCCAGTTGGTGTAGAAGCTGGCCGGTCCGCCGATGGGCTCGACGACGTTGACGCCGCGGTTCACCAGTTCCTGGACGTTGGTGTTGATCTCCCAGCCGCTGAAGTCGTACTGGGCGCGCATGCCGTCGAGCAGGATCACCGTGCGCTGGTTCTGCGGCTTGAACCACGACCGCACACGGACCACGCCGGGACGCATCGACTTGTTGCCGAAGGCACCGTTCGTCGGCATCCCGCAGGCGTCGATCGTCCAATCGTTCTTGCCGACACGCGTGCCGTTGATCGTTGCCTGCGCCTCACCCGCTCCGCCGGTGACCGCAGCCAGACCCGCGACGGTCAGAATCGCGAGCGTCGCCGCTACGAGGCGGCTACGCAGCCCCACCCGGCTCCTCGACCGGCGCTTGCGCCGCGCCCCGTTCTCCAACGCACCTGTCCCCATCGACTGAACTCTCCTCTGGTACCGGCGGCGACGCACTCGCACGAATGCGTCTCCGGCCGGATCGTTATGTCTACGACACCGTGTCGACCCCGAATCGCGGCCGTCACATGCGGCACAACCGCCTCATCAGCCGCACTGGCCGACGAGTGGCGAGCCTATTGCATGTCTGCCACGCCGACAATTGCTGTGATGTTCGCCATAGCAATTGTCGTGGTGAACAGCACGGTGGCTTCCGGGTGTCGCCCGGTCCCCCCTCTTATCGGACCCTCAGGTGCCGACGTTACCGATTCGAGACAAAAAAGATCAAACTCATCGAGGATGAATTCGCGGTGGGATCGGTAGCCCGCACCGCTGCAGCTCGTACTCGGGATTGCGCTGGATCCGATAGTCGGTGAACGTGAATGAGTCCTTCAGATTCTGTTTGAACCGGGCGAAGGACCACACTCCCTCGTAGGACTTCACCCGTGCCTTCGTGTCCGGGCAGGTGAGCGCCACCTTGGCCTGCGCGACGACGTCCTCGTCGAGCGAGAGCGGCAGCACCGGGCGACGCGGATAGGCGCCCGCCTCGGCCACCACCCACTCCGCGGGCAGGTTCTTGTCGTGCCCGATGCGACCGTCCTCGAGACGTTCGGTGTGTGCCGCGATCGGGTACGCCAGTCCCATCTGATCGATGACACGGACGTCGAGCGGCGCGTTCATGCTGGTCATACCCATGTTGAGGAAGTAGACGGTGACCTTGCGCTTGCTCTCGGGAGTGTTGTCGGGCAGTTTCACCACGGTCCAGTCGTCGTAGTTCGCCGTGGGCAGCACCACGCCGCCCTGCGTGCGGAACTCGTCGATGCGTTCGACCATGGCCCGCATCCGCGGATAGTCGAGGTAGTCCGCGGCGGTCACCGGGTTCTCGATGCCCATGTTGGTCACGTAGAACCGTCGTTCGTCGACGATGCCGCTGCGACCGATGTCGATACCGGCGTTGGGCAGCTCGTTCTCGTGGTTGACCACGGCCCAGACGATGGTGGTGATGCAGATGGCCGCCATCACGGTGGCGCCACCGAGCTGCACCAGGGCGCGCCGACGGCGGGTGGTATCCGCTGGGCGAGACGCCGAGCGATCGGCCGAGCGGGCAAACACCGCGCGCAGCGCCGCCCGGCCGGGCACCGTGACCGGTACCACCATCACCGGCAGCAGCAGGGTGAACAAGGGGGTGAGCAGCACGCGGCCGTGCATGAAGTCGCCGCCCTGACGCAACCAGTACAGACCGACGATCAGGCCGGCGAGCAGAATCGCCACCACCACCCCGGTCGGGGTCTGCAAGCCCTGCGACCAGCCCGCCAAACGGGTGCGCAGGCCGCGCCGGGACGCGGGCGGCGACGCGGGGTCGGAGACTTCAGGGTCGGGGGCTTCGAGGTCGGGGGCTTCAGGGTCGGGGGCTTCAGGGTCGGGGGCTTCGAGGTCGGGATCGGTACGGGTGTCGGCTCGCAACCTGTTGCCGACGATGAGCAGCACACCGGCCACCACCGCCAGGATCACCGGCAGTACCAGCAGGTACGGGCCGAACAGATTGCCGAGGTAGACGAAACCCTGATGCCACTTTGACCCACTCGCATCCTTGGCCACGGCCGGATTGGGTACGAGCAGCGCGTAATAGCCCATCCGGAAGATCTGATAGCCCACCGGCAAGACGGCCGCCACCACGATCACCGCGATCCGCATCTTCCATCCCAGCGGGGCCAAGAACACCACCAGCAGCGCGATCCCGCCGATGATGGTGAGCTCGGGACGCACCAGGGGCGCGAGGCCGGCCCAGAACGCCAGGAACAGCGTGGCCGCGCTCCCCCAGGCAGTCGCGGCGTCGCCGCGGGGCCGTCGACTCCAGGCCACCAGCTGACACCACAGCACCGCCACCCAGAAGATGCACAGCCCGTTCTCCAGTCCGCTGGTCGCGAAATCGCGTGCGGGCGGAATCGCGATGTAGACCACCGCACCCAGCGGAACCAGCAGGCTCACCGCCGTACCGTCGAGGCCGCCGAGCCGGGTGCGCAGCAGTCGTGCGGTGCCGTACATGGCGATCGGCACCGCCGACACGGAGAGCACCAGCGCCACCCACAGGGCCACGTACTCGAGCTGACCGTCGGTCACCCAGGCCCAGAACCACAACAGATAGGTCCACGCGACCGAGGTGTTGGCCTCCACGCGTTCGCCCATGTTGAACACGGGGCCGTTGCCCGCGAACAGGTTCCGCAATGTGCGCAGGACGATCAGTCCGTCGTCGGCGATCCAGCGGCGTTGCCAGGCGCCGATGGCGAAGAACGTGGTGACCGCGATCGCACCGACGAGAAAACTGCCGATAGCGGTCCACTCCCGCGGGCCCCACGAACGCCACGTCGTCACGCGCCGGCTGGGCGGTGGGGTGTCGGCACCGTCGTCGGAATCGTCGGAATCCTGGGCACGCTCGACGGGATCCTGGGCACGCTCGACGGGATCCTGGGCACGCTCGACGGG
This sequence comes from Gordonia sp. NPDC003425, assembly GCF_053588635.1. Taxonomy (NCBI): domain Bacteria; kingdom Bacillati; phylum Actinomycetota; class Actinomycetes; order Mycobacteriales; family Gordoniaceae; genus Gordonia; species Gordonia sp. NPDC003425. Next base: position 39,261 of record NZ_JBSFQI010000018.1, on the reverse strand, counting down.
ATCCTGGGCACGCTCGTCGGGATTCTGGGCACGCTCGACGGGTTCGGGCTCCGGGTCGTGCTGGAGACGGTGTCGGCCGGCGGACACCCGCGGGAGGACCAAGGTCGGCGACTCCGCATCGGCCACAGGCGCGCCGGGCGGCGGCGTTCTAGACGGCATAGACCGCGACCGCCACGCACACGATCCAGGCCACGGCGAGCACCTCGAGCACACGGTCGGAGAACGCGATCTCTTCCGGCTCCCCCGCCGACCCGCCGTCGACGACAACCGCGTAGCGGAGGATGGCAATGGTGAAGGGCACCATGGAAATGGCGTAGAACACGTTGGTGTCGTGCCCGGAGTTCTTGTCGAAGGCCCACAGCCCGTAGAAGGCCACCACGGCCGTGGCCGCCAGCGTCCACACGAACCGCAGGTAGGTGGTGGTGTAGTACTGCAGCGCCTTGCGGATCTTGGCGCCGGTCCGCTCGGCGAGCTGCAACTCGGCGTAGCGCTTGCCCGCGGCCATGAACAACGAGCCGAAGGCCATGACCAACAGGAACCACGACGAGAGCTTGATCTCGGTGGCGGTACCACCGGCGATCGCGCGCAACAGGAACCCCGACGAGACGATGCAGATGTCGAGCACCGCCTGGTTCTTCAGGCCGAAACAGTAGCCGAGCTGCACCACCAGGTAGATCGCGATGACCACCGCGGTCTGCCAGTTGGCCACCAGCGACACCGCCAGCGATGCCACGCCGAGGACCACCGCGAGGGTGTAGGCCAGCGGCACCGGGACCACGCCCGCCGCGATCGGCCGGAAGCGCTTGGTGGGGTGATTGCGGTCGGACGCGACGTCGATCGCGTCGTTGATCAGGTAGATGCACGACGCCGCCAGGCAGAACGCGATGAACGCGATCCCGGCGTGCCAGAGCACGTTGACGTCGGTGATGTTGCCCGCGGCCAGCGGCGCTGCGAGCACCAGGACGTTCTTGACCCACTGTCGGGGGCGGAGTGCCTTGATGAGTCCTTCGGCCAAGTTCTTGGGTGGCCCGAGCACTTTTCCGTGCTCGATCGGCTCCTCGCTCATGCCTCTCCTCGGTTCCTCGTCGCCGGCCCGGCTGCGGCACGCTCGATCCACGTGTCGCCGGCGATGACGGCTCCGGCACTCAGTGCGCCGATCGCGGCGCCCGCGGCGACGTCGCTCGGGTAGTGCACGCCGAGAACGAGCCGCGACGTGAGCATAGGCGGCACCAGCAGAGCGGGGAGCAGGTAGGGCGGCAAACCGGCCGCCCGGCCGATCAGGATGGCCGCGGCGGTGGTCGACGTGGCGTGCGACGACGGGAAGCTCAACTTGCTCGGCGTGGACACTCCCACACTGATGCGGGGGTCGTGGGGCCGTGGGCGACGGACGATGCGTTTGATGATGACCGACGCGGCATGAGAACCGAAGGCGCCCACGCCCGCCTCGACCCAGCGTCGCTGCGCGCGCTCGTCGCCGCGGCGCGCGGCCACGCCCCAGCCGAGCGCGCTGATCGCCAGCCAACCCAGGGAGTGCTCACCGAAGTGTGAGAGCGCACGTGCGGTGGGCAGCACGCCGGGCTTCGATGTCAGCGCGTGCTGGATCGCGATCAGTGCCGCGACCTCGCCTGTCGGCGCAGGTGACGAGTCCCCCGCCGGCTGTGGCACACCGTCACTCGATTCCGAAGACACCCGCCCAGCTCTCCTTACTGGTCAGTTCCCGGTGCTTGGCGCGGTACTGCTGCGCCATGTCCGGGAACCTCTCGTTGAGTTCGCGGATCAGTGCCGCGGATTCTCGGGCCAGCGCGATCATCTTGTCGCGGTCGCGCTGGCGATACACCACGCCGCGCCCATCGGCGGTGGTGACGGTGACACCGTCCACCCGGCCCAGACTGAACCACCGCGCCTCGATCGGCGGGTAGTTCGCCTGCGGCACCTCGTGATGACGAGGGTCGGCCGGGCGCAGGTTGTTGCGCACCACGCCCGCCAGCGCCCGCAGCTTGCTCACCGGGTTGGTGGGCACGTGGGTGCCCAGGTGGGTGGCCTCACCACTGGTCTTGGGCAGCACCTGCGCCGACGGCAGCACCACCGCGTCGGGGAACTGCTTGCGCATCTGCGCCACCTTGGGCAGCGCGGTGGGCAGCAGGTCACGGATGTGGTCGGGACCCGCCAAGAAGTCGCGAATCGCCTCGTTCTGAATCGCAACCGTCGAATACTCAAGGCAGAGAAGATGTTTGGCGGTGGCCTTGGCCATCGACTGCAGAATGCCCTTGATGGGCCCGTCGTGATGGATCGCCGCGACCACCAGCCGGTTCCGCAGATGGAAGTAGGCCTGCCAGTCGATGGCGTCGTCCTTGTCGCTCCATGCCATGTGCCAGATCGCGATACCCGGGACTGTCGCCGTGGGGTACCCGGCTTTGGCCGCGCGCAAAGCGAATTCCCAGTCGTCCCACTTGATGAACAGCGGCATCGGCAGACCGATCTGCTCCGCGCATTCGCGGGGGATCATGCACATCCACCAGCCGTTGCCCTCGACGTCGATCCGTCGATGCAGGTTCTTCGAGTTCTCCAGATCGCGCAGCGGGTAGCGCGCGAAGTTGTGGTCGTATTCGACGAACGGTGCCGAGGTCCACATGAAGTTGTGGTGGTTGATCACCTCGCCCATGCTGTGCAGGTGGCTGCGGTCCTGCAGATTGAGCATCTGACCGCCGACGAGCATGGGGGACTTGGCAAATCGCGACATGGCCAGCGCACGCAGGATCGAGTCCGGCTCGATGGCGATGTCGTCGTCCATGTAGAGGATGTAGGGACTGTCGGTGAGCCGCAGCGCCTCGTACATGATGCGGGCGTAGCCGCCCGAACCGCCGAGGTTGGGCTGGTCGAAGATGTGCAGCCGGTCACCGAGCGCCGCGGCGGCCTCGGCGAATCCGGGCTCGTCGACCACCTTGCGCGTGCCCTGATCGGGCATCAGCACCGCGTCGATCACCTGATCCACCAACGGATCCGACGTCAGCGCGGCGAGCGCGTTCACCGCGTCGGTGGGCCGGTTGAAGGTCGGGATACCGACGGTGACACCGCCCCCGCCGGTCGAGCCGCCCCCGCCGGCCGAGCCGTCCCCGCTGGTCGAGCCACCCCCGCCGGTTGAGCCGCCCCCGCTGGTCGAACCGTCCCCGCTGGTTGAGCCGTCCCCGCTGGTTGAGCTTGTCGAAACCACCGGCGCATACCAGCCCGCGGAGATGATTTCGGTGTCGGTGTCGGTGGTGACGTCGAACCAGATCCAGCCGCCGTCCTCGAACGGACCGAGATCGAGTTCGAATTCGATGACGCCGTGGCCGTTCTCGTCGGTGGGCACCAGATCGCCACCGATACCGATCCGCGCGCCGTTGAACTTCGACCGGTAGAGATCCACGCGGCAGGCGCCCACCACCTCGATGCGCAGCACCACCGAGGTGAGCACGGTCCAGCGTCGCCAGTACGACGCCGCGAAACCGTTGAAGTAGCTCTCGAAACTCACTTCCGATTCGGCGCCGAGCAGCACGGAGGTGCGCGACGGCGAGTGGGCCCGCCGAGTGTTGCTCCACGACTCGACCAGGTAGAGCGACCGCACGTCCAGCGGTTCACCCGGACGCGGAAAGATCACTCGCTGCAGCAGTTCGACGGCCTTCGACGTCGGTGCCGTCTCCTGACGCAGTTGCGGTTCGCCGCCGGTTGCGCCCGATGCCTGTTCGGTCGGGGTCACGCTCATCTACTCCACCTCCGCCAGCGGCGTCCCGTCGCGCAGGTGCGGCGCCAGCGTGTTGTCGAACATGGTGAGCGCACTCGCGATCGCCATGTGCATGTCCAGATACTGGTAGGTGCCCAACCGGCCGCCGAACAGCACCTTCGCGGTGCCGGTCTCGGCGCGGGCCAGGTCCCGGTAGGCGGCGAGCTTGGCGCGGTCCTCCGGGGTGTTGATCGGGTAGTAGGGCTCGTCGTCGTCTTCGGCGAATCGGCTGTACTCCCGCATGATCACGGTCTTGTCGGTGGGATAGGTGTCCCGCTCCGGATGGAAGTGCCGGAACTCGTGGATGCGCGTGTAGGGCACGTCGGCGTCGTTGTAGTTCATCACCGGGGTGCCCTGGAAGTCGCCGGTGGGCAGCACTTCGGTCTCGAAGTCGAGCGTGCGCCAGCCCAGGCGGCCGGCGGAGTAGTCGAAGTAGCGATCCACCGGTCCGGTGTAGACCACCGGAGCGTCGGGACTGGTCGCCCGGATCTCGTCGCGCACCGCGAACCAGTCGGTGTTCAGGCGTACCTCGATGCGCTCGTCGGCCGCCATGTTCTGCAGCCACGCGGTGTACCCGTCCACCGGCAGACCCTCGTAGGTGTCGTTGAAGTAGCGGTTGTCGAAGGTGTAGCGCACGGGCAGTCGGGTGATGTTCCCGGCCGGCAGTTCCTTCGGGTCGGTCTGCCACTGCTTGGCGGTGTAGTGCTTGACGAACGCCTCGTAGAGCGGGCGGCCGATCAGGCTGATCGCCTTTTCCTCCAGGTTGCGCGCCTGGGCGGTGTCGATCTCGCTGGACTGCTCGGCGATGAGCGCACGCGCCTCGTCGGGGCTGTAGTAGCGGCCGAAGAACTGGCTGACCAACCCGAGGCCCATCGGGAACTGGTAGGCCTGGCCCTGGTACATCGCGAAGACGCGATGCTGGTAGGAGGTGAAATCGGTGAATTCGTTGACGTAGTCCCAGACCCTCTTGTTGGAGGTGTGGAACAGATGCGCACCGTACTTGTGGATCTCGATACCGGTCTCGGGCTCGGGTTCGGAGTAGGCATTGCCACCGAGGTGGTGGCGCCGTTCGATCACCAACACCCGCTTGCCGAGCTGGGTCGCCGCGCGTTCGGCGATGGTGAGTCCGAAGAAGCCGGAACCGACGACGATCAGGTCGACCGCACCCGGAGAGGTGCCGCCCGCCTCGACGCTGTTATTGGTGGCCACGGGTGTTCAGCCTAACCGACCACGCCCCCTCGACCTCCGGGCACACGGGCGCGTGGCATCACCGAACCCGGACGCGGTGTAATCCTCAACCGATTCACAGCTTGATCTCACATTCGGCGTAACATCTTCTCATCGGCCTGCAGCCAACCGGGCCATCCAACCGATCACATCGCGAAGGGCTGCAGCGTGACGACAACTCCTTCCCCGCCCGAGCGCGAGGCACCCGCGACTCCGGCCGAGTCGGCTCCACCGCTGGCGGCTGTACACCCCGGCGACGCCGCCCACGCCGAGGCCGGGTGGCTGCGCTGGTTGGCACTGCCCCACGGCTGGCAGCCGCTGAATCTCGACGTCAAGCGGCTGGTGGTGATCGCTGCTCACCCCGACGACGAGGTGCTCGGAGCCGGGGGGGTGGTGTTCTCCGCCGCGACTCAGGGCGTCGAAGTGGTCACCATCTGCCTCACCGACGGCCGTTCGGCTCATCCGGGCTCCTCGCCCGAACAACTCGCCGACCGTCGTCACGTGGAGATGGACACCGCCGCTGCCCTCCTCGGCCTCCACCCGCCCCGTTGGGCCGGGCTCCCGAGCGGATCACTGAGTGATTTCGCCGACGCGCTCGTCGATCTCATCGACGCCGCGGTCGCGGAGAAGCCGACCATACCGACGGGGTTGCTCGCGGTGTGGGAGAACGACGGCGAGCCCGATCATGATGCCGCCGGGGCTGCTGCGGCGTCGGTGGCCGCCCGCCGGGGCCTGCCGCTGTGGATGTACCCGGTGCGGATGTGGCACTGGGCTCACCCCGACGATCCCGCGGTGCCGTGGTCGCGGATTCGCGTCCATGACGTCGACCCGACCGTTCTCGCGGTGAAACATGCCGCCGCCCGCTCGTTCGCCGCGCAGAAGCGCGCATGGTTGCCAACCGACGAATCCCAGCCCGAACTGGGGCGTAATGTCACGTCACATCTGCTCCGGCGAACGGAGTACATCATCTCGTGAGCACCTGGCTTGGGAGTGAAGGAGGTCCGGTGACCGAAGCGATGTCGAGCAGTTTGTCGGAGGTCGCGCAGACGGTCCGGCAGTTGCAGGCCGAGAGCATCGACACCGACACCGTGCTGCGTGGCATCACCAAGGCCGCGGTGGAGACCGTCGACGGGGCCGAGTACGCGAGCGTCACCTTGGTCACCTGTGGGCGCATCGAAACCCCGGTGATGGTCGGCGACCTCGCCGGTCAGTCCGACGAGCTCCAGGCGCAACTGGGTGAGGGACCATGCGTGCGGTCGGCGGTCGACGACGTCACCGTGTGGGTCGACGACATGCGGACGGAGACGCGGTGGCCGTCGTTCGCCCCGGCCGCCGCCGACCTGGGCATCCTCTCGATGGTGTGCTTCTGCCTCTACATCGACGGCAACGACTTCGGGGCGCTCAACCTGCACAGTCCGCATCCGCATGCCTTCGACGAGGACGGGCGGGCCGTCGGACGACTGTTCGCAGCGCACGCGGCCACCGCCTTCTCCGCGGTACGCGAGAAGGAGCAGTTACGCACCGCGCTGGGCAGCCGCGATCTCATCGGGCAGGCCAAGGGCATGCTGATGGAACGCTATCGACTCGATGCCGACGCGGCCTTCTCGCTGCTGGCGCGACTCTCGCAGGACACCAACACCAAACTCGTCGACGTGGCGCGCCAGGTGATCGACGCCGGGCCCGGATAGCCGACTCATCCCGTCACCCCGGGTTCACGCGGGTGGTCTCGGTTCGCGCGGGTGGTCGACAGTCCGCGCGACCGGAGAGGTTCCGCGGGAATCGTGGTCACCGCAGCACGTCGGCCCTCGGGTAGCCGAGCACCGGGATGCCACCGCGACGCTGGTAATCGGCCAGACCCCGGCCGGCCAGCACATGCGCGCCGGTGCGTTGCGAGAAGAACATCATGCCCCGCTGGAAAAGCTGGGTGACGCCGGAGCCGTCGGGCGAAAGGGTGGGCAACCCCAGCGCCTGTCCGAGGGGCCCGGTGACGCCACCGAGGTCACCGAGTTTGCCGTTGAACGCGTCGGTGGCGATGGTGAGCAGTTGCGACGAACCGGGGATCAGGTTGTCGGCGAGACCCGCGAGTGAACCCGGATCGAGCCAGCCGAGGTCGAGCCCACCGCCGCCGGGCGCGGTGGGCGGCGCGACGATCTTGGGTTTGCTCGTCTGACCCTTCACCGCGAACCACGAGGACTTCAGCTGCAACTTGGTGCGCGCCTCCTCGCCGGTGGCCTCGACGGTGCCGCCGGAACCGGACACCCGCACCTTGAGCGCGCGGCCGTTCTCCGGACCGAGACCGTTGGCCTCGATCACCTCGAAGCTGCGCAACGCCCCCACCCCGAATGCGGACCCGATACTGGCCGCGCTCACCGTGGCGGTCCAGTTGTGGTCGGGGGAGAGCACGTCACCCTCGTCGACCACCGCCGGGAACCTGCCGCCCGCGGTGTAGCCGCCGGTGGAGGCGGAGAACTCGGCGAAGGCGGGCTGGCCGTTCTGCCGCAGGATCTGACCCGCGGTGGCGTCGGCCGCACGGTTGGTGCGGGGGTCCTCACCGGCGACGCCGCCGTACATCTGCGAGTTCTGCGTGTCGTCGATCTTCTTGCCGCCCGCAATCGCGGCAAGCGCGTAACTGCGGGCCACCACGGCCTGGGCTTTGAGCGCTTCCATGCCGCCGGAGTCGCCCCAGCCGGGCATCGACTCCTTGGCGATCACGCCCTTGACGTAGTCGTCGATGTTGAGTTTGTTCACCACGCGTCCGCCGTCGAGCCCCAGCGAGCCGCGATAGGTGGCGTTGGAGCCGCAGAATTTGAGCAGTTCGTTGAGCGGGCGCCCTGGCGCGAGGTTGATCGGGTCCACGAAGGACGCCGGGACGCTGCCCGCGGCGGCGCCGCCGCACCCGTTGGTGATGGTGGCGGTGTTGCCGGAGATGCTCACCGCCTGCCCTGGCGCGACCGGCTTGCCGCCGACGTTCGCACCCGCGGGGGCGAGCACGTTCACCGCGCCCTGCTGGCTCAGCCTGACGGTGATGTCAGGTTTGTCGGCCTTGCTCAGCGTGGTGCCGCCGTAGAAGTGGCGCAGGATCTGGGCGGCCGACCAGCCACGTTTGGCGTACCCGTAGGCGCCCCACTGTCCCATGCCGCGGCCGTGTCCGTGGCCGTGTCCGATCAACACGATCGCCGAATCGGCGGTGAGTCCGATCCCGTCGGCGCTGTGGCGGGCGCCGGGTCCGCCGAGCAGCACGCCACCGACGAGCAGAGCAGGTGCCACGGCCAGTGCCACCAGGGAGACCTTGCGGTCATGAAGCCGTCGTGGGCGCACCCTGGAGATGAACGGGTTCGACAGTCGAGACACGGCTGTCCTCGCTTCCACGCGCGCTGCTGTTACTACTGTGACTAGTGAGACCTATGTGACGATAGTGAAGTCACAACAGAATCAGCAACCACAGGACATAACAACCGCATCACGAACGCCTGGCCGGTACCGGCGGCGTCCGCGCGAAGCTCCAGGGCACCCCCGCGGGTGGAGTTCGATCAGTCGGGGTCGGCGTCGGTGCTGTCTGTTCGCGACAGCTCAGCCGAACCAGCGGGCCAGCACCCTGGCCACACCGTCCTCGTTGTTGCCGACGGTCACCTCGTCGGCTGCCGCGAGCGCCGCTGAATGCGCGTGTCCCATCGCCACTCCGTGGTGCGCCCACGAGAGCATCTCGATGTCGTTGGGCATGTCGCCGAAGGCGATGGTGCGCTCGGCCCCGAGTCCCGCGATCTCGATCAGCGTGTCGAGCCCGGATGCCTTGTGCGTGTGGGGAACCGAGAGTTCCACGAGTCCGTTGTCGGTGGAGTAGGTGATCTGGGCAACCTCACCCAATTCGGGCCGCAGCCGGGCAGCCATTTCGCTGCTCGTCATATCCGGTTCGCGCACAAGGAGTTTCACCGCAGGCTCGGAGTACACCTCGTCGTCGCCGACCTCCACGTGGTCGGGGTTGAGCCAGGCGTGCCGATAACCGGCGGTGGCGACGAACGGCGGCGTGGCCGCGTCGTGGGCGGAGACACCGACGCGCTCGGCGGCGATACCCGCCGTCGGCAGGCATCGTGCGATCGCCGAGCGCATCCCCCACAACTCGTCGGGGGTGAGCAGGGCCGAGTGCAGCACCTCGTCGCGTTCGACGTCGTAGACGATGGCACCGTTGGCGCACACCGCAAATCGCACGCTCACGCCAGTGTCGACGAACTGGTCGGTGACCTCGGCGATCCATCGTGGCGGACGGCCGGTGGCGAGCACGAATTCGGCCCCGGATACGCATGCCGCCGACAGCACGTCGAGGGTGTAGCCCGAGACGATGTTGCGGTCGTCGATGAGCGTGCCGTCGACGTCGCTGGCGATGAGTGTCGGCGGGCCGTCGAACGCGACGGCTGGTGCGCCGGCCACGCTGGCGTCGGTCATCGTGATGCCTTCCCCCCGGTGGCCTTACGCTCGCGGGCGGCGGCCCTGCGCTCGGCTTCTTCCTTCTCGATGACCGCCGCCTCCGCGGGGGTCGGTGCCGAACCGCCGAGGCGGTTGGGCACCCAGAACTCGCCGGCCGGGTGCGGGCCGTAATCGTCTTGCACCTCATACAGCAACTCGCGCATGGTTTCTCGAAGTTGCGCGGTGACCGTGCCGGCATTCGCGTCGGCCGGCACGGTGATCGGTGTACCGAACCGCACGTGCACGGGCAGCTTGCTGCGGCCCATGTTGCGTGTGCTGCCCTTGGTCCACTGCCGTTGTGATCCCCAGACGATCGTCGGGATCACCGGGACGCCCGACTCCGCCGCCATGCGCGCAGCACCGGTCTTGAACTCCTTGAGCTCGAAGCTGCGGCTGATGGTGGCCTCGGGATACACGGCCACGATTTCCCCCGCTTCAGGGAGTCCACTGCGGCGCGATAGGCGTCCTCACCGCGTGACCGGTCCACCGGCACCGTCTTCGTGCGGGTCACCAGAAACCGCATGATGGCCACGTCCATCACCTCGGACTTGATCATGAAACGCACGCGGCGACCGGCGCGGTAGACGCCGATGGCGGCGGGCAGAAAGTCGACGTACCCGGTGTGATTGATCAGCAGCACCCCGCCGCCGCGGCGCGGGACATTCTCGACGCCACTGATGTGCAGGTCGAGGCCCTGCGCCCAGCTGAGCGAGTGCGCGATGATCTCGAGGGTCCGGAACACGGGCTCGCGCTGCCGGCGAGTACCCGACGATCTGGCCGCTGTGCTCATGTCCACAGCTTATCGGCCGGTCGGCGACGCTCCGGTTCTACTGTTGCTCGTCTCCAGAACCCGCGCGCCGGGCGTCACGCGCAGCCTTCTCCTCGGCGTCGAGCTGGTTGGCCTCCTCGAGGGTGGGCGCCGACCCACCGAGCCGTGCCGGCACCCAGAACTCGCCCTGCGGATGTTCGCCGTAGGCGTCCTGCAGTTCGAGTAGTTTCTCGCTCATCACCTTGTGTAGTTGCGCGGTGAGGGTGTCGGGGTCACCGACCGGTTCGATCGGCTCGGCGACACCGATCATGATCTTGTAGTGGTGTCGACCCAGCCGCTTGGGGTAGCCCTTGGTCCATACCCGCTGAGCCCCCCAGATCACCGTCGGGATGATCGGTGCACCCGACTCCAGGGCCATCCGTGCGGCCCCGGACTTGAAGTCCTTGATCTCGAAACTGCGGCTGATCGTCGCCTCCGGGTAGACCCCCACCAGTTCACCGCGTTGGAGATACTCGACGGCGGCGCGGTAGCTCTCGGCACCCGCGGCGCGATCCACCGGGATGTGCTTGAGCGCCCGCATGATGGGACCCGAGATCTTGTTGTCGAAGACCTCTTTCTTGGCCATGAACCGCACGTAGCGATGGCCTTGCAAGAAGGCCGGAATCCCGGCGTAGGTGAAGTCGAGGTACCCGGTGTGGTTGATCGCGATCACCCCCGGACCCGTCTTCGGGACGTTCTCCACCCCCGAGATCTCGAACTTCAAGCCCTCGGCCAGCCACAGCAGTCGGGCGGTGGTGATCACGGAGGCGTAGACGGGTTCCATAGCTGACGAGCTTAGCCGCGCGTCCACTTGCGCCATTCGCGTATTCGGCGGTGAGTGCCGTTGCGGGCACGCTCAACGCGGATGCGGGCACGCCCAACGCGGATGTGGGCACGGTCGACGCGGATGTGGGCACGCTCGACGCGGATGCGGGCACGCCCAACGCGGATGTGGGCACGCTCAACGCGGATGCGGGCACGCTCGACGCGGATGCGGGCACGCTCAACGCGGATGCGGGCACGCTCGACCGGCGAGCTGGTACCGAAGGCCCATGACGCCCACCGGCCGCGCTCGATAGATTGGTAAGTCGAGTGCACCACCCGCGCCAGCCCGCGCACGCCCCACGAAAGGTCCCACGTTGCAGATCACGAGCATCGGACACGCCGGTTTCCACCTGCAGACCAAGGCGGGATCGATCCTCTGCGATCCGTGGACCAACCCCGCCTACTTCGCGTCGTGGATACCGTTCCCCGACAACTCCGAACTGGACTGGAAAGCCCTCGGGCAGTGCGACTACCTCTACGTGTCGCACCTGCACCTCGACCACTTCGACGCCAAGAACCTGCGCGACAACGTCAGCAAGGACGCCACCGTCCTGCTGCCCGACTATCCGGTGCCCGACCTCAAGCGGGAACTCGAGAAGCTCGGCTTCACCAAGTTCGTGGAGACCACCGATTCGGTCAAGACCACCGTCGAGGGTCCCAAGGGCCCGCTCGACGTCATGATCATCGCGCTGCGCGCACCCGCCGACGGCCCGATCGGCGACTCGGGCCTGGTGGTGTCCGACGGCGAGACCACGATCTTCAACATGAACGACGCCCGCCCGATCGACCTCGACGTGATCGGCGAACAGTTCGGCCACGTCGACGTGCACATGCTGCAGTACTCGGGGGCCATCTGGTACCCGATGGTCTACGACATCCCGCGGCGCTCCAAGGCCAACTTCGCCACCCAGAAACGGCAACGTGGCATGGACCGTGCGCGGTCGTACATCGAGCAGGTCGACGCCACCTGGGTGATCCCGTCGGCCGGCCCGCCGATGTTCCTCGACGACGACCTGTTCGCGGTCAACGACCTCGGTTCCGGCCTCGATCTCCCCGAGAATGCGCGGCCGAGCGACGTGACGTCCATCTTCCCCGACCAGGAGACGTTCCTGGAGCAGATGCGCGTCCACGGCACCGATGACGGCGAACACCACCGCGGGCTGATGATGGTGTCGGGTTCGGTCGCCGAGTTCACCGGGTCGAGACTCGACGAAGTCAGTCATCCCTACCCGCCGCGTGACGTGTTCGGCGAGAACAAGCAGGCCTATCTGGAGCGGATGAAGGAGAAGTTCGCCCCGGTCATCGCCGCGGAGAAGGCCACCTGGGCACCCGCCGACGGTGACCCGTTGCTCCCGCAACTCAAGGAACTCTTCGAGCCGATCATGGTGCAGTCCGACCTGATCTGCGACGGCATCGGCTACCCGGTGGGCCTGGTGATGGGCGACGAAACCGTGGTCCTCGACTTTCCCAACCGGACCGTGCGTGAGCCCAAAGAGGGAGAAGGCAAGTATCGCTACGGTTTCCGCATCGCCCCCGAGCTCGTGCGGACGGTGCTGCGCGACGACGAACCGGACTGGGTGAACACCATCTTCCTGTCCACCCGATTCACCACGTGGCGCATCGGCGGTTACAACGAATACCTCTACACGTTCTTCAAATGCCTGACCGACGAACGGATCGCCTACGCCGACGGCTGGTTCGCCGAAGCGCACGACGACTCCTCGTCGATCACCAAGGACGGCTGGGAGATTCAGCGTCGCTGCCCGCACCTGAAGGCCGACCTCTCGAAGTTCGGCGTCATCGAGGGCGAGAAGCTCACCTGCAACCTGCACGGCTGGCAATGGGACCTGCCCACCGGCCGCTGCCTGACGTCCAAGGGACACGAACTGCGGGCCTCGCGTCTCGACGACTGACCCCGCACCCACCCGCGGCAGAGATGACCTCCGAATGGAGGTCTCGTCGGCCCCGGTGATGATCACGCAAACGCACCCGGACTGATCGCGCGACACCCCGGTATCCCTGGCACACCCTCGAGCAAAAGGACACGACATGACGACTCCATCAGCGAGTTACGGGGTTCACTCCGAGGTCGGGCGACTCCACAAGGTTCTGGTGTGCGCACCCGGACTCGCCCACGAGCGGCTGACCCCCACCAACGCCGACGACCTGCTCTTCGACGACGTGCTCTGGGTGCAGAATGCCAAGCGCGATCACTTCGACTTCATCACCACGATGCGGGATCGCGGCGTCGACGTGGTGGAACTGCACAACGTGCTCACCGAGACCATCGAGAATCCCGAGGCCCGTAGCTGGCTGCTCGACCGCAAGATCATCGCCAATGAGACCGGCATCGGGCTCGTCCGCGCGACCCGCGAGTTCCTCGACGAACTCGCCCCGCGCGACCTCGCCAAGTTCCTCATCGGCGGCCTGTCCACCACCGACCTGCCGGCCGAGGTGCGCCCGACCGGGTACATCTCGCTCGTCGACGAGGCCACCGGGCGTGGTGAGTACCTGATGCCGCCGCTGCCCAACACCCTCTACACCCGTGACACCACCTGCTGGGTGTACGGCGGGGTGACGTTGAACCCGCTGTTCTGGCCGGCGCGACACGACGAGACACTGCTCATGAAGGCGATCTACGAGTTCCATCCCGACTTCGTGGGCTCCACCGTCTGGTGGGGAGATCCCGAGAAGGATTGGGGCACAGCCACCATCGAGGGTGGCGACGTACTCGTCCCGGGTAACGGTGTGGTGTTGATCGGGATGAGCGAGCGCACCTCGCGTCAGGCCATCACACAGGTGGCCCGCGACCTCTTCGCCAGCGGAGCGGCCGAAAAGGTGGTGGTGGCCGGCATGCCGAAACTCCGTTCGGCCATGCACCTCGACACCGTGTTCACCTTCGCCGACCGCGATCTGGTGTCGGTATATCCGGCGATCATCGACACGGTCCGCCCGTTCACCCTGCTGCCCAGCGACTCCGAACCCGGTGTCGAAGTGATCGCCGAGACCGACCACTTCCTCAAGGTGGTGGAGAAGGCGTTGGGCCTGCAGAAGCTGCGCGTGGTGGAGGCCGGCGGCACCGCCTACGCGTCGGAACGGCAGCAGTGGGACAGCGGCAACAACCTCGTCGCGGTGGAGCCGGGTGTGGTGTTCGCCTACGACCGCAACACCTACACCAATGCGCTGCTGCGCAAGGAAGGGGTCGAGGTGATCACCATCGTGGGTGCCGAACTCGGTCGTGGCCGCGGCGGCGGCCACTGCATGACCTGCCCGATCATCCGCGATCCGCTGCCCGCGTGAGGCGGGTCCGGCCGTCGCGTCGCCTCGGTCGTGTCACCTCAGTTCGAGGATGCCCTCGGGTAGCGAATCGGCCACCACGTCGATTCCGTCGTCCCGCACGCTGACGGTCACGCGTTCGGCCGGTGCGCAGTGGCCGACCACGTCGACCACCGCCGTCTTCGCCGACCGTTGCGTCTCACGGTCGGTGGGGTGACCGAGCACGTGCAGATCGAGGCGTACGCCGGCCTGACGCGCGGCGGCGATCACGCGTATCCACTCCTCGTCGAGGTGGTCGCCGAGCACGATCGCGGTGCGTAGGCACGACTCCTCCACCCGCGCCGCTGCGCGCACCGCCGGATCGGTGACCAGCGCCGGGTCGGCGGCGATCTCGGTCAGCAGTGCGCGCGAGGGCGCCAGCATGTCGGCGTCGAGTTCGGTCTGCTCACGTCGCGCCAGCCGCTGGCGGGTCTGTTCCTCGCGGGCGAGAAGTTCCCCGTGATGGGCGCGCTCGATCAGTCCGGCCGGTGCGGCGGTGAACACCGCGAGCAACAACGCCGGCGCGATCACCCGTGACCGGCCGTCCACGAGGACCAGGACGATCACTATCACCACCGTGCAATCCCCCGCCCAATCGAGATTCGAAGCGGGACCGGCGATACCGGCGTCGACGGGCGGTGCGCGCAGCGTCGCCACCAAGACCACCGCTGCCGCAACCCCCATGGCGACGTGGACCCCGGCGACGACCGATGCCGGCAGGGTCGGCGCCCGACGACCGACAGCGGTGAGCACCAACAGAATTGCCGCGACAATGATCAGCACCGTGAGCGCCGGGATCGCCGAGCGGACCGTCCAGCCGCCGCGGGCGGTGGTGGCGATCAGCGCGACGGCGACGAATTCGGCGTACAGCACGGCCGCCATGTAGGTCGCCATCTCGGCGAGGGCCCGGGTCATCACACCGCGGTCGTCGACCATCTCGAGCGGCGGCACGGTCAGGGTCACCGTGGTTCCCCGCCGGGGGGCCGATTCCACGGCGACGTCGACCATCGCATCGGCGGCGCGCTGGGCGAGGGCGTTGCGCAGCTCATCCGTGCGCACGGTGCCGTCGCCGGTGTCACCGATGACGATGCGGCCGGCGGCCTGATCGACCTCGAGGGTCACCCGGTCGGCGCCGGAGTGCTTGGCCGCGTTGGTGACCGTCTCCAGGATCAGTCCGAGGATCTCCCCGCGCCGCCAGTCCGGTTGCCGCGCGAGCATGCGTTGCAGGCCCGCCGCATCGGTGATCGCGAACTCGATGTCGAGGGACCGTGCGTAGTCCACGACCTCCCCGACCGTCGCGGACGGGCGTGCGCGGACGCGGGTGAGGTCGTCGATGGCCTCGATGTCGGCGCGACACCGCGCCCGGATGAGGTCGGCGTCGCTGAGTACCGCACCCATCCCGACAGCAGCCAGGGTGTTGATCACCGTGTCGTGCAATACCCGCGATCGGCGGTCGAACGCCGCCGCCGCGGCGGCACTGCGAGCTGCCGCGCGCCGACTCCGTCCCCAGGAGCGCAGCCGGCGATCGGCGGCGTCGGCCACGTCACCGAGCCCCCCGACGGTCACCGCGACCGCCAGGGTGGAACACACCGTGTACACCGGGACGATCAGCGCGTAGTACACCCCGCCGGGAACCATGAGCGGCCCCGGCCACACCGGGGCCGACGACAACGAGAGCCCGAGCAGAACCAACACGGCGGCGAGGCTCGACAACACCGCGGCGATCAGCACCGACCGGCGCCCAGGCGTCACCATCGCCGCGGCGATGCCCACTCCGATGCTCGCATTGAGCACCACCCGCGGGGCCGACAGGTCCGAACCGGCCGCCGAGAGCGCCAGGCAGACGGCGAACACACCCCAGCTCACCACCGGCGCCCACACCGGTAACGGCCGCCACCGCAGTGCCGTCTGCGTCCGCACCGACAGCGGCAACCGGGCAAGAACGGTGGCCGTCCAGCACGCGCAATGGACGGCGAAGACGGCGACCACCAGTGCCCGATAGCCGAAAGTCGGGTCGGCGACGAAAGCGAGGAACTCGGCGGCGGGCAGCGCCCCGGACACCAGGAGTGACGCGGCGTGCAGCACCCGGGTGAGTCCCTGGGAATAGCCGGGCGGGTCCGTTACGTCCGCTACCGGGTCGCCACCGGACGGCGCATCATCGGTCGAGCTGCCCGCAGGCGCGGGCAACTCGACTTTCCGACCTCGATCCACCAGACCTCCGCGTGAGCGCTGCCAGACCATCCTCCCAGATGGGTGGATCCGGTGCCGACCGAGTCGCCCCAGCCGTCAGGCCCCGCAGCCTCCCGCCGGTCGTCCGGCGAACCGGTCGTTGAGGTAGGCCACCGCGTCGGCTGCCCACGGCAGGAACGCGTCGGTGTGATTCTGTTTCGGATAGATGCGCAGCTGCGTGGGAAGTCCACGTGCACAATATGTTCGGGCCAGCCCCGCCACGTCGGCCACCAGCATCACGCCGTCGCCGCGCCCGTCGACATCACCGACGCCGAGCATCATCGGGGCGCGTGGTGTTCCCACCGAACCCATCACGTTCTGGGCCATGGCCTCCGAGATGCCCGGAACGTCGAGGAGCGAGGGATACTGCGGTTTGAGCAGGGACGCATCCGTGAGACCCGGGTACTTTCCGATGAAGTCGAGGATGCACTCTCCGCGCACTTGATCGATCACCGCAGTTCCCTTGGGCGACAAGTACTTGTCGAGTCCGATGTCGTAGGTCTCGTCGTACACCGCCATCAGCGCCGGGATCACCGCCGACCACTTCTCGGTGCCGTTGACGTAGGCGAGGTTGTGGCGCGGATCGACCAGCACCCCGCCGGCCGCCGCGCCGATGATATTGAGCTCCGGCGCGTACTTGGGAGCCACCTCGGCGCCGAAACCGGTGGGGATCGACCCGCCGGAATACCCGTACAGCGCCACCGGCGACGACGACGGGGCACGCAGATGCCGCTGGGCAGCGCGGATACCGTCGAGTGCCGCGTACGCCGACTCACGCCCGATGGTCCACCGCAGATTGGGCCCCTCGTAGTCCGGGACGACCACGGTGTAACCCGCGGCGACCATGGTCGCGATGCTCGCGAGATCGACGTTCCCGGATTCAGAAGGGCCGCCGCGCAGCGTGTACGACGGATCGCACTGGCTGCCCAATGCGTCGTAGAACTCGTGATAGGAGATGATGCGTCGCGCGGTGCCGGGCCGTGCGCCCGGCGGTGAGATCACCGTGGTCACCGTCGCCGACGGATTGCCCTGCTCGTCGGTGGTGCGGTAGAGCAACTGGGTCGCAGTGGCCGGCAGAGCGGTGCCGTTGCTGCCGAGTTGCACCACGCGTGAGTCGATGACGGCGCCCGGCCGCAGTCCGGCGATCGGCACCTTCGGCGTGTAGAAGGGGTCGCGTGCGGGCGGCAGCAGGGGTGCCGCAACGGGTGCCTGCGCCCCCGGTTGTGCGGGGGCCGCCACGGCCGGAGCCGCGGCGAATCCGAGGGACGCGAGGATCAGCGTGATGGTCAGCACGACTCTCACGCCGCGCAGCTTCGTGGGCAACTTCGCGGCGCGCGTCACACGCGAGAACTCGGTCACGCCGAAGACAGTACCGCCACCCGCGAGGGTCGATGCCCCGAACCGCCGATGCCCCGAACCGCCGCACCACCGGTCATCGGCGACCGGGGCGGGTCACACGTCGACCACCGCGCGGCGCACCGCCGCCTGCCAGCCGGCCGCCTCCCGCCGCCTGCGCTGGGCATCCATCGTCGGGGTCCACGATGCGGCGACGTGCCGGTTGCGCCGAAGGTCGTCGAGTCCCTCCCAGTAACCGACCGCCAGGCCCGCCGCATATGCGGCACCGAGCGACACCGTCTCGGACACGAACGGCCGCACCACCGGCACGTCGAGCACGTCGGCGATGTGTTGCATCAGCAGGTTGTTCGCGGTCATCCCGCCGTCGACCGCGAGTCGCTGCAGCCGGACGCCCGATTCCGCACGCATCGCCTCCACCACGTCCCACGTCTGCCAGGCCGTGGCCTCGAGCACCGCGCGAGCGAGGTGACCCTTGGTCACGTATGACGTCAAGCCGACGACGATGCCCCGCGCCTCGGAATTCCAGTGCGGCGCGAAGAGTCCCGAGAAGGCGGGCACCACGTAACACCCACCGTTGTCGGTGACCGTGCGGGCGAGAGTCTCTATCTCCGGAGCGGAGTCGATGAGCCCGAGCTGGTCGCGGCACCACTGCACCAACGAGCCGGTCACCGCGATAGGCCCCTCGAGCGCGTACACCGGGTCTTCGCCGGGAAGACTGTAGGCGACGGTGGGAATCAGTCCCCGTGAGGACTCCACCGCCGTCGTGCCGACGTTCATCAGCGCGAATGCGCCTGTCCCGTACGTGCATTTCACGTCGCCCGGCTCGAAGCAGGTCTGGCCGAACAGCGCGGACTGCTGGTCGCCGAACGCCCCGCCGATCGGGACCCCGGGCAGCACCGTGGTGCAGGTCGCGTACACCTCGCTGCTGCCGACCACCCGGGGGATCATGTCCTCGGGAATGTCGAGAAGGCGGAGCATCTTGCTGCTCCATTCGCGGCGGCGCAGGTCGAGCAGCATCGTGCGACTCGCGTTGGTGACGTCGGTGACGTGGATACCGCCCTTGGGTCCGCCGGTGAGTTGCCAGATCAGCCAGCATTCCAGCGTGCCGAACAGTGCGTCGCCGTGTTGGGCGCGAGCCTCGAGCCCGCCGATGTTGTCGAGGAGCCAGCGCAGCCGGGGTGCGGCGAAATACGATGCGGGGTTCACCCCGGTGACGTCGCGGATCTCTCTTGCGTGGGCGCCGAGCTGATCGACGATCGGGCCGGTGCGGGTGTCCTGCCAGGTGATCGCCGGCGCCAACGGGCGACCGGTGCGGCGGTCCCACACCACCGTCGTCTCACGCTGATTGGCCACCCCCAGCGCCACCACGTCGGCGGGCGTACGGCCGGCCAGCGACAGCGCCTTGGGTACCACACGCTGCACGTTCACCCAGAGTTCGTGCGCATTCTGCTCCACCCAGCCCGGCCGGGGAAACGACTGCTTCTGCTCCACCTGCGCGATGGACACCATCCGCCCGTGACGATCGAAGAGCATGCAACGACACGACGTGGTGCCCACGTCGACGGCGGCGACCACACGGTTGTCGGTCATCGCACCGCACCGAGTTCCCGATCGATCGACGTCGCCGTCTCCCGCATCTGTTCGACGATCCGGGCGTGGGGTTCGGTGCCCACCCGGTACAGGGCGGCGCGCGGGCCGACCACCACGAGTGCACCGAACGAGCCCGGACGCCTGCCGTGCACCGGAACCGCGAGCGCCGCGACGTCCGGGTCGTACTCGCCGGATTCGGTCGCCAGCCCCGAGCGACGGGCCGCGCCGATCTCCGCACCCAGCACCGACCGTGACGTGATGGTGGCGGCCGTGAACCGTTCGAGAATCATGTTGCGCAACAACCGCTCCCGGTTGCTGGAATTGGCCAACAGAATCTTCCCGCCCGCCGTGGCGTGCAGCGGAAGGTGCTCGCCCACCCGCATCCGCTGCGGCGAATCGTCGGGACGGAACACGTGGTGCACCACCTCGGCCACGTCGACGCGCAGCACGCCGAGCCACACCTGCGCACCGACCATTGCGGCGAGGGTGTCGCACCACCCCATCGCCGCCGACCGGAGCACGTTGCCGTCGAGTTCGCTCGCCCCGGCGCCCTGCTGTCGCGCGCCCAGGGTGTATGCCCCGCCCTCGTCGTGCTCGACGTAGGCGAGATCGACCAGCGTCTGCAGAATTCCGTGCGCGGTGGCCTTGGGCAGTTCGAGCTCGTCGGCGATCTCGCGCAGTTCCAGCGGTCGCGGAGTGCGTTCGAGCAGATCGAGGACCGCCGCGGCCCGCTGGATCGACTGGATGGGTCCAGGCATGCCGTCACCTCCTAACGCTCCGGCCGTCGTGGTCGGCCCGGACGCTCCGGGTGGACGGCCCGTACCGGCAGACTCTACGACCGCCTACACCATTCCCCGAACGTAACGCCGGGGGCCTGTTCGACATTGTCGAACGCCCGATATTGATCTGCGTCACACTCCGGCCTAGTTTCACCCACACCGGCTTGATCCCGATCGCACGTCGATCGGCCCGGCACAAAGGAGTGAAATCATGAAACGAGTTCCGCTGGCAGGTGAGCTGTCCGCCGAATGCATCGGCACGATGATCCTGATCCTCTTCGGCTGCGGCGTGGTGGCACAGGTGGTGTGCGGCGGATTCCCGAAATCCGTTGGCGGGGGCGATCACAACTCCATCGCGTTCGCATGGGGATTCGGTGTCACGCTCGGCGTCTACGTCGCCGGCCGCCTCAGCGGCGCCCACCTCAACCCCGCGGTCACCATCGCACTCGCGGCATTCAAGGGATTCGAGTGGCGCAAGGTGGCGCCCTACATCGGCGCCCAACTCGTCGGCGCGTTCCTCGGCGCCCTGATCGTCCGGTTCGCCTACGCCGACCAGATCAACGCGGTCGATCCCGACCACACCAAGGCGACGCAGGGAATCTTCTCCACGTCCCCGGGACCGGGCGTCTCGATGACCACCGCGTTCTTCGACCAGGTGATCGGCACGGCGATCCTGGTGGCCGTGATCTTCGCCCTGACCAGCGCGATCAACAATCCTCCGCTGGCCAACATGGGTCCGCTGCTCATCGGCTTCCTGGTGGTGGCAATCGGCATGGCGTGGGGCACCAACGCCGGATACGCCATCAATCCCGCCCGAGATCTCGGACCGCGCCTCGCGTCGTTCGTCACCGGCTACGGTGATGCGATGTACTCGGCCAATGGGCCCGAACTCTACTTCTGGCTGCCGATCGTCGCCCCGATCGTCGGCGGACTCATCGGGGGCGCACTCTTCGTGGTCGGCATCGAACACTTCCTGCCGCCGGTCGAGGAGAACGTGAGTCAGGAGATCGGCGTCGACGAGCCCACCGCCCGGGACACCGACCGCCCCAGGGTGACCGCGGGTCACCGTCACGACCGCTGACCCCAGCCGTCACCCACATCCATCCAACGATCGATCACGAGAGATACGAGAAGAACCCATGGCAGAATTCGTCGGCTCCGTCGACCAGGGAACCACCAGCACCCGATTCATGATCTTCGACCATTCCGGGCGGGAGGTGGCACGCCACCAGCTCGAACACGAGCAGATCATGCCCCGCGCGGGCTGGGTGGAGCACAATCCCGTGGAGATCTGGGAACGCACCTCGTCGGTGATCCAGACCGCGATGAACAAGGCCGGGCTCAGCGCCAAAGACCTTGCCGCGCTGGGCATCACGAATCAGCGCGAAACCACGGTGGTGTGGGACCGCAAGACCGGGCGCCCCTACTACAACGCCATCGTGTGGCAGGATACGCGCACCGACAAGATCGCCAAGGCGCTCGAACGCGACGGTCACGGTGACACGATCCGGCACAAGGCCGGACTGCCACCGGCCACCTATTTCGCCGGCGGCAAGATCAAGTGGATTCTGCAGAACGTGCCCGGTGTCCGGGAGGCGGCCGAACGTGGTGATGCGATCTTCGGCACCACCGACACCTGGCTCACCTGGCACCTCACGGGTGGATACCGCGGCGGCGAGCACGTCACCGATGTCACCAACGCCAGCCGCACAATGCTGATGAACCTGGAGACACTCGACTGGGACGACGAACTGCTGTCGATCTTCGAGATCCCGCGCGCGATGCTGCCCGATATCCTGCCGTCATCGAGTCCGGGCGGCTTCGGGGTCACCGATCCCACCGGGCCGCTCGAGGGCGAGGTACGGCTCACCGGCGTCCTCGGTGATCAGCAGGCAGCCACCGTCGGACAGGTCTGCTTTTCCCCCGGCGAGGCCAAGAACACTTACGGCACCGGCAATTTCATGTTGCTCAACACCGGCACCGAGATCGTGCGGTCCAAGTCGGGGCTACTGACCACGGTGGCGTACAAGCTGGGCGACGACGACGCGGTCTACGCCCTCGAAGGCTCGATCGCGGTCACCGGCTCGGCCGTGCAGTGGTTGCGTGATCAGCTCGGGATCATCAGTGGCGCATCACAATCGGAGGCGCTGGCCCGCCAGGTCGAGGACAACGGCGGGGTCTACTTCGTGCCGGCCTTCTCCGGCCTGTTCGCTCCCTACTGGCGTTCGGACGCACGCGGGGCGATCGTGGGGCTCTCGCGCTACAACACCAACGCGCACCTGGCCCGGGCGACGCTGGAGGCCATCTGCTTTCAGACCCGCGACGTGACCGAGGCGATGACCAAGGACTCCGGCGTGTCACTCGACGTGCTCAAGGTCGACGGAGGCGTGACGGCCAACCAGCTGTGCATGCAGATCCAGGCCGACGTACTCGGCGTCGAGGTGAGCAGGCCGGTGGTGGCCGAGACCACCGCACTCGGTGCGGCGTACGCCGCCGGACTGGCCGTCGGATTCTGGAAGAACACCGACGAACTGCGGGAGAACTGGGACGAGGACCAGCGGTGGAAGCCCGAATGGGACGAGGAGCAACGGAACACCGCATATGCCCAGTGGCACAAGGCGGTTCAGCGCACGCTCGACTGGGTGGACGTCGACTGACCGGCGCGGTGCAGCAGTAACCGGGCCAGCGTCTCGTCGAGCACGATGTCGGTGATCAGCTCCGCCGCGAACGCCCCCTCGGTGGCGGCGGCCTTCGACTCCCCCGAGACGACGCACACCCGGCGGGGCACCTCGCGCAGCGTGTTGAGTCCGGGACCCGACGACCGCTTGTTCAGCTCGATGCCCGCATCGCTGCCGTCGTGACGATAGAAGACGGTGGCGACGTCGCCCACCACTCCTTCGGCGCGCAGGGAATCGAAATCGGCGGTCTCGAGGTATCCCCCGATGTAGACGTGACTGGGCACGTCCGCGTCGGGGGAACCCAGCCCGAACAGCGCGACGTTCATCCTGCGTTGGGTGTCGAGGACCCGTCGGGTCGAACGCTCACGCCACAGGGCCACCTTGGTGGCGGGATCGTCGAAGAAGGTGGGTACCGGGAACTGCTCCACCCGCGCCCCGTACGCGGTGGCGAATCTGCGCAGGATCTCGCTCGCGTAGTCGATACCCGTGGTCGTGGGATTTCCCGCCCCGTTGAGCTGCACCACCTCCATGTTCCACAGTTCGCGCGGTACCAGGTGGCGGCTCACCTCACTGACGGTGGACCCCCAGGCGATCCCCAGCACCGTGTTCGCCTCGAGCAGTTCACCGAGGACACGGGCCGCGGCATGACCCACCCGGTCGAGACGGTCGGCGTCGGTCATCTGCGAGGTGGTCGGCACCACCTGGGCCCGCACCCCGAAGGCACTCTCGAACTGGTCGGCGATCTCCCCGGTACGCCCGCCCGCGGCGTTGATCCGGATGTCGACGAGCCCGGTGTCGCGGGCGAAGGCCAGCAACCGCGACACCGACGACCGCGACATCCCCATCTCGCGGCCGATCGCGGCCATGTCGAGGTCCTGCATGTAGTAGAGGTGTGCCGCGCGCACCGCCTGGGCCGCCCGACGCGGGTCGTCGGGCGCCCTACGTTCTTTCACCGCACCGTTCTTTCACTGCACCGTTCTTTCACCTCTCACGTTCTACCAGCCGCGACCAATATTGCACATACGTGCACAAGCGTTGATTGTTTGTGCACACTACGCGAGGATTGCTTCATGACCACAGACATCAGCTCTCATCTCCCGACACGAGCCTCCGTGGCCGCACTCACCGACCGCCCGTCCGCGCAGGTCCTGATCATCGGTGGCGGAATCAACGGGATCTCGACCTTCCGCGATCTGGCCCTGCAGGGCGTCGACGTCGTGCTCGTGGAGCGCGACGATTGGGTCAGCGGCGCCTCTGCGGCGTCGAGCCACATGATCCACGGCGGCATTCGCTATCTCGAGAACGGCGAGTTCCGCCTCGTCCGCGAGTCGGTGCATGAGCGAAACGGATTGCTGCACACCGCGCCGCACTACGTGAAGCCGCTCGAGACCACGGTGCCGATCTTTTCCACCTTCAGTGGAATCCTCAACGCGCCCAAGCGTTTCCTCACCCACAGCACCGGCAAGCCGAACGAGCGTGGCGCCGTGCTGATCAAGGCCGGACTGGTGATGTACGACGCGTTCTCGGGTGCGGGCAAGCGTCGCGTACCCCGTCACAAGTTCCGCACCGGCGAGCGCGCCCGCGCCGACATGCCCAGCCTGAACTCCGATCTGCGTTACACCGCAACCTATTTCGATGCGTCCGTGCACGACCCGGAGCGTTTGGCGCTCGACGTTCTCAAGGACGGCCTGGCGGCCGGCCCGCACGCACGCGCCGCCAACTATCTCGAGGCGGTGGGCATCCGCGGTGGTGACGTGGTGCTGGCCGACCGTGTCAGCGGCACCCAGTTCACCGTGTCCGCCGAGGTGATCGTCAACGCCAGCGGCCCGTGGACCGACCTGACCAACGACGCCCTGGGTGGTGACACCCGCTACATGGGCGGCACCAAGGGGTCGCACATCGTGCTCGATAACCCCGAACTCGTCGCCGCGACCCGCGGCCGGGAGATCTTCTTCGAGCACTCCGACGGCCGCATCGTGCTGATCTATCCGCTCAAGGACCGGGTCCTGGTGGGCACCACCGACATCGACGCCAACCCGGCGGAGCCCTCCCGCTGCACAGACGACGAGATCGAGTACTTCTTCGAGCTCATCAAGCATGTGTTCCCCGAGATCGAGGTGTCCACCGACCAGATCGTGTACACGTTCTCCGGTATCCGCCCGCTGCCGCGCCACGACGACACCACCCCGGGTTT
Source organism: Gordonia sp. NPDC003425 (assembly GCF_053588635.1). Lineage (NCBI taxonomy): Bacteria > Bacillati > Actinomycetota > Actinomycetes > Mycobacteriales > Gordoniaceae > Gordonia > Gordonia sp. NPDC003425. The sequence continues at coordinate 14,039 of NZ_JBSFQI010000018.1, read as the reverse complement.
CGTGTCCCGCGACTACAACGTGGAACAGACCGAGCTGCCAGGGGTTTCGGTTCCCGTGCTCAGTCTCGTGGGTGGTAAGTGGACCACCTTCCGCGCACTGGGTGAGCAACTCTCCGACCGCATTCTGGAGATCCTCGGGGCCCAACGCCAGGTGTCGACGGTCGGCCTTCCGATCGGCGGGGGGCGCGACTTCCCCACCACCGATGCCCAGCGGCGCGCGTGGGTCGACAGCCGACGAGGCCAGATGCCCGCAGAACGTGCCGATCAGCTCCTCACCCGCTACGGCACCCGCGCCGCCGAGGTCATCGAGCGCGTCGCCGCCGGACCCGATTCCCCGTTGCCGGCGAGCGAACTGTCGACGGCGGAGCTGCGCTACATGATCGAGGTGGAACAGGCCGTCCACATCTCCGACATCTTGCTCCGCAGAACGGATCTGGCGTTCCTCGGCGCGGTGAATGCCGCCGTGCTGGCCGAGCTCGCCGACGCGATGGCCGAGATCCTCGGCTGGGACGCCCAGCGCCGCGCGTCCGAGATCGAGGATGCCGTGGAGGGATTGCGTACCGATCATCTCGTGACGCTGACCGAGGCACCCGTCTCGTCGCCGTCGCAGCCCACCGCGAGTGTGTGACCGATACCGTTCCAGCGAGTCTGTTTTCCACCGGGTCCGCGGCCGTGATCAGGCCGCGGACTCGGCCGTCTCCACCGCCGACGACATCGCCACCACCACCGCCCCGGTGACCGCGGCAACGAAGGCGATCAGGGTGATCGGACCCCAGCCGGGGCGCGTGGTGTCGCCGAGCAGCAGGATGCCCAGTGCGCCGGGCACCACCGTCTCGCCGACCACGATCGACGCCGACGCCGCGCTGACCGCTCCGGTCTGCAGCGCGACGGTGAACAGGTAGAAGCCGCCGGGGCCGGACACAACGATCGCGTAGGCGGCGGGATCGCTGAGCAGCGCTCCGAGGTCGAAGGGGCTCACCCCGTCGAGGATGCGCACCGACACCGCGAGCAGACCGAACAGCACACCGGCGAGCAGGCCCGCGAGAACCGCCACCCGATGCGTCATCAGCCGCAGCACGATCACCCCGCCGAGCAGCAAGATCACCGCAGCCCCGAGCACCGCCCAGTGCAGCCACGGCTTGTCGTGGCCGTGGCCCTCGGACCTCGCGGTGAGGCCGAGCACCACCAGCGACGCCACCACCACCCCGATCGCCGTCCAGTCCCGCCGGCTCAGCCTCGCGTGCAAGGCGAGCGTTGCCAGCACCGCCGTCACCACCAGATTCGAGCTGATGATGGGCTGGCACAGGAACAGCGGCAGCGTCCGCGCGGACACCAGACTCCCGACGAAACCCAGTGCGTCGAGCACCATCCCGGCCAGGAAGGTCACGGTGAGTATCGCCGCGATCGTCGACCGCAACGTCGGGGCGGCGCCGGTGCCGCCGCTGTCGGCCTGCGGGTCCACGCTGCGGGCGCCGTAAGCCTGCAGAACCGACGCGGTGCCGTAGGCCAGGGCGGCGCCGACCGCCGCGATGACCCCCAGGATCATCTCGCGGCCCGGTCGGCGGCGTCGGAATGCCTGCGGACGTCGGGCATGTGCGCGGCGTCGGCCGTTTCCACCGCCTGCACCGCACCCGACGACGCCACCACCACCCCGCCGATCACCGCGGCGGTGAACGCCAGCCCGGTGACCACATCCCATCCGGGCGCGATCTGGTCACCGAGGAGCAGGATGCCGACGGCTCCGGGGACCACCGTCTCGCCGACCACCAGCGCGGCCGCCGCGCCGTTCACCGAGCCGGTCTGCAACGCCACGATGAACAGGTAGAAGCCGCTGACGCCGGTGAACACGAGCGCGTAGAGGGCCGGGTCGGTGAGCAGCGCGGCCGGTTCGAACGGGCTGACGCCGTAGAGGATTCGCGATGCGATGGCCATGATTCCGAACAACACACCGGCCACCAGTCCGGTGGTGGCGGCGATATGTCGGCGCACCACCCGCGTGAGCCCCATCCCGAGGGCGAACAGCACAAAGCCCGCGCCCAGCACGGTCCAGTGCATCCACGTGTGGTTGTCGTGTCCTTCCGCGCCGGCACCCACGGCCAGCAACACCAGCGCGGCGATCACCACGGTGCCGGCGATCCAGTCCCGCAGCCGCAGAGCCACTTTGAGGACCACCCAGGCCAACAACGCGGTCACCACCAGGCGGGCCGCGATGATCGACTGCGACAGGAACAGCGGGATGAGCCGGGCCGAGACAATGGTGGCGCCGAACCCGATCACGTCGAGCACGAGTCCGATCAGGAAAGGCGTGGTGGCCATCGTCAGGAGCGTCGACTTCAGCGACGGATGGGAGGTGGGTGTCGGTGCCTCGCACCCGGATTCGGAGGGGTCCTGACGGGCCAGCTTTCGCGTGGTGCGGTCGGCGCCCATCGACTGCAGCACAGCTGCCCCGGCGAAGGCGAGCGAGCCGATGACCGCGATGACAATTCCGAGCATCATGCGACGAGCACCGTCCGGCTACACGGGCTTGAGGACGTCGGTGCCGACGAACCGCGCGAGTTCGGGCGGCAGTGTCACCGAGCCGTCGGGTTGCTGATGGTTTTCCAGGATCGCCACCAGCCAGCGGGTGGTGGCCAGGGTGCCGTTCAGCGTCGCGGCGACCTGCGGTTTGCCGCTGTCGTCGCGATACCGGATCGACAGGCGCCGTGCCTGGAAGGTGGTGCAGTTCGAGGTGGACGTCAGTTCCCGGTAGGTCTGCTGGGTCGGCACCCATGCCTCGCAGTCGAATTTGCGGGCGGCCGACGAACCGAGGTCGCCGCCGGCGACGTCGATCACCCGGTAGGGCACGTCGATCGCGGCCAGCATCTCCTTCTGCCAGGCGAGAAGTCGCTGGTGCTCGGCCGCGGCGTCCGCGGGTGTGCAGTAGACGAAGCCCTCCACCTTGTCGAACTGGTGCACGCGGATGATGCCGCGGGTGTCCTTGCCGTAGCTGCCCGCCTCGCGCCGGAAACAGGTGGACCAGCCGGCGTAGCGTTTGGGTCCCGCCGACAGGTCGAGGATCTCGTCCATGTGGTAGCCGGCCAGGGGTACCTCGGAGGTGCCCACCAGGTAGAGGTCGTCGTCCTTGTCGAGGTGATAGACCTCGTCGGCGTGGGCGCCCAGGAACCCCGTACCGCCCATCACCTCAGGACGCACCAGCACGGGCGGGATCATCAGCGTGAACCCGTTGGCGGTGGCCTTCTGCGCGGCCATCGTGAGCAGTCCCAGCTGCAGCATCGCGCCGTGGCCGGTGAGGAAGTAGAACCGCGATCCCGACACCTTGGCGCCGCGCTCCATGTCGATCAGGCCGAGCGATTCGCCGAGTTCGAGATGATCGCGTGGGTTCTCGATCACGCGGGGCTCGCCGACGTGCTCGAGCACCACGTAATCGTCCTCGCCGCCGGGGGGAGCCCCCTCGACGACGTTGGAGATCGCCCGTCCCGCGGTGGTGGCCGCCTCGTCGGCCTCGCTCTGCCGGGCGACGGCCGCCTTGACCTGGTCGGCGAGTTCCTTGCCCTTGGCCAGCAGCGCGGCCTTCTCGTCCCCGGATGCCTTGCCGACCTGTTTGCCGAGGGCCTTCTGCTCCGATCGCAGGGTGTCGGCTTCGACGATGGCCGCCCGCCGTGTCGCATCCGCGTCGAGCAGCACGTCGACGAGTCCCGGGTCCTCCCCCCGCACGCGCTGGGATTCACGGACGAGTTCGGGATCGTCACGCACGATTTTCAGGTCGATCACGCCTTCAAACCCTACTTGAGCGCGTCCGACGACCTGCGTGCGTGGGCACCGGACAACCGAAAACGACCGCCCTGATCGCACACGCGTCACTGCGTCGCCGACACAGCAGGCATGATGGATGCCGATGAACGACCATCCCGACGAGCAACGACGCGGCGGTGTGCGCACCACACTGGCGCGAAACCCCATGCGCATCGTGCTGGCCGCCATTGTGATCGGTGCCGTGATCGCCGGTGGTGTGGCCTTCGCGATGGGCGCCTTCCAGGACAGCGGCAGCGTCGGCGGCACCGACATCGGCGCCAACGAGCGCCTCACCCAGAACGCGTTCACCCGTTCGGTGGCGGGTGATTGCCTGGACTGGCCCGCCGGGCAGCCCGGGCAGCCGACGAAGGTCGGCTGCGATCAGCCGCACCGATTCGAGGTGGCCGGACCGCTCGACACGTCGGTGCTACCCGGCTCGGAGTTCGGTGAATCGGCGCCATGGCCCGGACCGCAGCGCTTCACCGAGATCCGCGACGAGCAGTGCCCGGTGATCGTCGACGATTACGTCGCCGGCAAGCTCGATCCGCAGGGCCGGTACTCGGTGGGAATGATGTACCCGTCGCAGGCGCAGTGGGACAAGGGTGCCCGCGAGTTGCGCTGCGGGCTGCAGCAGACCGGCAAGGACGGCACGCCCGAGCAGGTCTCCGGCCGGGTGGCCGACAACGATCAGTCGTTCGCGTGGCCGCCGGGCACGTGTATCGGTATCGACCAGGCCACCCGGCGTCCCACGGTGCCCGCGACCGTGGTGGCCTGCACCGAGCCGCACGCGTTCCAGACCACCGGCATCGTCGACCTCGCCGCACGCTTCGGCGCCAAGAACTCCGGCAAGCCGTGGCCCAAGGAGGCCGACCAGAACTCGTTCCTCGCCACGATCTGCCCGGTGCAGGCCGAACGGTTCCTGGGCGGCAAGAACAAGCTGGAGGCCACCACCCTGAACGTGCAGTGGTCGGTGATCAGTGAACCGAGCTGGCTGGCGGGCAGCCGCAAGGTGGTGTGCTATCTCGGACTGCCCGACCGTGGCGGTTTCGCGACCCTGGTGGGCGACGCACGCTCGACGCTGCTGATCAACGGCAAGATCCCGGCGCCGCCGCCGCAGGCGCCGCCCGGTCGAGTGCTGCCGACGCCGGTCCCGTTGCCACCGGGCGTACAGCCCAATCCCGAAGAGGTTCCCGCCCCCGCCGGTGGCGGCTGAGAAGGAGTCGCAGACCATGCCCGTCGCGATGTCCGACGACGAGTTCGAGATGCTGGTGTCCGACGCCCTCGACACCATCCCCTCCGAACTGACCAACGCCATCGACAACGTGGTGATCCTGGTGGAGCCGATCAACCCGGAGTCACCCCACATCCTCGGCCTGTATCACGGGGTGGCGCTGACCAGCCGCGACCACGACTACGGCGGCTTCCTGCCCGACACCATCACCATCTACCGCGAACCGATCCTCGCGATGTGCCACACCCACGCGCAGGTGGTCCACGAGGTCGCGGTGACCGTGATCCACGAGATCGGCCATCACTTCGGCATCGACGACGACTGGCTGCACGCCCACGGCTGGGGATAGGCCCACCCCGTCGAGCGTGCCCAGATCCCCGTCGAGCGTGCCCAGATCCCCGTCGAGCGTGCCCACAACCGAGTCGAGCGTGCCCAGATCCGCGTCGAGCGTGCCCACAACCGAGTCGAGCGTGCCCAGATCCGCGTCGAGCGTGCCCACAACCCCGTCGAGCGTGCCCAGATCCCCGTCGAGCGTGCCCAGATCCGCGTCGAGCGTGCCCCACGGGGAGTGGTTTCGACAGGCTCAACCAGCGGAGAGAGCTCAACCAGCGGAGGCAGCTCAACCAGCGGAAGGGACCTCAACCCATCGGGTTGACGATGAACGCCTCGCCGGTGGGGTCGAGTTGGTCGAGTTCTCGCTGACCGAATGGCGCGATGGTGGCTCCCCAGCGGTGACAGACCCATTTCCCGTCGTCGGTGTATTCGAGCTCGATCGACCCGGTGTTGGGCAGATGAGTCTCCGCCGCGAATGTGCCGTCGATTCCGGCGAGCCGCGCAGCGACCAACCGGATCGCCGCACCGTGACTCACCACGTAGACATCGGTGGTGGACGCGCCGGTCAGATAGAGCCGCGCAACCTCGTCCACGACGGGCAGATACCGGTCGTAGACCATGTCCAGCGACTCTCCACCGGGGACGCTCAACTCTGGCTCGCCGCCGTACCAGCGATCGAGCAGGTCGCGGTACGCGCGGTGCGCGTCGTCGTCACTGCGATCCTCGAGTTCTCCGGCCTGCACCTCATGGATACCCTCGACCACCTCGGACCGCATACCCCACACCGAACCGATCAGTTCCGCGGTCTGCTGCGCGCGTCGCGCCCGCGAACTGATCAGCACCGCACCCGCGCTCGGTGCGTTCTCCAGTCCGTAGCGCACCCCCTGCCGGATGCCGAAGTCGGTGAGCGCGGCCCCGGGCAGTGCGGTGTCGAGTCGTCGCATCACATTCGACGTCGTCTCGCCGTGCCGCACCAGATGCAACCTCGCCATCAGTCCCCGACCTCCTCGCCGTAGGGTTCGCCGCGACGCATCGCCGACAGCCACGCCGCGCTCTCACGATGGCTCGGCGGGTTGGACCCGTTCGCTCTATGCGCCGGCCATGATCCGAGGAACACCACCGCATCCGACCGCCGGTGCAGCGCCCCCAGTGCCTCGGCCACCGCGTCGTCGCTGATGTGGCCGACGGCGTCGAGAAAGAACCGGTACTGGCCGGCATTGGTGGTCCTCGTTGCCGGATCGCGTCGCGGCCGTGATTCGATCCTGGTGAGATCTATTCCGCGGGAAGCGAATTCATTCATCGCCGACATCAGGCTGCCGGGCTCGTTGGGCAGTTCGAGGATCACCGCGGTGCGGTCGGCGCCGGTACGCGGTGCCGGTTCGGTGGGTCGACCGACGAGCAGAAATCGGGTGGAGGCATCCACCGCGTCGCAGACGCCATCGGCCAGGACGGTGAGCCCCGAGAGCCGGGCCGCCAGCATGGTGGTCACCGCGGCATCCGCACGCCCGGCGGCAACATCTTGCGCGGCACCGGCATTGGACGACGACGTGACGAATTCCGCACCCGGATAGAGCTTTTCCACCGACTGTCGCACCTGCGCCGCCGCCACCGGGTAGGCCGCAACCCGGCGCACCGACGACGCGTCGAGCGCGCTGGTGGCGGCGATCGCGAACGAGATGTCCAGCACGGTCTCGGCAACCACCTGCACCCGCGACACCCCGGCGGAGACGCCCGGCGGCACCGGCACCAGGGCATCCATCGTGGCCGGAACGGAGCCCTCCAGTGAGCTCTCGATCGGCACACACGCGAAGTCGGCCGCACCGCTGCGCACCATCGCCACGGCGGCCGCCGGGCTCGACGCAGACTCCTTACGAACCTCATCGTCATCGGTCATGCGGGGCACCCCCGCAACGCGCGTTTCGACGTCGAGAATCGTGTCCAGCGCCATCTCGGTAAAGGTTCCGGCTGGGCCGAAGTACGCGAAGACTGACACGACAAGAGTTTAGTCGAGGACAACCGCTGCGCGGGCCCGCAGGCGTTGACGCCACCCGCGACATGGCTTTAGGTTAGGGTTACCTACATTGCCTTCACCTGCACGCCTGTGAGGCGCATACCGCTGGGAGTGAGCATCGCATGACACGAGCCGTCACCGACCGACCGTCGGACGCCGAGGTGATCGCCACCGCGTGCCGCCGCGCGGGCAGCGCCATGCTGGCCATCGAAACCCCCGATCCGTCGACCGAACTCGCGTCCCCCGCCCCGGCCGGATTGGTGCATCTCTTCGACACCCAGGCCTTCGTACTCGTCCCGACGGATTCGCCGGCCATGACCGCCGCCGACACCGCGCCCGACGGGTTGCCGGCAATGCTGGAGGTGACCGATTGCGCGCCGATCGACCTGCGGGAGCGGGTGCGCTCGCTCATCTGGTTGAACGGCACCCTGCACTCGGTGCCGCGCGACCTCGAGCGCGAACTGGCCATCGAAATCGCCGCCGACCATCCCGACGAGGAACTGCTCGACATCGGTCACGGCCGTTCGATGATGCGCCTGCAGATCGACACCGCAGTGGTCGCCAGCGGGGCGGGCGCGGGATCGGTGGCCCCCGCCGACCTCGCCTGCGCGGTCCCCGACCCGTTCTGGGAATACGAGCACGACTGGATCAGCCACCTCGACGCCGCGCACTCCGACGTGATCGAGCGGCTCGCCCGCAAACTGCCCCGCCACCTGCGCCAGGGCCGGGTGCGGCCACTGGGACTCGATCGATTCGGCATCCGCTTTCGCGTGGAGGGTTCGACCGGGGATTCCGACGTCCGGCTGCCGTTCGGTCGCCCCGTCGGCGACGTCGCCGAACTCTCCCGGGCACTGCGCACCCTGGCCGGGTGCCCGTTTCTCAACAGCCTGCCCGACTGACTGAATCACTCGGCTGGGGATCACTCGGCTGGGGATCACTCGAGTGCGGGGCCTCACCGACCGGGCGGCTCGCTCGCGATTGCCAGGCGGATGACATCGGAGATCGCATCGCCGCGAACTTCCATGCCGACTCCTCCGGTCTGCACCGCGGTCAGCAGCAACGCCATCATGATCGACTCGAGCCCCAGCGACACCCGCTCCACATCGATCCCGGCGCGCACACGGCCCGCCCGCTGTCCGTAGTCCAAGGACACCTCGATCGCGGTGCGCAGCCGACGCGATACCTCGCCGTTCGTCAGCCGAGGAAGAAGTTCCGGCTCGTCGCCGCGGACAACGCGCATGACCAGCGGATAGTCCGGCATCGCCGCCAGCAGCGAGAGCAGTAGCGCCTTCAGATACCCGTCACCGACGGCCTCCGGGTCCTCGGTGAACACGGCATCGGCCAGCATCGCCGCCTGCCGATCGTAGGCGGCGAAGAACAGCTGCTCCTTGCTCGCGAAATGAAAGTAGATCGCCGACGGCGTGATGGACAGCTCGCGAGCCACCGCGGCCAGCGACGTGTGGCGGAAGCCGTTGCCGGCGAAGTGCGCCGCAGCCACGTCGAGCAATCGATCACGCGTGGACGCCCGCGACCCACTTTCTCGCGAATCCGCAGGCGTGCTTGCGATGGACACCGGCCCAGTCTATCGATGCGAACCCTCTGACCCGAACGGTTGCACAACTGACTCTTTTCATAAATCATTCAGTTCGTGACTCGCAGTCCGAACGTGAAGCCGGTCGGTACCACATCGCATCCGCACCCATACCGCATTCGTCGCGGCGCCATAGGAGCGCGGACGGTGTGGCTCACCGCCCTGATCGTTGCCGCAACACTCGGCATCCTGGCCGGCACCACCCCACGGGCGCACGCGTTCGCCGAGGACTACTGCTACGCCGGTGCCCACGACGACAACTGCACACCGCTGCCGGCGGACTGCCCTCTGCACGAACCGGTGCCGCCCGCTTGTCTCGCACAAGCGGTGACGACGACCGTCGTCTCATCCCGTAATCCGCGTGGCGCAAGGAGTCTCATACACACCGACTCGACCTACATCATGGCGCGGGTCGTCGGGTTCGATCCGAGCGCGGCGTATTGGATCGCCGCATACGACGAGGCCACCGATCTGGGCACGTTCACCCCCAAGTTCCCCGACGGCACACCGGTTCCCGACGCTGCGGCGCGCACCACGCGGGACATCAGCGGTCTGGTACGCACCAACTTTCCCACCGGCGGTCTGCTCATCCACTTTCCCGTGCCGATGGCCACCGGCCATCCGGTCGACGGATTGCATCCCGTCACCTCGGCACGCACCGAGCCCGTGATCGCAGGCCTGCGCCGATGGGCTCTGGCCGGTGCCGGAACCTCGGTGCCGCTGTGCACCGGGGGACTCACGCTCCCTTCGGTGAACGCGGACTACACCAGCGGGAATCGTTGCTACACAGACACTTCGGGAAGATCGGTGCCCATCGTCGGACTGCTGAGCGTCATGTCGACCGCAGCCATCCCGTTCGCGACATCAACCGGGGCACAGGTCGTGTCCGGTTCGATTCGCTCCGGCCAATTCGACAGCTACATCGGCCCCCACGGTCCCGAGGCCCGGGCGGGGATCTACGTGCATTCACTCGCCGATCGGATATCGCACCATCGTTGCCTCGACGCTTCGGGGATCAGGGCACCGAGCACACAGTTCGGCGGATTCGTCGTCGACCTCAACAATCCCGAGTGCGATCAGGGAGTTCATGCACTGCGGCACGCATACGAAACCGGTGTGCCGTTCGACTCGCTCGACGCGCCCGACCGCACCACGTCGGCCGCGCTCCCCGCGGTCTACGACGCGCTCGTCGAACTCGCACGCGCTCGGGGCGTCCTCGCTACGACGGCCACGAATCCGGAGACCCGCGATTCGGTGCTCGACGAGCTGACGCTGGCGCTTCAGGTGAAAGACGGTCCGCGGCGGTTGGGCGCGGTGACCGCGGTTGGTTGCCGACGCGGCATCCCGGCGTTCCCGGGTGCGGCGTGCCCGAAGCCTGCCGGGCAGCCCTGAGCCCGTCACCATCCCACCCTCGTCGCTACGCTGCTCTGCATGCCCGAACGTAGCCGTAGCCGACGGGTGCGAGCGGTACTGCAGCCGCCGGAACAGCGCGTTGTCGAGGTCGTCGATGATCGGACGCAACGCCGCGCGCTGATCGTCGAGCTCGTCATCGTCGGCGTGCTGACCTTCGCCTTCTCGGCATTGTCGGCGGTGCTGTCGCTCATCGAGCTGCAGATGGCGGGCGGCGTGGGCAATGCGACCGTCGCACTCAACCCCCGCCGGTCGGACATATCGACCATCGATCTGATCCGGCAGGTGATGAGCGTTGTCCGGCTGGTCGCGATCGCCGGATTGGGTGTCTATCTGCTCTGGCGCGGCGGGGTACGTCTACGCAGCGTCGGGTTGACGTGGCCACCGCGCGGCCGTGACGTGCCGCCGGGACTACTGCTGGCCGCTGCGGTGGGACTGCCCGGTCTCGGCCTGGTGGCACTGGCCCGCGCGCTGGGCGCCAATGCCCATCTCGTGCCCAGTGAGGTCGAGGGCGCGTGGTGGCGGTGGCCGATGTGGGTGCTGCTCGCCGCCGGCAACGCCGCGGCCGAGGAGATCGTCGTCGTGGCCTACTTCATCACGCGGTTGCGCCAACTCGGCTGGGGGGAGAATTCGTCGCTGGCCGCGAGCGCGGTGCTGCGCGGCGGCTATCACCTGTATCAAGGTGTGGGTGCCGGGCTGGGCAATCTCGCGATGGGTGTGGTGTTCGGACGGTATTTCCAGCTGACGGCGCGGGTGTGGCCGCTGGTGATCGCGCACACGCTGATGGATGTGGTGGCCTTTGTCGGATATGCCCTGCTGCACGACCATCTCGGCTGGGTGGGCTGAAATGCTCCGCTGCCTGAATGACGGGTCGGCGCAAGGGCCATGCGTACATTTGATGGGATGAACGAGCCAGATCCGCGCCAGGTGCGACGCAGCGGCGGCGCTGCGTCTCCCCCACCTGGCCGCAATCCGGCTCCCCCACCCCCGCCACACCGCCATTCGATGCCCCGAGACCAGCCGCCGGGATATCAGCCGCCGAGACAAGAGCCGCCGAGACAAGAGCCGCCCAGGAATGCGATGCCGGGACAGATGCCCGGAAATCAGTCACCCAGGCACTCGGCGCCCAGAAACCCGGCACCCAGAAACCCGGCGCCCAGAAACTCGGCACCCGGACAGCAGGCGCGACGGGACGGCTCGCCTGACCCGACCCGACATGTACCACCCCCTCGGGTACCGCCTCCGCGTGTACCACCCGCACAGGTGCCGCCGGAGCGACGACCACCGGTGCACCGGAGCGAGCGGACGTTGCCGCCGGAGCCGCCGACCGTCATGTCCGGCGGCGACGACCCCACCCGGCGCACGCCACCGCGCCGCCACGACGACTATCACCCGCCCCGCGCCTGGTCGGCTGCGCCGGGCGGGTCGGCCGCGGCGGGCAGGTCGACGAGAGGCGGAGCATCGGCGGGGGCCGTGGGCTACGCGCCCACCCAAAAGCCTGAGCCGGTGCCGCGGGAACGCGTACCGAACAGGGAACCCGATCGTCACAGAGACGGATCGCGTGCAGGATCGGCCGCGCCGCCGAGGTCACCGCGACGAGGTACCCGACCCGCCGAACCGCCTGCACCCGCACCGCGGCGGCGGGCCCGGCTGCCGCGGCTACGCCGGCCGCGGCGCCTGGGCCGCATCATCCTCATCCTGTTGCTCGTCATCGTGCTCGGCACGGTCGGTTTGCTCTTCTACTACGACAGCCAGCTGAACCGGGTCGACGCGCTGCCGAGCTACGCCGGACGACCCGCCGACACCCCCGGCACCACATGGCTCATCGTCGGCAGCGATTCCCGCTCGGATCTGTCCGCCGAACAGAAACGTGACCTGTCCACCGGAGACAGCGACGGGTCCCGCACCGACACCATCATGCTCGTGTACAAGCCCCCGTCGGGAAAGGCTGCGCTGATCAGCATCCCGCGCGACCTCTACGTGCCGATTCCCGGTCAGGGACAACACAAGATCAACGCCGCCTACAACTTCGGCGGCCCGCAGCTACTCACCCGGACGGTCGAACAGTTGTCGGGTATCCGCATCGACCATTTTGCCGAGATCGGGTTCGGCGGCTTCGACACCCTGGTGGATTCCGTTGGCGGAGTAACCATCTGCCTCGATCAGCCACTGAACGACCCCAAGGCCGGTCTCAATCTGCCCAAGGGATGCCAGAAACTCAACGGCCGTCAGGCGCTCGGATTGGTTCGCACCCGAGCCTTCCCCAACGCCGACCTCGAGCGCGTCGTCAATCAACGCAAGTTCCTCGCCGCACTGATGGCGAAGGCCACCAGTCCATCGGTGCTGCTCAACCCATTCCGGCTGTTCCCGTTCGTCAGCGGAGCGGCCGACAGTCTCACCGTCGACGAGAGCACCCACATCTGGAACCTGGCCTTCCTGGCGTGGTGGCTACGCAGCGACCCCATCACCACCACCACACCGAACGGCGGCTCGGCATCCACCGACGACGGCGACTCCCTGCTGGTCGACGACGACACCGAACGGTTCTTCGCCAGTATCCGCTCGGGCCAACGGATCCCGGAGGATCTGATCTCCAACAACGGCGGCGCCATCGGCTGACCGGGGCCCAGCCCCTTTTAAAGCCCAGCCTGGCCTCAGTAAGCCATGACTGATCTTTCCGGCCGCGTGAGAGCCGATACCATCAGACAGATGACCGGTACCGAGCGCACCAAGTTCCACCAATTGCTCCACGACCAGATCGGCCACGAGTTCTTCGCCTCACAGCAGTACATCGCGGTGGCCGTGTACTACGACAACCACGACATGCCGCAGTTGGCCAAGCACTTCTACTCGCAGGCCGTCGAGGAACGCAATCACGCGATGATGATCGTGCAGTACTTCCTGGATCGCGACATGGACGTCGAGATTCCCGGGATCGAGCCGCCGCGAACCACTTTCAGCGACTACAAGTCGCCGATCGAGCTGGCACTGGCGCAGGAGCGGTCGGTCACCCAGCAGATCGTCGACCTGGCCAAGTCGGCCCGCGATTCGGGTGACTACCTCGGCGAGCAGTTCATGCAGTGGTTCCTCAAGGAGCAGGTGGAGGAGGTGGCCACGATGACCACGCTGCAGACGATCGCCGAACGCGCACAAGGCAACCTGTTCGACCTGGAGAACTTCGTCGAGCGCGAATTCAACTCGACCGCGTCGGCCGCGGCAGCCGCCCCGCCGGCGGCAGGCGGCAACCTCTGAACCGGCCGCACTCTGGAGCTATCCGGCGTGGTGGAGTCGGACGATGTCGGTTCCGTCGGGGGTGTGGGTGTAGGTCACGTGGCTGTGGGTGGAGATGTGTGCGATCCGTTGGTGGTAGAGCATCGATTCCAGGGTGGATTCGATCTCGGATTCGTGTGCGGGTGGGGGCTCGTCGGGTAGGCCCTCGTCGGGTGTGGTGGGTGGATCGTCTGGTGGCGAATGCTGCTCGGGGGGTGGGCCGTGGATGTCGGCTCGAACCGCATCCAACGTCTCGGCGAATACGGCGCCGATGTCGGGGTGGCGGTTGATGTGTTCGGGGTTGGGGGGCATGCCGGGGTGGGTGTTGAGTTGCCAGGCCACGCGGCCGGTGTCGGGGCCGTCGTCGATGATGCGGGTGGTGTATTGGCCGGGGTTGGGGC